>CAYUTV010000008.1:2531-28603 GCA_964447745.1 uncultured Planctomycetia bacterium | reverse complement strand
CGCTCTCATAGAACTTGTGGTTCTTGGATTTGAAAAAATCGAGATAGCGTTGTCTCAGCTGATCGACTGTCATGATTCCTCGGTCACTTCGCTAAAAAGTTCGGATAAAACTGAAAAAATTACCGCGGTTGAAAATCCGCGTCTCTGCAAAAAACTAAAAAGCCGCGCTTTTTTCTTTTCGCGCGAAACGCCCGTCATCTTGTGAAAACGCGAGAACACCAGATCTCTCGCGGCCTTTTTCTCGTCATAGTCCGTCATTTTGTTAAGCGTTTCAGAGACCACTTTGGCCGAGATCCCCTTCTTTTTGAGATCCGCCTCAACCTGCTTCTTGCCGGTGGGCCGGCTGTAGACGCGGGAGTTCGCATAAAGCTCGGCAAACTTCTCGTCGTTTAAAAGGCCCTGCCGTTGAAAAGAGTCGATCACCTCATCGATGATATCGGCTGAAAATTTCTTGAGCTTAAGACGCGAACGCAATTCTTCGACACTGCGCGCTCGGAACGATAAAAGACGCAGCGCATCGCTCTTGGCTTTCAGCAAGCGTTCGTCGTGTTCCGTTATCGTTTCTTTGGCTTTTGATTCCATGTTCCTGAGAAGAAAGTTCGCCCCGCTCTTGAAAGGGCGGGGCAAACGGTTAACGTATTTCGTTTAACGTTCTACTGCTTAAACCGTAGGGGCCTTAACTTTTTCCGTGATTCTTTTTTCAAGCTCGCTCAGCACCTTCGGATTTTCGCGCAGGAACGCCTTCGCGTTCTCTCTGCCCTGTCCCAGCTTTTCTTCTCCGAAGAGCAGCCAGCTCCCGCTTTGGCGGACGAATTCATAAGTCTCGGCCATATCCAGCACACTGCCGATTGAGGACACGCCCTCGTCATACATCAAATCGAATTCGGCCTGTTTAAACGGCGCGGCAACTTTATTTTTAACGACCTTCACGCGAACACGGCCGCCGACGATCTCCTCACCGCGCTTGATCTGCGCGATACGGCGAATATCCAGGCGTACTGAGGAGTAAAATTTGAGTGCGCGGCCGCCCGGCGTTGTTTCCGGATTACCGAACATCACTCCGATTTTATCGCGAAGCTGGTTGATAAATATCAGAGTTGATTTGGACTTGGCAATGGCTGCCGTAAGTTTACGGAGCGCTTGGCTCATCAAACGGGCCTGCAACCCCATGTGCGACTGCCCCATCTCGCCTTCGATTTCCGCTTTGGGAACCAAGGCCGCCACGGAATCCACGACGATGACGTCGATGGCGTTGGAGCGTACTAGCATTTCCGTGATCTCGAGGGCTTGCTCCCCGGTATCCGGCTGCGAAATCAAAAGATCGTCGAGGTTCACGCCTAATTTTTTGGCATAGGTCGGATCGAACGCGTGTTCAGCGTCGATAAATGCCGCCGTGCCTTTTCTTTTTTGTGCCTGCGCAATCACACTTAAGGTCAGTGTGGTTTTACCGCTGGACTCAGGCCCGTAGATTTCCACCACGCGTCCGCGAGGCACGCCACCCACTCCCAGCGCGATATCCAACGCGATAGAACCGGTAGGGATCGCGGGAACATCGAGCTTCACGCCCTGCCCCAGCGTCATAATGGAACCTTTACCGAAGTGCTTTTCAATCTGCGAAACTGCGGCATCCAAGGCCTTCTTTTTCTCGTTATTATTGGATACGGCTTCTTTGACTTCTTTGGTATTTTTTTCTTCTTTTTTTTCTTTTACCTGCCGTGACATGCGGACGCCTCCATTGCACTCAGTGAATTAGCGATAACTTGCCTCTTACGAACCATTTAAGGAAAAATTTTTGGGCTTTTTACGGCCTTTTCTCGAAGCATTATTATACTCTGCGAGATATGGGCTGTAAAGCGAAGTTTGGGCCTATTTTCCCTCTTATATCACAGGACGACGAGCTGCTCATTTTTCGTTCAAAAAATTGGCAAATACCTGCTAAAATGGCCCTTTAAGGAGAGGCATTTGAAGGCTGAGATCATCTGCGTAGGCACCGAGCTTCTGGTTGGGTCCATCACCAACACCAATTCCCGCTTTTTATCCCAAAAATTGGCCGAAAACGCCATTGATGTGTACCACCATATTACCGTCGGCGATAACGAGGAGCGTCTGATTGAATGCCTGAAAACGGCCGCAAACCGCGCTGATATTATCATTACCACCGGCGGGCTGGGTCCCACCGATGATGACATCACCTCCAGAGCCGTTACCCGCTTCCTCGGTCGCGAACGCCTGTTCCATGAGAAAACGTACAAACAAATTTTAAAGCGCTTCAAAGACCGCCGCTTGCGTGTAGATGCCATCGCCAAAGATCAGTGCTACGTGCCGGCCGGTGCGTTGGTGCTGGATAATCAAAAAGGCACCGCCCCCGGGTTATTTTGTCCGTTCTTTTATGAGGATGCACCCAAGTGGCTCGTGGTGCTCCCAGGGCCTCCGCGTGAACTGGAGCCTATGTTCGTCACACAGGCACTCCCTCAAATCTTTAAGAATACCGGGATTGCAAAACAAAGCTTCGTTGTGCGCGCGGTCCGCATTGGAGGCCTTCTGGAAACGCAAGTCGCCAAAAAGGTCCGGGATCTCTTGAAATTAAAGCCGCCTCTCACAGTTGGCATCTATGCGAAACCCGGAAATGTCGAACTAAAGATCATGTCCAAGGCCTCATCGCTGCGCGCGGCATCCGCGGCAGCGGATAAGATCGAGCGGCTTATTCGGCGGCGTCTCGGGAACTCGGTATTCGGTGTTGATAACGACACGCTCGGATCATCGGTGGGCGCGTTATTAAAGAAACAAAGGGCAACGCTCAGCACCGCGGAATCCTGCACCGGAGGCCTCGTGTCGCACATGCTTACGCAAACACCCGGATCCTCGGCCTATTTTAACGGCGGCGTGATCGCTTACGCCAATCATATCAAAATTAAAACCCTCGGAGTCTCGCGCGAAACACTGAGCTCTGAAGGGGCCGTCAGTTCCCGCGTTGCCACTCAAATGGCTCAGAATATTAGACAGCGTTTCTCCACCGATTATAGTCTGGGGATCACGGGTATCGCGGGTCCGGACGGCGGCACTCGGTCGAAGCCGGTGGGTTTGGTATATGTGGCGGTTTCGGGACCCAAAAGAACGCGATGCATCCGGCTCAATCTCTTGGGAACCAGGGCGGAGATAAAGTTTTCCGCGGCACAAAAAGCTTTGGAATTGTTAAGGCAGGAATTGCTTATTTCTTCTCGAAGTCGAGCGCCACGGAGTTGATGCAGTAGCGCAGGCCCGTGGGATTGGGGCCATCCTCAAAAACGTGCCCCAGATGGGATCCGCATTTGGCGCAAAGCACTTCGGTCCTCTCCATCCCATGGCTTCTATCCACCTGCGTTTTTACATTTTGGTTGTTCACCACGTCGTAAAAACTGGGCCACCCTGTCCCGGAATCGAATTTTGTATCAGAACTAAAAAGCTCGGTGCCGCAGGCAACGCATTTATACATCCCGTTCTCTTTGTTTTTATACAATTTCCCCGAAAACGGCGCTTCGGTACCCTTCAGCCGGCAAATATGATACTGTTCGGGCGTTAATTTGCTCTTCCACGGATCTTCGGATTTAGATGTTTTGTTTTCCATTGCCTGCGCTCCCGTGATAATAAGAATGACAATACCCGCCGCCAAAAAAATTTTCTTCATAAGGTGATTTTCTCAAAAAACTTTTGGTACATTTTTTCTGTGATCCCTTTGAGCTTGTCTCTGTAATCTTCGTAATCCTGCAAAATTTTTACCACGTCATCACGTCTCTTGAACCACTCCTTTAGCATGCGACGATTCACTTCCACATGAAACTGCAGGCCGTACGCGTGATCGCCTATCACATAGGCCTGATTTTTGACCTTATCGCCTTTCGCGAGTAACACAGCATCCGGCGGAAGCTCAAACGTATCTTCATGCCACTGCAGCACCTTTAAAACAGGTTCGCCGACTTGGGAAAAGACGGTGTCCTGACCAGCCTCTTTCGTCAACGTAACGTTGTCCCAGCCTATCTCAGGAAGGGGCGCTTTATGCACTCTCGTCCCCAGGGCCTTCGCAATCAACTGAGATCCCAGACATACGCCAAACACGGGAACTTTTTCCTCTAGAATCTGTTTTATAAAACGGTTTTCATCTTTTAAAAAGGCGTGCTTGTCTTCGTCGTACACGTTCATGGGACCTCCCATGATGATAACGGCCGAAACCTCTTCCGTCGTAATGGGCAGCTTGTCTCCGGAGTACAGATTGACAGACCGAAACCTGATTTTTTTATCCTGCAGATAATCCCGAATGGTTCCGGCGTCTTCCGTTTCAACGTGTTTTAAAACAAGCACTTCTTTCATTTGAACTCCCTGATGAATAGAGATATTTTATCACACTACGATAAACCTCAATAGCGAGAACATAAAAATCTATTCTTTTTGTTGAACGAATTTAACTCCCCCGCAAATCAAGCGCGGGTTAGCTTGAGGTAACACCTGCTAAGGCTAGACGATTAAATGACGGAGAAATAGAGGAGAATTCGAAGAATTAGGTGCGCGGCGAGACCGGCTGCGAGGTCGTCCGTCATGATGCTCGACGCGTTTTTACTGCGCTGCAGCAAAATAATGGGCCATGGCTTAAACGCATCCAGGATTCGGAACAGGACAAAACCGTTGATGTAAACAATCGGGTCCAACGGAAGCCAGAGAACCGTAAGCATCATGCCCGAGACCTCATCGAGCACAAAACGTGAGGAATCATGCTTGCCAAAAACCCTCACCGAGTCCCCAGCGATGAAGATACCCAGAAGCGTTAAAACCACAAACATAGCCAATAGCTGATCATGGAAGAACCACGCGAGTGCCAGTCCGGCTAGACTGCCGAACGTCCCCGGTCCCACGGGTAGATAGCCGATATAAAAAAACGACGCGCAGACCTTAATGATGCGCTGACGCAGAAGCGTCACGTGAGGGAATCCTTGTTAACCATGAGGTAGCGAATGCCGCTCCACAGCGTAAACACCACGATGAAAAGCATGGAGCCATAGATATAGTCCAACGATACTCTTATGGTTTCTGCGGAAAGTTGGCCGGCTTCCCTGATCGGGATAAAAATCAGGACGGCAACGATAAAAATAAATTGTGTCAGCGTCTTGAATTTTCCGCTAAATCGCGCTCCGCGTGACTCGGGCTTTACCATCATGAACCGAAGCGCGGTGATCATGATATCTCTCACTACGACAATCACCACCATCCACGCCGGTACGATATCAAGCTGCACAAACGCCAGAAACGCCGACAGCGTGAGTACCTTATCGGCGATGGGATCCATCAGCTGTCCAAAAGCGGAAGTAATCTTTGCCTCGCGGGCGACACGCCCGTCCAGATAGTCCGTGAATGAAGCCACCGCAAACGTGATGAGCGCCGCCCATTTAAACTTCACTCCGGGTAAGGACAAAAGATACATGAACACAAAGGAAAGAAAAATGCGGGAAAACGTGAGGATGTTCGGCAGATTACGCGCGAACGGATTCATAATCTCCGATCAGGTCGTACTCGAGGGCGTCGGTGATACGCACATCAGCGAAATCTCCGGGCTGAAGGCGCGAGGACGAATGAACAATGACCTGTCCGTCGACTTCCGGCGCGTCCGCCTCACTGCGACCGATGTAGGCGTTGTCTTCGTCGGGACTTTTCTCATCAATTAGAACGCGGACCGCTTTGCCGATAAAAGTTTCGTTGATCTCTTGGGAAATTTGCTGCTGCTGCGCCATCACCGCGTTGAAACGTTCCTGGCGCAGTTCCTGCGGGATTTGATCCGGAAGATTATAGGCGCGAGCACCCTCTTCCTGCGAAAACATAAACGCTCCCAGCCGCTCAAAACGGTATTCTTTAAGAAAAGCCATGAGATCCCGGAATTCTTCCTCCGTTTCACCGGGAAAGCCGACGATGATCGTCGTCCGGATGCTGACACCGGGCATTTTCTTACGCAGTTCGCGAATCCCCCACTCCATCTTGGCGCGGTCGACGCCGCGGTTCATGCGTTTGAGCATCGCGTCATGGCTGTGCTCGATGGGAAAATCCACATAAGAACAAATCGTTTTGCTTTCCGCCATCGTATCAATCAATTCCTGTGTGACATGACCCGGGTGTGCGTACAACAGACGCAGCCACGGAACCGCATTCAGTTTGGAGAGTTCTCTCAAAAGTTCCGGAAGACGCAAGCGCTTGTCGATGTCGTACCCGAATGCGGCCGTATCCTGGCCAATCAGACTGATTTCGGAGAGCTTGCGGCTCTTTGTCAGGCGCTGCACTTCGGCGACGATGGATTCTATGGAACGTGAGCGGTGCGGGCCTTTCATCTTGGGTATCACGCAGTAAGAACAGGCGTTGATACAGCCCTCGGATATCTTGACGTACGCGTAATGCGCGGGTGTCAGGAGTTCGCGCGGAGTGTTCTCATCCAGAAGATAATGCGGCTTGGCCTTAACCTCGTAAACTTTTTCTTTTTTGTCGCGGATGGGATTTAAAATCTTGGCGAGGTCGCCGTAGTTGTTTGTTCCGACGATGCCGTCAACTTCTTTGAGTTCTTTTTCCAGTTCGGGGCCGAAGCGCTGAGCCAGGCAGCCGAGAACAACCACCGCGGAAATCTTGCCCTTACGTTTGAGTTCGCACAGCTGCAGAATGGCGTCGATGGATTCCACCTTCGCCTCTTCGATGAAACCGCAGGTGTTGACTATCGCGATATCCGCCTTCCGAGGATCGCGAACGATCTCATAACCCTCTTCCTTGAGACTTCCCAGCGCGACTTCGGAGTCCACCAAAGTACGGGCGCAACCCAAACTCAGTAACCCGACCTTCATGCGATACGCACGCCTTCGCGGTCAACCACGAGTTTCTTGACCACGCCCTTACTGATGACGCCCAGATCATAATTATTTAGATTCAGCTTCATCAACGAGGTATTTCCGGACCAAATCTCTATCTGATCCTGAGCGTACCAGGTCTCTTCTTTGTTTTTCTTGAGGGTGGATTCAAATAAGACTTTTCCGTCGGAGGTGATGCGCATCCAGACGTTATCCGTGGCCTTCACCTTCAGGGTCAGTTTGGTTTTTTTGGTGATTTTGGGAAAGTTTTTTTGATCCACGCTGCGAAGCCACGCGGAATCTTCCTTGACCGGCTCTTCCTTCACGGCCGCGACTGCGGGAGCGACGTCTTCGGTCTCAACGGATTTGCTCTTTTTCACGGTCTTTGCCTTCTTGGGAGAAGCCGCCATCTTGGCGCTAAAGGCCTTTTTGATTCCGCCGATCGCCCAGGCGGAAACCTTGACCGCTCCGAATAACACAAAGATAACAACCGCAACGGCAATAATTTTGGTGACGGTCTCTCGACTGATCGTAGATTTCCGGTCGCGTAACTCCGAAGGCTTGATGAATAAAACCTGCTCAGGCTCCTTTTTATCCTTCTCGTACAGTTGAATAAGGTCGCGCGGATTAATCTCCAGAAGCTCAGCGTAGCTCTTGATAAAACTTTTGACAAATAGCGGACTGGGAAGTTTATCGAATTTATCTTCTTCGAGGAGTTGCAAAACACGCGGGTGTATTTTTATGCGGGAATGCACGTCCTCGAGGGAAAGCGCTTTCCGGCTGCGGGCTTCTCTAAGTGTAGTGCCTATCGATGAGGCGTTCATTGGGCCGTCTCTTTGTCTTCTTCCGGCTCCGGCACATTGACGTTGGCGCCTTTGGCGTTTGGCCGCTCAATGAGAATTTCTCTGGGTTTGGCTCCGCGATAGGGACCGACAACGCCGTCTTCTTCCATCATATCAATCAGGCGTGCCGCGCGCGTATACCCCAAACCCAAGCGGCGCTGAACCATTGAGACGGAAGCTTGGCCTGTCTCCAGAACCACGCGCCTCGCCTCTTCGTAAACCTCGTCCCGCTTGAAATCGCTGAAAGCACCCTGTTTTTTGTCGGTGGATTGAATGACGCCTTCCTGATAGGCGGCCTTTCTCTGATTTTTGATGAAATGCGTGATTTTCTCGATCTCTTTATCCTGAACCCATGCACCCTGACCGCGCACAAGCTTGGATTTGCGCGGATCCATCATGAGGCAGTCACCCCGGCCCAAAAGTTTGTCCGCTCCGTTTTCATCGAGGATGGTTCGTGAATCGACTTTGGATGCCACTTGAAACGCGATGCGCGCCGGGAAGTTCGCCTTAATGACGCCGGTAATGACGTCCACGGAAGGCCGCTGTGTGGCGATGATCATGTGGATGCCGACCGCGCGGGCCAGCTGGGCCAGGCGCGTAATCGTGCCTTCCACTTCCTGTTGGGATGTCATCATGAGATCGGCCAATTCGTCTATGATGATGACGATATAAGGCATCTTCTTGACGATGATCGGCTCATCCTGATTCGCGTCGGTAATCATTAAATTTTTTGGGTCTATCTCTTTATTCTGAACCTTGTCATTAAACGCGATGATATTCTTTGCGCCTACTTTGGAAAGAAGCTTGTAACGACGCTCCATTTCATTCACGGCCCATCCCAACGCCACCGGCGCCTTGGATTTATCCGTGACGACGGGGCAAATCAAGTGCGGCAGGTCGTTGTAGAAGTGCAATTCCACCATCTTGGGATCGATCATCAAAAATTTGACTTCATCGGGCGTGGCGCGGTACAGCATGCTCGTGATGATGCTGTTGATGCATACGCTCTTACCGGTGTTGGTAGCACCGGCGATTAATAGATGCGGCATATCGGCGAGATTGCACACCAAAGGAGACCCTGCGGTGTCTTTTCCGATGATGATACCGATCTTCGAAGTTTCTTTTTGGTACTCTGCCGAGAGAATAACATCTTTGAGATACACGGTGGCCGCGGCCACATTCGGGACTTCGATGCCGACGCGCGATTTACCCGGAATGGGTGCAATAATGCGGACACTGTGCGCCCGCATCGCGAGTGCTATGTCATTCTCCAAAGACGTGATCTTGCCGACTTTGACGCCGGCCGCGGGCTGAAGCTCGTAACGGGTAATCGTGGGACCCTGCTCCACCTCCACCACTTTTGCGTCTATTCCGAAATCGCGCAGCGTGTCTTCCAAAACCTTGGAACTGGCTTCCAGATCATCTTTCACTTTGCCCTGATCCATCGCGGGCGCGTTTTGTAGAAGGTCTAACGGAGGCAAACGGTAATCACTCCCCGTGTCGTCGGCCATCGTGGGCATTTCACTCGCCGCGGAGGGTTTTTCCACGGGTTTGGGCTCCACTTTGGGTATAGAGAGCTTGATCTCGGGTTTCGTTCGAACCTCTTCCTTGACGGGAGACTTCACTTCCGCTTTAGCCTCGGCTTTAGCCGGCTTTACGTCGTCTTTCTTCGGAGGAATCAAAGCGGCAGGCTTTAATTTCTCCATGACGGAGGGCTTCACAGCGGGCTTTACCAAGAGTTTCGGCGTCTCGGGCTTCTCCGTTTTCTCGGATGCTGCCTTCGAAGCCACCATGATCGCTTTAATCTTCTTAAAAACCTCCATCGTGATCTGCAGAAGAAGAAGCTCTGTTGTCAGCGTGATGGAAAGGATGAACAAAGAGAACGCGACAAAGACACCTGCTTTACCGAACAGCGTGGTGAGAAAGTTCGAAACAAAAAAACCTATGATTCCGCCCGATTGAAACCGGTTAATCTCGCTGGCTTCCCCGAAAAGAGAAAATAGCGCGCAGGCGGAGCTAAAGAAAACAACGGTGGAAAAAATTTTCAGCCAAAGCTTTTGGCTGCGCCTCCCGGTCCATTTGGCCAGAGCCCAAAACAGAAAAATTGGAACGAGAAAATACGCGGTCTTTCCGAATAGGATCATCAACACCCAGCCCGTGTACGCACCGGCGGGTCCTGCGAAGTTTTTTAAAGGAGAATTCGGTGTGGAAACTTCAAATGCGATGTCGTGCGGGGTGTACGTCAAGAGGGCCAGTAAAGTAAAAACGGAAATACTGAACCAGATAAACGCGGAGATTTCGTTGATCTTTTTTTGGTCCATGCCCGCTCCTAAACTCCGGTATGTCCGAAACCGCCGGCCGCGCGCCGCGTCTCGTTGAGCTCGCTGACCTGGAGAATCTCGCCACGCGTAATCTCGTGAATCACCATCTGCGCAACTCGGCTGCCGCGCTTGATCACGTACGGCTCCTTACCCAGGTTCGTCATAATCAATTGAATCACGCCGCGGTAATCCGAATCTATCGTACCGGGCGTGTTAACCAGGGTGATTCCGTGCTTCAACGCCAGACCGCTGCGCGGACGAATCTGCGCCTCGTATCCGGCGGGTAAACTGATGGAAATCCCGGTGGAGATCAATTTGATATCATGAGGATGCAGGACGACATCCTCACGAATATCGGCGTAAAGGTCCATCCCTGAAGCCCCTTCCGACATGTATGCCGGCAGAGGGATGTCTTCAGATCCGGGATCTTTTTTGATTGAAATTTTTACCGTTTTCACCGCGCTCGCGTGGTTCGCGTCTGGCAACGACCGGAGGACCATCCGAATTCGCCTGTTTTTTGGACAGGTTGATTCTTCCCTGTTGGTCTATCTCAATCACCTTTACCATGATCTGATCACCGATTTTGACGACGCTGTCAACTTTATCGACAAACGTGTCGGATAATTCGGAGACGTGCACCAATCCTTCCTTACCCGGTAAAATCTCGCAGAACGCGCCAAAGTTCATGATTCGTTTGACGGTCGCTTTGTAGATTTTACCTACTTCGGCGTCGGAGGTGATGCCATTGATCATTTCCACGGCTTTTTCGGAGGCCTCGTTATCGGAGGAAGCGATGCGCACCGTGCCGTCATCTTCCACTTCGATATCTGCGCCTGAATCCGCCTGGATCTTACGAATCATCTTGCCGCCGGGTCCGATAATTTCACGGATCTTATCCGGATCCACCTTGATCGTCGTGATACGCGGAGCGTATTCCGACAATTCGGTCTTCGGAGCGGACATTACGGCTACCATCTTTTGGAGAATATAGAGACGACCCTCTTTGGCCTGTTCCAGCGCCTTTTTGAGAATCGACAGCTCGATGGATTCCTTCAGCTTGAGATCCAACTGGATGGCGGTAACGCCTTCCGCGGTTCCCGTCACCTTGAAATCCATGTCACCCAAATGATCTTCCACGCCGGCGATATCGCTCAGCACGGCGTATTTGTCACCCTCTTTGACCAAGCCCATGGCGATGCCGCTGACAGGGGCCTTGATAGGAACACCGGCGTCCATCATCGCGAGCGTACCGGAGCAAACGCTGGCCATACTAGAAGAGCCGTTGGATTCCAGGATGTCTGAAACCAGTCTAATCGTATAAGGAAATTCCTCTTTGGAAGGAACCACCGCGCGAAGCCCTCTTTCTGCGAGAGCGCCGTGACCGATTTCCCGTCTTCCGGGACCGCGGTTGGGCTTGATCTCGCCTACGGAGAACGCGGGAAAATTATAATGCAGCATGAAGTTTTTATAGATATCTCCTTCAATCGCATCGATAATCTGCTCGTCCTTACTGGTACCCAGCGTCGCGATTCCCAAAGACTGCGTCTGGCCGCGGGTAAAAAGCGCGGAGCCATGCACGCGTGGAATCAGGCCGGTGTGAATGCTGATGGCGCGGATCTCGTTGAACTTACGACCGTCCGTGCGCATATTTTTATCGAGGATAAATTTACGAACCTCTTCCTTCTCGACGTCATGAAACGCCTGATGGAATTGATCTTCGCTGAATTCACCGTCTTCGACGACGATTTCCGGCTGGATCTTGTCCGAAAGAACGTTCAACGCTTCTTCACGGCTTTCCTTGGTTTTTTCTTCCGCGTTAATGCGGCTGATTTCTTTCACGGCGAGAGAGCGGACTTTTTTCATCAGCTCTTCCGGTAAAGTGGTCAGCTCAACTTTGATCTGCGGCTTATTGACGGCCTTCGCGAGATCGCGCTGGGCCTTAAGTACGGGTTTGAGCTCTTTGATCGCGAAATCAATGGCTTCTACCATGCGCGATTCGGCGACGATATTCGCGCCGGCCTCGATCATGATGATGCCCTTTTCGGTGGTCGCGACGACGATATCCATCGTGCTTTGCTCAAGTTCTTTGTAAGTTGGGTTCAACACGAACTGTCCGTCGACTTCACCCACGCGCGCTGAGGCGGCAGGTCCCAAATAAGGAGCGCCCGAAATCATCATGGCGGCGGAAGCGGCGTTCATCGCGAGGATATCGGTGTTGTTCTGTTTGTCTGACGACAGAACCGTGGCCGTTACCTGGACTTCGTTGTAGAAACCTTCGGGGAATAAGGGACGCAGGGGGCGATCAATCAACCGGGAGGTCAGTGTTTCCTTCTCGGTGGCTTTACCTTCGCGTTTGAAATAACCGCCGGGGATCTTACCGCCGGCGTACGCCTTTTCCTGATAATCGACGGTGAGAGGAAAGAAATCCGTTCCTTCTTTCGGGGTTTTCGCGACGCAAACCGCGACAATAACCATGCTGTCACCCAAACGAACGGTGACGGCTCCGTCGGCCTGTTTGGCCATTAAACCTGTTTCAAAAATAAGGGAGTTCTTGCCCTGTGGGACTTCGATTTTTTTAACCATGGCGCCGACCTATTTTCTGAGATCGAGATCGGTGATGAGCTTCTGGTAAGCTTTTTGATCTTCTCTTTTGAGATAGTCCAAAAGCTTGCGTCGTTGAGACACGAGCTTTAAAAGACCGCGGCGTGAATGATGGTCCTTGATGTGACCTTTGAAGTGATCGCCAAGCGTATTGATTCTTTCCGTCAATACGGCGATTTGAACATGGGAAGATCCCGTGTCCTTGTCGTGGGTTTTAAACTTTTGAATGACTGTTTTCTTTTTATCTTTGGTAATCGACATGCCTCTAACTCTTTCTGTTTAAATTACTTACCTTCATTGGGGGCTTCGTTTTCCAAAAGACACAAAGCCATTCGTTTTAGGATGTTAAGTAGCTGGTATTATACTGTGCGGTGGGCGGTTTGTAAAGGGTCTTAAATATGTCTTTTTAGGAGCAACCTGGCCCGACGGGCATCCCGCCGAATGGCGCGAATGAGCTCCCCGGGACCGGCGAACTTGTGTATCCCTCTTAACCGCTTAACAAAAACAAGCTCTACTTCACGCCCGTAGATATTTCGATGAAAGTTCAAAAAGTGCACTTCGAGCGTGCGCTCTTTGTCGCCAAACGTCGGCCTCTGCCCGATATGAATCACTCCCTTTAGCAGCTGATTATCGAGCTGACCCCAGGCCGCATAGACACCCGCGGGAGGTAACGTCTCGTGATGCGGATTCAGATTTGCCGTGGGATAGCCCAGTCCCTTTCCACGCCCACGCCCTTTAATGACGTTCCCGTGCACCGAAACAGGCCGGCCAAGCATGCGGGCCGCCACCTTAAGATCTCCCTTTTCGATTAGCTGGCGAAGGCGTGTACTGGAAATAATCTGCCCTTTTTCTTTGAGGGCGGGCATAAAATTCACCCGAAATTTTTTTTCTACGGCTTCACGCTTCAAATAGGCTTCGTCTCCGAGACCACGATGACCGAAACGGAAATCATGACCGACCACAAGCGTCTTCATGCCCAGTGCGCCGGTCAATCGATCAAGAAAGGCCTCTCGCGAAATCTTTGCCGTCTTCGCGCTAAAAGGAATCACGAGAGTCTCGTCGACGCCGATTTTTTCAAAAAAACGCAGCCGGTGCGGCAAAGACATAATGATACGGTGGTCCGATGCGGGATGGAGAATTTTGCCGGGATGAGGATCAAACGTAATGATCATGGCACGACGTTTATAACGGCGGGCATCTTTCAGAATTTTTTCAATGATTCGGCGATGGCCGCGGTGGACGCCGTCAAACACGCCGATGGCGATTGAGCGTTGAGCCGCCGGAATCGTTTTACCCGGGAAGCCTTTGTAGACTTTCATCGTTCGAGCAGAGACTTTTCGATTGCTGCGGTGTTGGCTGCCGCCAATGCCTCGCGTTGCCACGCGTCCGTCAGCGCAAAGCGGCCCGAAGCAACGCGCTGTAGACTCGCAAGTGTCGCACCGCAGCCCAAACGCGCGCCGATATCCTGAGCCAACGAACGCACGTAGGTGCCTTTGGAACAAAGAAGTCGAAAACCGATGTCAGGAGCTTCAAAGGACGTGATGAGAAATTCACGCAGCGTCACGCGCCGCACGGGCGCTTCGACGGCCACTCCCGCCCTGGCCAACTCATAAAGCTTCTTTCCCTGCTTTTTAAGAGCGGAATATACGGGAGCCGTTTGCTCGATCTCTCCTCGAAAGCCCGCAAAACAGGCCTCCACTTCCTCACGCGAGATATGGCTGAACGGCGCTTCGGTCAGGATCTTTCCTTCCAGATCGTAGGTGTCCGTGGCAATGCCCAAACGGATGGTGCCGCAGTACTCTTTGTCGTGACCCATCAGCTCATCGGACCACTTCGTGGCCCGGCCGAGCAAAAGAACCAGGAGCCCCGTCGCCAAAGGGTCCAGCGTTCCGGCGTGACCGACCTTTTTCTGTCCGATCTTACGGCGGACAAAATCCACGGCGTCGTGACTCGTCCATCCGCGCGGTTTATCGAGCAGAAGAATTCCGTCCATTAAAATTACTCTTTTTCTTTTAGCTTTTTGATGATCGAATCGATCTTGAAGCTGTGCTCGATGGATTGATCGAGCTCAAACTTGATGTCCATCGCGAACTTCATGTTGATGCGCTCGACGGCGAGCCGGCGGATAAAGGAGAGGTTCTCATCAATGGCCTCCTGGGTGGCGGCCTTCTGTTCCTCGTCGCCCAATACGCTGTAGAATACGCGCGCGAAACGCAGGTCGTCCGTGAGCTCGATCCGGGTGATTGTGACAAAACCCATGCGCGGATCGTTGAGATCGCCGAGAATAATCATGCTGATGATCTTACGCAGTTCTTCGGCTACTTGGCTAGATCGTTGAGACATACCATTCCTCTTTTCTTAGGCCCTTGGATGAAATTTTTTGTGTATGGACTTCAACCTAGATTTGTCTACGTGCGTGTAAATCTGGGTTGTGGATATATCAGAGTGGCCCAATAACTCCTGCACAACGCGCAAATCCGCTCCATTGCCTAAAAGATGCGTCGCGAACGAGTGTCTTAGGATATGGGGGTAGATCTTCTTGGTTATGCCGGCTATTTTAGCATATTTCTTGAGAATCGCCCATACGCTCTGCCGGGACATCCTTTTGCCGAATCGGGTCACAAAAGCATGTCCGTCCTGGGTTTTCTTGGTCCAGCGGGGCCGCACCTTTTGAACATACCGCGATAAGCTTAGCTTTGCCATCTCTCCCATGGGAACGATGCGTTCCTTGTCCCCTTTGCCGATAGCGCGCAGATACCCCAGCTCGGCATGAAGATGCGTCAAACTCAGATCGCTCACCTCGGACGCGCGGAGTCCCGTCGCATACATTAACTCGAGAATTGCGTGATCGCGAATCCCTTGATCCTCTTTCAAATCAGGCGCTTTTAGCAGACGCTCAACCTCTTCCTGGCTGAGATAACCCGGCAGACGCTTCCACAGCTTCGGCGACTCAAGTGCGGTGGTGACATCCTCCTTAAGCTTTCCCTCCTGAAAAAGAAAACGGTGCAGAACGCGGATGGCTACGAGCGCACGCGAGACGGAGCTGGGTTGAAGTTCCCTGTCTCTTTCCTGCAGGAGGAAATCCATAATGTCGCGTCGAGCGACTTGGTTCAACGCCGCAATTTTTCTCTTGCGGAGAAACGTGACGTAGCGCACCAGATCACGGCGATACGCCATGCGGGTGTTCTTTGAGAGCCCTTTTTCTATCGTGAGAAAATCGAGGAATGATTCGACGGAGTCGATCATTCAGCGGGCGCCGCCTCTGTCGCGGCCGGCGCTGCGGGCGCGGGAGCCGATCCCAAGTCCACGACATCCGGCATCAGGAAGTCTTTGACCTTGTCATAGTAAAAATCATTTGTGACGAGGCGTCTCATTTTTTCCAACTCAACGCGAACGGTACCGATTTCAGAGCTCGAGACGGTGCCGTTGTCGATGCGCTTCGTGATCTGCGCCACCGTATTGAGTATGGGCTGCAGCTCACCCTGTTTTTCAGGGGTTAAGTAGCGGTTCATCTCGGTCAGATGATTATAGGTTTCCTGAGCGCAGCGCCTCAGTTTCTTGGAATTACCGCCCAATTGCTGTATGAGCTCATCATGCCATGTGCGCCACATTGTAAAATGTGTTTTATAGTAGTAATCGTTCGAATACTTCTTTTGATAGGTCGTTTCTTCCAGAAATATCACGGACGGCTGATACTTCTCCTTCTTTTTACGCGTGAACTTTTTTTGAACGGATGCGCAACCCGCCAAACTGAAAACCAACGACAATATCAGAACCGCCACAACGCCTTTTTTCATAGTTTCCTCTCTCTATCAAGCTCCGATGAGCTTTTTAAACTGACTTTCATCCAAAATTTTGACGCCCAATTTTTTGGCCGTTTCGAGCTTTGAACCCGGGGCACCTCCCGCGATAACCGCAGTGGTGTTTTTGCTGACGCTTGAAGCCACATGGCCTCCGCGATTCAGGATGGCCTGCGCGGCGTCATCCCGCGTGTAGCCCTCAAGCGTTCCTGTCAGCACGAATGTTTGCCCTGCGAGCGATTGATCGCCGCTCTTCTGCGCACTTTTCATGGACACACCGTAACGCGCGAGTTTTTGAATCACATCACGATTTTCTTTGATCTTAAAAAAATCAACGACGCTTTCAGCGATAACCTCCCCGATCGTTGCGACGGACACAAGCTCCTCTGACGAAGCCCCGGACAATTTGTCCATCGAGCCGAACCGCTGGGCCAGAATTCTCGCGGCGTTGACTCCTACATGACGAATACCCAACCCGTACACCAGACGCGACAGGTCCTGCCGCTTGCTGTTTTCTATCTGAATCAATAGATTCGACGCGGATTTATCGCCCATTCTCTCGAGCGATGACAGCTCTTCTTTTTTGAGCGCATAAATATCCGAAAAATCGGAGAGCATGCCTTTATCGACCAATTGCTCGACCAGCGCGTCGCCCAACCCCTCGATATCCATAGCCTTGCGGGATGAAAAGTGAATCAACTTGCCCTTCAACTGCGCCACGCAACGCGCGTTCACGCATCGATAGGCCACTTCCTCAGCCTCCCTGTAAACCTGGGATCCGCAAACCGGACAATGCTTGGGCATCGAAAAAACCTTTTCTTTGCCGTTGCGCTTTTGTGTGAGCACCTCGATGACCTGAGGGATTATCTCGCCGCTTTTCTCGATCATCACCCAATCGCCGATTTTTAAATCGAGGCGTTTAATCTCGTCTTCGTTATGAAGCGTCGCCCGGGAGACGGTAGTACCCGCGAGAAAAACGGGTTCCAGATGCGCCACGGGCGTAAGAACTCCTGTGCGTCCCACCTGCACGTCAATATTCAAAAGACGCGTCTTCGCCCGCTCCGCCGGAAACTTAAACGCGATCACCCAGCGCGGACTCTTGTTCGTCGCACCCAAAGCACTCTGCTGCGCCAATGAGTTTACTTTAAACACCAGGCCGTCAGTATCATAATCCAATTCCGCTTTTCGGCTTTGCCAATAGTCGCAGGCACCAAACATCTCTGAGAGGTTGCGGCACCTCTTGCTATGCGGGTTTACAGGAATGCCGCTTTTCTTATAATATTCCAGAAGCTCCTCGTGCGTCTTAAAATGATCTTCCTTGTGGGCGCCGATTCCATGCGCGTAAAACTGCAGGCCTCGCTTGGAAACCACGGACGAATCGAGCAGCTTCAGAGTTCCCGCCGCCGCATTTCTCGGGTTGGCGAACAAATCTTCCTCGTTTTTTTCTCTCTCTGCGTTCAAAGCCAGAAAATTTTTTCTCGTAAAGAATATCTCGCCACGCACCTCAATGCGGCCTTTTTTCGCGATCTTGAGCGTTTGGGGCACCGTTTTAATGGTCCGCACGTTCAAAGTCACGTCGTCGCCTGTTTGCCCGTCGCCGCGCGTCGCCGCGCGAACCAAGCGCCCGTCCTCATACAAGAGCGACATAGACACTCCGTCGATCTTCAACTCCATCACATACTCATAGTCCCCGCTGCCTAAATTTTTACGCACGCGCTCATCAAACGCTTCCAGCTCCTCCTTCGAATAGGTGTTGTCGATGCTGAGCATGGGCACCAGATGCGCGACCGACCTGAACCCTTCCTGGGGTTTGCCGCCGACACGCTGTGTAGGTGAATCGGGAATGAGGATTTCCGGATGGCTTTTTTCCAGCGCCTCCAGCTGTTTCAATAGCCGGTCAAACTCTATATCCGTGATCTCGGGTTTGTTTTGAGCGTAATACAATTCATTGTGCCGCTCGATCTCCTTGCGGAGACGTTGGGCTTGCTTTTTTAAATCCGCGATTTTATCGGACGCCTTTTTTTCAGACATGACATGCATCAATAGCAAAACTCAACTCGAAAATCCTTAAACTCTCCCGTGGCCTTTTCCCATGCGCACTCGACCCGGCGGATATGCGGACCCAGATGACTTTCTTTGATCTGCTCGAGCAATTCTTCGATAACTTCTTTCGCGCCTTCGCACACGAGCTCGACCCGCTGGTCCGGCAGGTTCTTGACCCAGCCAACAAGCGCTAACTCCATCGCGATCTTCTCGGCCGTATAACGGAATCCCACGCCCTGCACGCGGCCCGTATAAAAGATATGCGCCCTTTCAGCCGTGCGTTTATTTTTTTTAGCGGGCTTCATGTCTCAAAAGCCATTTCTTTCTCGGCAATCCCCACCCAAAACCGCCCAAGGCGCCGCTTTTACGGATCACACGATGACAAGGCACGACCACGGCCGCTTTGTTCCTGCCAATGGCCGAGGCCACGGCTCTGACGGCCTTTGGTTTACCGATTTTTTTGGCTACATCCTGATAGGAAACGGTTTGGCCATAAGGAATGCGCGTCAATGCGCGCCAGACGCGCCGCTCAAATCGGCTTCCCGCCTGCTCCACCCGAAATCCGAAAACCGTTCTTTTGCCGTCAAAGTACTCATTCAGTTGGCGCACGCATTTACGCAAGAGCGGGTTTTTTGAAGGTATGTCTTTGCGTTCCCGCGCAAAATCAATTCTCGTGATATGGCCGCCATCCGATTCAACTTGAAGCCAACCCAATTCCTTCCTATAAAAAATTCGCTTTATAACATTCACTTTGAACTCCCGGGCTATTGAATAAACGGAGTAATGAGAAGATGCTCTTGGAGCTATTCCTTAAGCTTGCCTTTGACGATGTAGATCAACGGAGGACTGCCGCTTTTATACCAAATGACCGTCGCCTCAAACGACGAACCTTTCACGGCGCCGATCCATTTAATCTTCCCCGCTTTTGTTTGACGTGTTTCCGCGGTAAAGAGCGTGGCGTTGGAGACATCGTTGATCACGCATAGCGCGTCGCCAAACGAAGCAAAATGCTTGTTTTTGAGGAGGCGGTTTCCGAACGTGTATTCATCCGGCATCTTCTTACCCGGATTCCCCTGAGATACCATCTCGACGACGTAAACGCGGCCGTCCAACGAACGGAGCTTTTCCTTGGCGATACCCGGCGCGCAAAAGACAACCGATGCTATCAAGCCAACGGCCGCGGTCTTCCATGTTCTAGACATGAATGTCCCTCTCAACAAATCAGCGTTTATTTTATCAAATATTACCCATCGCATTAAGCAAAAACTCTCTATCTTTGGAATGCGTCAGGAGATCTGCCGCATCGCGAAGCCCCAGCCAGCGGGCCTCCGGATTATCAGGGTCCAGAGGACGAAGCTCGACCTGCTGCGTCTTAAACATAAACATATGGATTCGCTTGATCTCGGTGACGTCATCCCCGCCGCCAAGATGGATTTTGGGCCTTTCATAAAAACCCAGGTCCTTTATGAGCGTTAAGTCGGAAACACCTGATTCCTCGTAGATCTCGCGCTGAGCCGCCGCAAGCGCACTTTCTCCGGGATTCAGGTGCCCTTTTGGCAAAGACCACGAATTTCTCTTCTGGTTCACGACCAACACCTGACCCGACGGGTTTAAAACAATACCGCCCGCGCTCTCACTGATTTGACTCACTTGATTCCCGCCTCCGCGTTCGATAAAAGCATTTTGGCTTCATTTTCTTCAACCCCGCTTTGATTAATTTTTTTAAATACACGCCTGGCTTCTTCAAAGGCGTTGGCCCGAAGATAAAGCCGTCCCTGTGCAAGGAGCAGCTCCACCCGCTCTCTTTCTTTCACGCTTTCGATAGATTTCTCAGCGGACTCCCAAGATCTGCCCGGCTCCATTTTTTTGGCTTCGTTGAGATAACGTTCCGCATTAAGAATATCCCGCCTTAATAACGATTGTTTGGCGGCAGACTCATAATCATCCACGCGCACTTCTTTTGTGGTCAACACTTGAAGCAGCCAACGCAAACTCTCCGTCGGTTCCCCCAGCAGATAATAATATCCGGACAATATTCGCATGTCTTCCGGAGACAGCGGTCCCTCCAGCGAGCGCCATAACAAAGCGGCCTCGCCTTTCAACCAACCGGCACGGTCCTTCATTGAGGGGTTCTCTGCCAACGCATCATAAATCTTGAACGCGGGCCCCAGCTGCCCAAGCCGCGCGAACGCACGCCCCAAAAACTCCAAGTCTCTAAGATCGGGTCTTGCCGCGAGACCGGCCGAATAGCTGATGGCGGCTTCCTGGTAATTTCCGGCGTTGTACGCCAATGAGGCGGTCTTTGAAAAAATCTCCCCGGCTAAATAGGCAGGCATCGGCCGCGTCGACTTCGGCAATCTTTCGTGCCGTGGCGAACCAAAAAGGCTTTTCAAATTAGCGTCGCTGGTTTGCCGGTGCAGTGAACGCGGTGCGCTGTACTCGAGTTGCATGCGGTCATCCGTATGGATATAGGAGGGATTTGCGGAGATCCATTGCCTGAGGTCATCGTTTGCGAAAACAAAATTCCTCAGAAAAATATCCGCGCGCTTCGGAAAATCAAGGTCAAACACCAGCGGAGACTCACTTCCCAGCAACGCATAGTCGCTCTCGGACAAACGGAAGAGATTCGCCTGTGGAAAAACCGACGCAAATGTCGCAACGATCGCTGAAAAATCTTCTTTGGATAAATTGTAGGCATGGAACCATTGGCAATAAACTCCACCCGGGCTCAATCGCGAACGAATTTCGCTGAATGCTTCTTGCGTATACAAGCTGGAGACGCCGGCAATCCAGGGATTCGAAGGCTCGGAGACAATGATATCGTATTTCTTCTCGCTGTAGCGCGTGTGATTTCGCCCGTCCCCGATAAGCAGGCGCACGCGTTTATCCCCCAATGCATTTCTGTTTGCCCGGACAAAAAAGCGCTGGGCCTCCACCACGACGGGCTCTATCTCCAGACAATCCACATTTTGAATTCTTTCCGAACTTAAAACGCCCGATAACGTCATGCCTCCACCCAACCCGATTACGAGGGCAGATACCGCTTGGGGGTTCGCCGATAATGGTAAGAACGCCAAACCCATTTGCGTTTGAATATCTCCCAGCGTTGAGGCATCCGTCTTGCCGTTCACACGGAGACCGCGATGAACAATTTTTTTTCCGCCTGACAAGTGAACGATCGATTCCAACACCGAGACTGTGGAGGATATGCCGTCCTTATAAAAAATCAACTTGTTGTTGGCGCTCAGAATATTCTCCAGGACACGCTTCCCCAGTTGCGCGGCCGGCTCATAGGCCTGCGCATAATTAAAAAGACCCGCACTGAACAGGGGTTTATTAAAGGGGTACGCAAATAAAGTGGCCGCGATCACAAGTGAAGCCAGACCTCTCCAGAGCACTTTACGTGTACGCCCAAACACGACGATCCATACCATTCCTGTGCCGATCGAGAGCGCGGCCGCTATCTTCAACGTATCGACGGCGCCCAACGTGGACATGAGAAACAGGGAGCCCATGCTCGCACCCAGAACCGCCCCAAACGTATTCCAAGCGCACACGGTCCCTGCCCAGGATCCCTGTTTGGCGGATACCCGCCCTTCAAAGATAGTGGGCAGTACCAAACCCATACAAAAACACGGCAATGCCAGCGCGGCAAATCCCAGCGCAATCTGGGCACCGAACAATGAAAACCAGGATCCCTTAATCAGCGAATAGTGCTTGGTGAATAAAAAAATCAGCCATTCCCATACCGGGATCATCGCCAAAACGGCGGTTCCGAAGAGAATCTGAGCCAGTCCCGTGGCGGGAAGCTGCGCGATGCCTTTTTTTCGCCACCGGTGCACCACATAGGCGGAGGCCGCAAGAGACAATAGAAGAATAACGAGAACCATCGAGAAGGTATACACGGAAGACCCGAACATCAACGCAAAGATACGCGTCCAGGCGATCTGTGCGGCAAACGCGCATAGGCCCTGAATAAATGCGGTCATGGAAGCGGCCACCACAAACTGGCGCGGCAGACGCCCAGTCACCGCCGGAGCGGGTTCGGTGACACTCTCGATCGTAATCCGAACACCGCGGAACACCGCCACCGCTATCAAGAAATTGGTCGTAGCGGCAATGAACGCCGTCAGCTTAATCCCCAGCACAGGCAACAAGATAAATCCGGCCAGCCCCGCGCCGAAGGCCGCTCCCAGGAGATTCATAAAATAGATTTTGTTGAGCCGGGAAATGTTCGCATCGGATAGACTCTGCGCGATCAGCGGAAAAGTACCACCCATTAAAAAAGTCGGAATAAACAGGAGTCCCAATGAAAGTAAGAAGCGTATCAGTGTTAAGATGCCGTAATTGGTTTCAAAATTCGTGTACGCCGACGCATAAAGCGGTGTGGCCAGACGCAGCAACAACGGGAACAGCAGGACATAAATCCCGATGAAGGCTTCCGTCAAACCGTAAACCTTGATCCAACTCCTGTTTTCTTGTGATGTCCAGCGTCCAAAGAAGGCGGAACCGAAACCAAGACCCAGCATGAACGCCGTCAGGATCGAAGAGATGGCAAAGGTAGAGTTTCCGAAGACAAGCCGCAGCTGCTTGGCCCATGTCACCTCTAAGATCAAGGCACTAGCGCCGGAGAGAAAAAAAAGAAACAGGATTAGCCGTGACGTAGGTTGGCGCGTCATCGCTCTTTTAAAAGAGACAGGTAGGCGTCATAGGTTTCTGAATCGAAACAAACGAGCAGCACTTTATCGATTGTCTTGTTTTTCGCGAGGAATCGCTTGATCTCAGAAACGGCGATGGCGCTGGCTTTATCGACCGGGAATCCATAGGCGCCCGTGCTGATGGCGGGAAAAGAAATCGTCCGAACAAAGCACTTCTCGGCCAATTCCAGCGAATGACGGTAACACTCGGCGAGCCGCTTTTCTTCGTCGTCTCCGCCGCCCTTCCAACGAGGTCCGACGGCGTGGATAACCCAGGTGCATGGAAGGCGGTATCCGCCGGTGATCTTGGCCTCACCGACCTCACAGCCCCCTAGAATTTTGCATTCTTCAAGAAGCTCAGGACCCGCCACACGGTGAATCGCCCCGTCGACTCCCCCGCCCCCCAAGAGCGACTTATTGGCCGCGTTCACCATCGCGTCCACTTTAATCTTTGTGATATCACCCTTTACGAGCTCTATCCTCGGTTGAGCCATGCATCTATTCAAACACAGTCGGTGCTTCTGCGCAATGGAACAAAACGGGGGAAACCGTTTGGTTTCCCCCTATTGATTATCGGGATGGTGGGATTTGAACCCACGGCCTCCTAGTCCCGAACCAGGCGCGCTAGCCAAGCTGCGCTACATCCCGTAAAATTAGGCCGGATAAGCATTTTCGTCCGGCATGAAGGTAAGATTATAATGGACGTTCGTGTTGATGTAAACGTGAATGCTTGTCCTCTTCGGCGGATGGTTTGAGCGCCTTATAGATCAGGATTTGGGTCTTCGCCTGCCTTAAGTCCATGACCCATTTGAACCCAAAAAACAGCGACAGGGCGAGCCATTGCATGAAGAAGCGTTTAAATATGAATGACGCGCCGAAAGAACCCGCGGCCAGAGCCAACCAAAGAACACTCCACAAGTAACGCCGTAAAGGCGTCGGACCGCCCACCCGGATACTCTTTCCGCAGTGCGGACAAACCGCTCCCGGCGTGTTTCCCTGCCGCCTCTTGGCGTCTTCAATCCATGCCGCCGGCACCGAAACTTTGTCGGCGCGAAGAGCGCTGCCCTCCATTTTCCTTAGAGACAAAACAAAATGCCGTTCTTCGTCGGAATCCTTCAAGAAATCGAGCATTTGCTGCAGTTCCGCGCCCTGAAGCTCGTCCATGACAAAGCGATAATAGGTATCCGCATCGGGATAGCCCCCCGCTCGTCCGACAACCCCCCGGCGGTCTTGCAGATGTGCGCGTATCGCGCGGTCAATGGCGTCGCTCAAGCTCCGAATCCCCTTTTTTCCAGTTCGGTTTTTATTTTATCCCGGCTGCGCCGTATCAGCGTGGACACGGTGTCCTGGGGCATTCCCAGAATCTGCGCGATTTGTCGATGCGTGTGCTCGCTGATGTAAAAGAGTTCGATGCATGCCTTCTCTTTGGGATTCAGCTCGCCCAGAACCTCTTCAATCAACGCGGCAGTCTCGTTTGCCTGCGGCTCATGGATCGTCTGCGCCTTCGTCCAATCAATGACATCCACCGGCAAAATTTTCTGCTCATGCCGGGTTAAGGACTTGATGCGGTCCAGCGTCGCATGGCACGCAATTACATTCAAATAACGCCGAATACTCTGCACATCGCGCAATTTGGACAACGTGTCTTTTTCAAACAATCTGCCGAAAACTTCCTGAAATACCTCTTCGGGCAAATCTTTGCGGGCGCTGAAAGAACTATCCTTGAGCGTCTCGTGAATACTCCAGTAAATCAACTTGGAGAAGCGGTCGACAAAAGCGTTCCAGGCTCGCTTGTCTCCCGCGAGACACCCCTCGACAATCTGCTTGTCATCGGAGGCGTCCGAAAAGCCCATCTGTTTGCTCAGGTTCCGATTTTAACGTTTCTGGTAATGCGTTCAAGCGTCGCAATGGCCGATAAAATCGCCAGGCGGCTCGTTTTTGGATTTTCTTCTGAAGGAAAATTTTCAGTGCGCGTATAAAATGATCCGGCGTCACCCCGTACATAGACCTCGTGCACGTTAACCAGCATGTGAGGACAAGCGATGATCTTTACACGGGTTTTTTTGGCGCCACGCCCCACAAGACTCAAGGTAGCGGAGACGTTGATGTTTTTTGGGAAACCTCTAACGGCTTGCTGAGCATTGCCTTCAAACAAAACCTTCTCTTCCTTCAGGTTTTTAAGGTTGATCCCGTGTTTAAGCACATAGGGCGCATCTTCAAAGCCTTGCGGCGGCTTGCGGGTGGTCAGCATCACGTGGTGAATCTTGCCCATGCGAGCGGCCTTTAAACCGTCAATGCCCACCACGCCGCCGCTGGGAAGATAGAGACAGCACCTGTGGGTTTTGGCTAAACGAAAGATTTCTTTTTCTCGGCCGAGAATACCGCCCACGCTCATCACAAGAACATCTTTGCCAAGAGAAAGAGCTTTTTTCGCGACTTCGTAGGCCGTTTGCATGGATGCGGCCTCGATCACGAGATCGCAGTGACGGATCAGGCGGTCGGTGCTAAGAATTTTTGGCCGCGGCTTAAGCTTGTGTTGAAGCTTTTTGGCGCGTACGGGGTCCGTGTCCGATATAGCCTCAAGCGACACTTCTTCAAAGAAAATTTTCTGACAGGCCTGCGACAACTGCGTGCCGATGGTGCCGCAGCCGATAACTCCGACTTTAATCACTTACTTCCCTTTCTTGACTACCCTGTTCTTGGCGTCAACGAAGACAACGCGGGGATGATGTTTCCGGACTTCGGTGTCCGTCATGAGGGCATACGAGATGATGATGACTTTATCGCCGACCTCGGCCCAACGGGCCGCGGCGCCGTTCATACAGATCGTGCCGGTGCCGGCCTGACCTTCCAGCACGTAGGTTTCAACGCGGGTGCCGTTATGAAGATTGACGATTTGGACGCGCTCATAAGGCAGCAT
>CAYUTV010000008.1:0-2431 GCA_964447745.1 uncultured Planctomycetia bacterium | reverse complement strand
CAACGCGGGTGCCGTTATGAAGATTGACGATTTGGACGCGCTCATAAGGCAGCATGTTGGATGCCTTGAGCAGGTCTCTGTCGATGGTGATGGAGCCTGTGTACTGCAGGTTGGCTTCCGTCACGGTCGCGCCGTGAATTTTGGACTTCATGAGAACTCTAAACATTAGGGTGTCACCAGAATATTGTCTATCAGCCTTGTTTTACTGAAATAATAAGCCATCGCCATCAAAACTTTTGAGCCGTTTTTCAATTTTACCACAGGCGCGAGCGTGGCGGCATCGACTATTTCGAGGTAGTCCAGCCGGCCATGGGGCGCGAATTTAAGCACTTCCTTCACCGCTTTCTTTATCTTCCCGGTATCGGATTGGCCGGAACGGATAAGCTCTTCGCCTTTCTTAAGCGCGCGGTGAATAAACGCCGCCTCCCGCCTCTCCAACGTGCTCAGGAGAACATTTCTTGAGCTCATGGCCAAGCCGTCTGCCTCACGCACGATCGGCACAAGCTTAACCTCCACCGGCATATCGAGGTCTTTGATCATTTGGGCGATGACGCGGTACTGCTGATAATCTTTTTGGCCCAGATACAGCCGCGTGGGCTGAACCAGATTCAGAAGCTTGGACACAACCGTCGTGACTCCGGCGAAATGCGTGGGCCGCGAAACGCCGCAAAGCGGCTGACTGAGCCCTTTAATACTCACCGATGTTTGAAAATCCGGCAAATAAAATTCCTTGAGCACTGGCGTAAACAAAACATCGACCCGGGCCGCCTTCAGAAGCTGAGTATCCCTTACGAGATTCCTCGGGTACCGCCAAAAATCTTCCTTGGGACCAAACTGCAAAGGATTCACGAATATGCTCGCCACCACGATATCGTTTTCTTTTTTAGCGTGACGCACGAGCAACAGATGTCCGTCGTGGAGATAACCCATCGTCGGGACAAAACCGATCGACCTGCCTTTTCTTCTCGGGTTACCGAGGACGCGGTTAAGCTCTGCTCGGCGATGAAGAATCTGCATTTTCGAGAGCGTCCAACAGCTCTTTAATCGTCTTACCGAGACGCGGGTGGACAAAATCGGGGGCAATTTCAGCCAGCGGTTTCAGAACAAACGCCCGTTCTGCCAAATTCGGGTGTGGAATCTTGAGACTCTTGCCTTCCAAAATAACCACGTCGTCATAAAAAAGAATATCGAGGTCCATGGTCCTCGGGGCGTTGTGCTCGGGCTTTGTGCGCCCCAGACGCCTCTCCACCATCTTCAGCTGAGACAACAGATCAAGCGGCATGAGATCCGTCTTAATCATCATCGCGGCATTGAGAAATTTGCCCTGCGGCGGTGCGTCCACCACATCGGTTTCAATCACGGACGACACGGCGACGATATCAATATCCTCATGCTCCTTGAGAAGTGTTAGCGCACGGTCGATATTCGCCTGACGGTCCCCGACGTTGGAACCGATTCCTACATAAACTGTGGCCATGGGCAACCTATTTTAAGGATTGGAAATACTTTTTCATTCGAACGATAGCTTCACGGATCTCGGGCTCAGCCACCGTCAGCGCAAAACGCACATATCCTTCACCGGGCGCGCCAAAACCCACCCCTGGAGTGGCAACGATGCCTGTCGCCTCGAGCAGGTTCTTGCAAAAAAGCGTCGAGTCGATTTGGCGGAAAGGCAATTTTGTAAAAACATAGAACGTCGCCGGGTTAGGTTTGACCGGAAAACCCAAATCCTTTAATCCCGCCACCAATAAATCCCGGCGCTTACGGTACATGATGTTTGTCTTCTTTGAGAAACCGAAGCTGTTCTTGAGGGCTTCTATTGATGTCTTCTGAATAGCGGTAAAGACCCCCGAATCCACATTGGCTTTCACTTTTAAAAGGGCTGAGATAGCGGCCTCTGATCCAATGGCAAATCCGACACGCCACCCGGTCATGTTGCATGTTTTGGACAGAGAGTGATACTCGATCGCCACTTCCCGCGCGCCCGGGATTTCAAAAATACTCAGCGGCTTTTCTTTTTCAAAATAGACTTCCGAATAGGCCAGATCCGAACAAACCAGGATTCTATTTTGAGCGGCCCATCGAATCAACCGTTGATAAAAAGCCCTCGGCGCCACAGCACCCGTGGGATTGTTGGGATAATTAATAAAAATAATCTTTGCGCGTTTCACAATCTCCTGCGGCACGGATTCAAACTGGGGGAGAAAATTATTTTCTTCGGTAAGCGGCATGAGATGCACCTCTCCGCCGGCAAAACGCGTCCCGCTTTTATAGGGCGGATAACAGGGGTCGGGAACCAGCGCCACGTCCTTGGGATTTATAAATGCCAGCGGCAAATGCGCGATACCTTCTTTCGATCCGATAAGCGGCAGGATTTCGGTGTCCGGATTAAACGTCTGCCCGAATCTTTTTTTATACCAAGCGGCGATCG
>CAYUTV010000007.1:9329-31905 GCA_964447745.1 uncultured Planctomycetia bacterium | reverse complement strand
TCTGGGCATACACTGTCGGCGTATACGTCGCAAAGTCCAAAATACCTACGCGAATGCGCGTAATGCTCTTTTCCGTGGAACCGTCGAGCGCATTATCCACCAGTGGACGAACCTCGAGATCCTTAATGCCGGTTTCATCACTGAAGATAAATAAAGGAATGTCCGTTGAATGAGTTCCGTCCACGGATTCGGACTGCACCTGCAGAATATAACCGTGAGCCAGACCTTCGGGCAGGTGCTGTCTTAACGCATCTAAATCGACGCGCAGTGTCAGCCGGTTATTCAAATCTGTGTCTCGGACGATCTGGATTTTACCCGCATCGATGAGCGTTTGGAGCGACGGCAGCGTAACAACTTCCTCTTCCAATCCCTCGATAAACGTCGCCGTATCAAAGTTTTCCGTTTCTCTCACGATTCCCATCAACACCGCGCGATAAGCGGCATTATTCAGTGTCTGATCTGCCGCGGCAATGCCATGCTTTTCGGAAAATTTCTCTCGCCGGGTCACGTGCGCGGGATCCGTCACGGCCTCATGCAGAGCGCTGAGATTCTTCACATGTTGGAAAGACTGAGCGGGGGTTTCGCCCCCAACGACCACTCCTTCGCGCAACAGTGCCTGTGTCAGCGTAGCGCTAGGAACAATGGAACCGTTCAGTTGAAAGTCATAACCGCCGCTCGTGGCAGTGACCGCATAAAAAGAAGTATCGATAAATCTCTGCCACTCAGGAGCCGTTTCGCCGGACTGTCTTTCTTTCCAGTCAATGTAGCCGCCGTCCGGATGATGAAGTCCGCTTCCCGCGATCCACTGAGCCGCTAAATCTGCGAAAACCTGCTGACCCCCCGCGTCCAACCAAACCAGACTCGCCTGCGAAGAAAAACCCGGAGACATTCTCTGACTGTGTTCAGCGTTATTCCAAACAACCGCGCCGTTATCCAGTTGCAGGAACCCGCGTATCCAGCTGCCCGCAAACGAAGCCGCATTGGAGTTCCCTGTTGGCGAGGTAACCGGTAAATCCAGCATCACGGGCGCGTAGTTGATCCATTCCTTCAAGCCGGGTTCCAACGGTTGGCCGGTCTTATCCAAAACTCTGTGATAAACGCCGTAATCTGGGTGCGCGATGTCGGTGATTTTATGAAGCGTTTCGATGCCGCTCAAAATGCCGTCGGCAGTCTGAGAATAAATTCGGCCCAGCAGGCCCTGATTATCGGCATAGGCGCTCTTGGAGGCCGCCATGAACGCAAGATAAGCGAATGAATTGTCGGATGCCCAGTGCTTTTCGAGAACATTGCCGTTCTCATCAAGTCCGCCGTAGATCAAACCCGTTCCGCCGTTGATCAAGGGATACATGAAATCAGCGCCGCGCCTCAAGGCATTCTGCCATTCAGGTTTTGTGCCGATACGGTCCATCAGCTTGTCCAGCGCAATGATGACTTCCGAAGTCTGAGTTGGAGATTTGGAATGAACGGATGCAACGGCGTAATTATATTGATCTTTCCAGCTACCGTCGACTTCCTGAATACGAACGAGATAATCGGCGGCCATTACGGCGGCATCCAAATACTCCTGATTACCCGTTAAATCATAGCTGCGGATCAATCCCAGAATCGCCAATCCATTCTCACGCGGAACAACAAATGTCGGGTCACCCACCACATTATTTAAGGCCCCGTTTGCAGGGTCATTGGCATCCACAGGATTGATATATTGTGTTTTCAAGATGTAGTTGCCTTCTTGAGCGGCGAGTTGCGTTGCCGTCGCATTGGTGACGGAGGGTCTGTCCGTGCTGAATTCCGCGCCGAGGGCCGCCAGATAGACTTCGAGAGCTTCGCGGTCCGCGCTGCGCGACGGATCGTTCACAAACGCGATAAATTCATTGGTTTCGCGGGCGGTCGCCTGCACGGCCAGAAGAGAATTCACAATTTCGTAATCATTGGCCAGACCGATCGTCCCCGGATCCAAAGAACTAAATACCGGCGCGGCGGCAAAAGGATTCACATCCTGCTGAACCACAAACGGATTATAAATTCCGGCGTAATTTGCGGAGTAAACGAGGCGGTCTTCTAGACGTTCAAAATGTAGGCGGCGGAACGCAGCTGATTTGACTTTTTTCGCATTTGACGTGATACGAGAGACGAGTGAGGCAATAAAACTCTTTCGCTCCGCGGGAGAAGAAACTTTTTTGGCGGTTGCCGGTTCTGCGGCCTTGGTTCGCGCGGCCATCAATCTCGCTCCGGCCTGCGCGAATTCCGCTTTTTCGTTTTCACGCAAAGACGCATTCTTGGCGCGAACCTTGCTCTCCACTCTCACCATGTAATCTTTTTCATCGCGGAACGGAGAAGCGGCGACTTCCTTCTCTATCTGCTTCTTCTCGTCGGCGGTGAGTGCGCGCTTTTCCATCGTGGCGACGCGTTGTTCGAGACTTTGCACCTGCTTCGTGACACTGTCCAGTGTCTGCTGCATTTTTTGGATGCTGTCCGGATCCAATACACGGGTGCGTCCGCCTTTGCGAATTTCGATGGCCGTGATTTCCTTCTGGTCCGAAATACGGATTACAAATTCTTTGCCGTTCATCGTCACGCTGTATCCGTTCTCGATGCGCGCAATAGGAATATCCTGTTTCAACCATTCACGCAACTGCGAGGCGCTGATAAAAAGCGTTTGGCCTTTCTGAGTGAGCTCCTCCGCAATCGCTTCGTAACGGGCAGCGAAGTCTTCCTTCAATTCTTCAGGCAGAATATTGACGCCCAACACGATACGGGAGCTCGCAGCCGCCAATGCAACCGTGGTCTCCGCGATATCCAGCATCTCGACGGGTGTACGGCCTCTCGGTGAATACAGCGCACCCGCTGCGATATAAAAATCGGAATCTTTAAACTGATCTTCGAATTCTTTGGGCTTCTGCGTCAGCACCGCGATGTAGGGGCGGTCAGCTGTATTTTCATCGAACTTCGGCATCACAACGAGATAAGAAATTTTTTGCTGATCCATCAGCTCCGAAATACCCTCGGAGTGGAAACCGCCGGTAATGAGCGCGGCAACCTTGGCCTTCTCTTCGCGCATCTTCTTGAGTGTATTCGCCATCAATGCGTGATTTCTCTTCTCCGCAAGCAAATAGAATTTCTTGGCGTCCGGAATCATGGATTTCAGTGTCGCGAAATCCGCGTCGCTCAGCACTACGCCGTGCTTCCTGGCCAGCGGCTTCAATGAATCCTCAATGCTGTCTATTTGGCAAAGTGTTTCATTCGTAAGGAAATACTCGTAATCCTTGCTGGTGAGTGTGGTGTCCAAAAGCTGGCTCAAAATCTTCACGCGGTGTTCAATATCGCTCAAACGGCGTTCTTCCTCTGACGTGAAGAGCTTAGATTTCAGTGCATCCTCAAAATTTCCCACTTCTTCAAAAATCGCAATCAGATCGATGCTCTCGTAGAGTACCGAGTATTCCGCGTAAAAAATCAGATTTCTAAACTGTGAGGGATCGACCTGCGTCTTGAAGGCCACTTCGGAGAGATAACGGTGAAACATGCCCGGGGTGATTTTATTTTGTTTGAACTGGAGGGACTGCAAGATCAGCTTTTCAAGCTCTGCCTTGGGCAGCATCTTGCCCATCACTTCGATCAGGCGGTCGCGCTCTTCCCCCGCCTTTTTGAAATCAATCTCTTTTTCCAGCGCCACGGTTTCCGCGAGTTTCCCGAGATTCGGATACATCTCGAACGTCACGCCTTTACGCTGTGCCAAACCGTTGAAGTAATCCCAGTATTCGGTAAATTTGACGTCGCCGTTTTTGTGAAGAAGCTTCTTGCCCATCAGTTCCTGCAGTTCGGGAGAAAAGATCTTTTGGCCCAACTCCACCAGTTGCCCGCGCAGAACTTTCAGCGAAGCGCGTATTTGTGATTTGTTCTCGATCAGTGTTTTAAAAGTATCGAGATTTTCGCGATAAAGCTCGGGGTCATCCACGCCGTATAGCTTCACCGGCTCGTTCGAGATAATGGAGTAGAATTCACCGGCGGATATCTTGCCTTCTTTGAGCAGGTAGTTGCCCGCTTTCTTGCGGACTTCTTCAATCGGAAAACTCGAGAGTATTGACGTATCCACCACGTCGCTGGCGCCTTCCAGCGCAATCAGGTTTAGGTCATAATTTTTAACGAGGTTATCCAGAATCACCGCGATGCTCTGTTGAGCACCGAGTTTCTGGTGAGCGTCTTGGATATTGATGATAATTTCGTCGGTATTTTTGACGGCGGTTTTACGCGCGATACCGGAGTCTTTGGGGATGGAAATATTAAAAAGCTGAGTGGGATCGGTTTTATCGGCGGCGACTTTTTGGACATTCGTCCAGAGGGGTGTTCCACCCTGCGCCATCGCGATTTCCTGCGCAACGAAAGTGATAACGAGAAGAGATGCAATCGATTTAAAAATCACGCCGAAACGCGAGCGGAAAGGAGTACGATTCTCCGCCCAGAGGTTAGATGAATTCTGTTGTGGTTCTTTGGGTTCAAGCATCTTTATACTTTATTTATAAAAACCTTCGCATAAAGGTTATGAAATAATTATATAAACTAAGACAAAAAAATGATTTGGACAGCAGACTCCCGATCCCTTCGGTTGCTAAAAGTATACCTAATAAGAGGTTAAGAAGCAAATAAGAAAATGGGGGGTTAAGGGGTAGGATTTAATGTGTAACTTAGTATAAATAAATGAGTTAGGTAACTATTTATATTGTCTATTAACAAAAAATAAAATAGACGTGTGCTATGCGGAAATATCCGTACTTTGCAGGGCTCGAAGAACCTTCTGGATCTCCTCAAATATGCGTATGGGAACGGCCAATAAAGCAGTCAAAGAGCGGTTTTGGCGCACGAATTCCGCAAATGCGGGCGTCCATAGCGTGGGAGCACCAACTGCGATTAACTTGATATCGCGCCCCTTGGAATCGGCAATCAGGGATACCGCCAGTTTCTGTGAACCGGTAATAACCGGGCCTCCGGTCGTTTCCGTGGGTAGAACCACAAATCGATGCGGAGCATCCGGTTTAATGGATTCCCGAACGCCTGCGAATCCCTGGTCACCGAGCAATACGGTGATCGGACGGTCATTTCTTTGTGGAATCTTTTTCTCCAGTTGACGCACAAGGCTCTCGGTGCCATCCAGAACCACCGCCCTTTTAGCGAGCCATCCCAGGCCCGCTTTTTCCAGAGTCTCTGCATCGCGGACACGGTCACGCCTGCGCAGGGCCTCGGCGTCATAGAAGAAAGAGAGATAATTCATTAGCTGGGGTGCCAACACAGTCGCTGATTTCAGAAATAGCGGGTCGACGGAGCCATCCGGCAGAAACAGCGCGTCGGCTGTCAGCGCCAGGACATTTCGCTGGGTTCCCTTTTGGTCGAGGTACACTTTGAGTACCGCGTTCAATTTGGTATTTTCTGCTTGAACGGCCTTCCCCCAACGCTCCACCGTCTGGGACGGTAATGCGGTCTGAATGGCTGTCGGCACCTTCTCGGTCAGGGTCTCGCCACCCAGCAACGCGTCCCAATTGATAGGCTCAAGAAGCCCCAGGGCCTGGTCGAGTTCACGGCTTAGCTCGCGTTTGTCAAAACCGTTTGCCTCGGCCGATGTCAGACGCGTTACCCGGGCGTACAGAGCACTGATACGGCGGGATTCTTCTTCCTGCACGCTATCGCGGAGAATTGCGGCCAAACGGGTTCCGGTAACAGGGTCTTTCAAGTCGATGATCAGATGAGCGGCCGCTCCTTCAGGATCTAAAACCGCAAGAATCTCCTCTGCCGCGGTGCGAGTTCTCGCTCCCAGAAGACGCGCGCCGGATACTAAGGGAACTGAACGAAGAACTTCGTCATCGGGAGCGACAATAACAGCCAAAACGGATGCCATAACCGGCCCGGCCAGTCTTGCGCCTGAGGGTGCGGGTTCAAGGTGAATGGGATCTCCTGAAAATCGGGCGAGATCTATTTGAGCTGTACTCAAATCTTTGTATTTGTCCTGCGCTTTTTTTACCTCGTCCGCATACAGACCTTTTGCAGGATCGGAGCTAAGCTTCATATAATCATCGACTGCATAATTGCCTTTTAAATCACGCAACAGCTCTCTGGCACGCCACTCGGTCAGACCTTCGCGAAGGTCATGATCGACAAAATCCACACCGATAAGGTGCCCGCCCTCGTGCAACATAAGACCCAATAGCTGATTCTCGGTATAATTATTTTTTGCCGGGATTAAGATCACATCGGCGCCAAACAGTTGGATTGCACTGACTCCGGCCGCTTTGCCAACTTTCAGCTCACCGTCTTCATCGGGAACATAGACAATCAGGTCGTTCCACTTATCTTCACGGATGGCTATGAATTTCTTCTTAAGATTGGGAAAGGGGTACGGTACTGCGGCTTCACCGCCGTTTTGCGTGACAGCCGCCCCATAGGCATGCCGCAATGCCGCCTCCGCCTGCTCCGCGGCATTTATAAACTGCCGAGTCTGCTCAAAGGCACTATCCCGAGCCGGTAAGGCATCCTTCAGCGTGTTCAAGTCGCCCAGTATTTCATAGGCCACGTTAGAAGGTCTCGCACCTTGTTTAGCGACTGAGACCCGCGCTTTATGGGCTATCGTTTCTGCTTTGATCTCAAACGCCGCGAGATCTTCCTTCGATAAATCCAGTTTTTCGGCGGAAGTATTGACCACGTTTTCGTACTGCTCTGTATAATCTATTGTTTTCCATTTTTTGAAAAATTTGGTCGCAACATCTATGCCAATATCTGAAAATTTGGAGGCGTCAGAATAGACATCAGTATAAATACCTTTCATCACATCCTGCGCAAAGCGGCCCGTGGAATCGATTGAACGCGCGGCATCGATGACATCAATCGGATCATATTCTTTTGATAATTGGCCTTTTAGTGGCTCCTCCAACCCTTTACTTTTCGCGTTGGCATTCACCGCATCGGCCAAGCGTTGGAAAACAAACCGTGAGACCTCTTTGTAATGCTGTAACTGAGGGGCGGTGAGATATGTATCCAACTGATAGAGAACAAACAGAGCCGCCAAGGGATCGGCCGGCTGACCCTGGCTATTTTCAAAAGCGGATCGGAGATGCGCCGTGAGCTCGGTGATGAAACCTTGTGCCAGATGATATATTTGTTCCGCGTTTTCCCTCGAATATAATTGTTCTCCAACGCCCATCCAGCGTTGTAAACCTTGAATCGCGGATTGAAAAACGGGGTCCGAACCGTCGCTGACGTGTTGAAATTCGTGTGACAGGAAGATATCGTCTATCAAATCTTCCACGATGCCCGAAACGCTGGATTTAAATTCAATTCCGAACGCCTCTACCAAGCGTTCCATCTTACCCGTAGAGGTGCGTCTTTGACGCCGAATCTGAGGCAGAAGCGTATTCTCCACATATTGTCCCGCGCCGCTGAGATTCGCGATAACCACGTTCTTTCCTTGGCTGTCAGTACGTTGATATATATCCGGGTGATATGTCTCTAGGAAATCGATTTGGCGCGTATAAATCAGACGCGAGCTCACCTTCTGGCCGGTGCGTGCATTGATCACGGAACTCACATCTTCTTTTTGTGAAATAATTTTCTTAAAGTTCACGGCGTAGAAACTGACCTTTTCCGGATCGGGGTCATTCTCTTCCACGGTATCAAATCGGAGGAGAGGCATGAATCCCTGATTGCTTGCTTCGTCAAAATCTCCCTGCGTTTCAAAAATTCGGTTCATAGTATCAGCGTATTGCAATACATCGTTATAGCTGCCGCTAATCCCGGCCCAATAGGCCAAGAAATCTCCCAAATCCACCTCCCGTTTGCCCTCCGGGGCAAGCCGGCGTGCGTTAAAGAAGACTTTAATCACGGATCGGGCCATTAGAATTCTCGCCGCATCCGATCGGCGCGTTGTTTGCCACTTCGCTTCAAATTCAGCCGACTTCCCACTGCCGGTAGAAATCGACTGCGCGTATTGCCCGAGTTCCGCCACTTGATCGTCGGTTAAATCGGGCGCTATGGCCATCGTCAGTTTTCCGAAATCGTTGTCTTTCATATAAGCGTTTAATGCGGCAAAAACCGGTGGCATCATGTTAACGCCTTTGGATGGATCCACCTGAAATTTTAAACCGCCGGCGATGCCGCGAATCTCGGCGAGCTTACTCACACCCACGGCTTTGAGATCGGCCATGATTGTGGCAATCCGGATCAGACGTGAACGCTGCACCTTCATGCTCTCTCGGTCCTCCTTTTTTGAAAAAACAGAGGACCTTAAGGCCTTAATGAAATTTGCCTTGGCCGCGTCAATAAGCTTTGGATTCCCCGAATCAACGGCTTTAAGGAATTCATTCGCACTGCGCTGCAACGCCGGAGGGGCCTTGGGATTGTCCGCAACATTTTTCACGGCTTTTTTCAACTCGTTGATTCTCTCTTCGATGTTGACGAAACCGGCGACATTCACACCCAAGAATTCATCGGCATCAAATTCAGTACGAATGCGGGACGACCTCAATATTTCGTCGGCATACAGAGTGTTAGCCGCGGCGCTGATCTCCGCATTTAAAATCTGGGCTTCGTTCTTGCCGGTTTTCTCGATCTTGATAACCGCTCTATTGAGAGCGGACCGGACCCTCCCCGCAATCTTCGACGGGTAGAGATTGCGGTTTTTTTGCAAAGTCTCAACGAATTTCTGAAGATGCTCTTCCAACTGAGCATCCTTAAAATCTTTATCGTATTGGTACAGGTGGTTTTTTAGATCCGTGACGGCTTGCTTTAGCTTTTGTTCATTTTTGACCCGCGATTGAATTTCAAACCGCCTGTAGGCAATATAGGTTTCAAGCGAGCCTGCGCGTTCCCTTGCCCGATCAATCGCGGAGTGAATTTGTCTCAACTTTTCGGGATCAGTTTTCTTTGTGATTGTTTTTCGCATCGCAAGGAAACTTTTTTCCATGGCTTCCTTCATATCGGCAACGCCTCTTTCTGCGGTTGCCAAGTCATTGCTGAGCATCCGGTCTATGCTAGCGGCCACGAATGAATCTATGGGCTCCTTTCCATAAATTGTCTCCAGTAGACGCTTTTTTTCGTCTTTTTTACCCAAGATACCGGCGCGTACCCAACGTTCGAGCACGCCCAATCCGACATTCAGCGCTTGGAGTTTCTCCTGATCTTTCTGCCGGTCGCGGTCCGCCTGGCCGCTGATCTGCATGAAAAGGAATTTTCGGTACTTTTCAGCGGAATTTTCCCGGGACAAGGCCATCACGCGTGATGCGCGTTGCATGTAGTTCTTGCTCGTGTCTTTTCGTGTACCCCGTTCCGCTTCACGCGCAAGCAACGTATATGTCGTGGCCATCGCACGGGAAATCGCACCACGCCCTATTCCACGCTTCAAAAACATGTCATGGATAGCGAGATCCGGGTCATATTTTTCGGTGGCCAAGCGCCTTAACTCGTCGTCCGACAAAATGAGTGTACTTGCGCCGAGCTCATTCCGAATCCTCGCGGCTTCGTTCAGCGTCTTCAGCGCACGCAGGGCATCCTCATCCGTTCCAAGAATACCTTTGGAGAACAACTGCGCCACGACATCCGCATAATCATCCGGGGTCATTTTCGCGTCCAAAGACGCCATCATTGAAGCAAGGGGCCGGTAATCCTCGCCTTCGTCAGCGTCGAATACAACAAGTTGATACACGCCCAAGATTTTTCTTCCGGCGAGAGTAAGCTCTTCGGTGGCTACCCCATTTTCAAACCGTACGTATTTTTCATTGTGTAGCGCCTTCCTGAGAGTCGCGGCGTGTGCCGGAGTTGCTTTAACCTCCTTCAAAGCTTCTCCGACAGTCTTGGCTTGGGTCTCCGTCAGAGACTCAGCCGATCCCTGCTTTTTTGGAAGCATTTGCTTCATAAGACGCTTCGCGACGGCCAGTACATCCTCGGCGGTTTTAGCTTTTGAGAAGGAATCATTGCCTCTCGCCGGCGCCACGCGGTCAAAATTAATCTCGGCGTAATCCTCCACCAGCATGTCGATAGCATCCTTCATATGACCTGACTTGCCGACACTCTCAAGCTTTTCTGAGAGCTTGGAAAATACATCCAGCGCCTCGCGCTGAATGGAGCCAAAAATCGCGCGGGCTCGTTCTTCGCCGGTTTGCACCTGGGTTGTCCCCCCTCCGCCGACGAGAGAACCCGTGGAATCATGATTGATCACTTCTATGAATGCCGAATCAAGGATGGCGAGCTCTTTATTCAAAACTCTCTTTCGCGCAGCGGAAAGACGCGGATTCTCGAGCATTTCCTTCAACCTGTCTATACGTCCGCGCAATTCATTGATGATCATCCGGCCGCGCAGCGTATCCGCCAAAGCGAACTCAATCGCGTTGGATCGTTCAATCGCATTGCGGATTTTGATGACCAGTTCAAGTTTTTCTTCCATAGTGAAATCATTGGCATCCGAGATTAATTTCTGCAGGTATTCGATTCCCCTGGCGTCTCCCCCGGTTCCGTCCCATGCAGGCACAAATTGCTCCAGCAGAACATCCATAAACTTTTCATTGGCTTTCCATTCTGCCAATTGCTTGTCAATTTTTGCGTTGTTGGCATAAATGTACCTATTGGTTAAATAACGGCCGCTTTTGGCATCCACAAACTCATCCCTCTGAGCCGTGGTTCTGCCGGTTCTAAACGTCAATTGGGCCAGGTTATCTTCTGTAAAGTTGTCCGCGCCCAATACATGCAAATCAATCACCCCTCGAAAGTCCACGCCGGTGAACGCCTGTTCGTTGGCAATGATGATTTTGGGTCCAAACTTGTTGTATCCCTCGCTTTTTGTCTCATCTTTGTCCGTACCTGGAGCTGCATAGTCGGCAATGGTATTAATCATCTTCTTGTCGGTAACCGCGTCAATGGTTTCAAGTCGTGAGGATGCGCTGGCTCCGAGAATTTTCGTCATGAGTTGTGTCAGTTTTTCCCTCGCCTGCGAGTTCACTGATGCGACGATTACTGACCGGGCCTGGCCGTTTAATCCGTCAGCTGTCCCGTTGATCGTGCTTAGCAAATGATCCACGAATTTCCATACATTCTCATTGGCTGCTTTGAGATCCTCTAAATCATTAATCTTGTCCACGGTCAGATCCAATATATCCTGCTCGCTCATCGCGCCGGCGGGTGCATCTTTTTCAAAATTGGTTCTGTCATAGACGCTGGTCGTAATTTTTACGAAGCCACCCTCGGGCGAACCTATACCCGCCTCGATCAAGGCCTTCTTTCCGGATGCCGTGGCGGTCATACCCACGATCACGGCCTTTTGCTTAGCAAATATTTGCAGCAAAGACGTATAGTTGGTGGTATTGGCTTTTCCGATGAGATTGAGATCAATTCCGCGGGCGGCAAATTCTCGGGTGCCTTCTTTGATGCCATGCTTGGCATTATGCGCCAGAGCCAAGCCAATTTTATAATTCACGTCGCTGATACGGCTATTCCAGGAAATAGACCCGTATTGATCGACCGGATAAATCTTACCTTCGCTGACCGCATAACCTTTGGCAGTCTTCTCGCGGTTTGCGTTCACGTTCGCGACGGCGCTTAGAAACTGAAAAAATTCCCCTTCTTTAACATCCTGGCCGTATTCGCTCATAATATTCTTAAAGAGCCGTGCGGCTGCCTTGTTGGATCGCGGACTCTTCCCCTCTTTAACGGCTTCCTCACCGGGCACAAACAACACAGGCACCTGGTCACTGCTGTTCAAATCCTCGGCGTTTTGGGTAAATTGAATCCCGTCTGAAGTGCCATTGAAAACTCGGTCATAGAATTTTTTCCAGGCCTCAAGGCGAGCCCGTCCCTGAGAGGTGTTTACATAGGGGTCTTCTTCTCCGGCGACGATATAGGCCTGCTGACCCGTGACGGGAAGATGCGCTTCGTCGACTACAATCAGGTTAAACTGCTTTACTGCATTGACCACATCTATCGATTCATTATGCAAATGGCCCAATGCCGTGAAATCAATAATCACGATATTGTGCTTGTCCTGCACAGCCTTCACAAACCCTTCTTTTCCCGAATAGCCACCGCTAACGCCCCCGGACTGCAGAGCCGAACCGTCCACCAGATTCGCTCCAAAAAGCTTTGCAAATTTCTCTCTGGATCCAGCCGGACCGCTCCCAGTTACAAATTTAGAGGCGGCGTCAGCGGAATTGACGATTAATAAACGTGAAGCATTAGGAGATAGCACTCCCGCAACTTGTAAAAAGAACAGGGCCGCATCGGTTTTACCACCGCCCGCTTCCATTTCACCGCTGCGCAGTTGGCCTAAAAATGTAAAAAACAAGTAACGCTGATCCGCTTTGATAAAACCGCTTCGCTTATTTGGATCAGTGTTCTTTGGTTTCTGTTCCTTCTCTATGGCCGCATCAAACAGCTTCTCAGTGTAGTAGAGAACCAAATCGGCGTCACCGGCATAAGGAGTGAAATCAATGGGGTCCTGATCAATGGGTTGGGTGCTATCGGAGGGAATCTTTTTCGCTAACTCGGCGTCAATACGGTCAAATGCCTCCATTTTGTCTTTGTTATTTTGAAACTTATCGCGTAGCCATGAAGCGATCGACACGTCACCCATAGCATTATTTTCAGCGTGCAACCGATTCATTTCATTGTATACGTCGGCGTCCGTGATTTTTTCTCCCTGAGCGGCTTTGCTTTTCAACATCGACTCCACTTGCTCGAATTTTTTCTTCAAAAATTCTTTATCCCAACCCTTGAGAGCGCTCTGTCCTTTGCTGAAGTTCAATACTTCTATTAAATGTTCGCCTGCGGTTTGAGCAGCATTCTCAAAACGGTTGGCCACGCGGCGAGTGGGTTTTTGGGTGTCAAATTTATTGGCTGCCGCGATTTGCAGACGGATGGCGGTTTCATGCAATGCCTCCGCTAACAGGTATGTCTCGCCTGTGGCCTCTCTGGCATGAATTTTATGAAACACCATCTGACGGGACGCTTGGATGTAATTCTCAACATTTGCGTCCGCCTGCCGCTTCAGTTGCAACAAAGCTCTTCGATTCCCTATGATGTCCTGGACGGTCAGACCGAAACCTTTAAGCGTTTCGGTGGAGAAATTGGCATCAGTCATTTCCTGCCCTAACTCACGCAGCACTTCCGACGTATCGGGAATGGCTCCTGATTTTTGCAAACGGTCATTCAGACGCAGAACCACGGTCCATAATTGATCGAATTGTTCTTTCTCCGCAATCCACGACCGCATATTGATACGAAGTGCTTTGGCAATCGTTTCCTTGCCGCTTCGAATATGCTCAATGGATAATCCCAAGCGGCCGTATAAGTTCTCAGCGACGGACTCAACATCCACACCCTTGCTCGCGGCGATTTCCAAAATCTTGTCCCTCAGATTAATGGCGTCATCAGAGACCCCACGCCCAATCTCATCGGCATACCACTGCGCGGCTTCATTGGCCGTCTCAATCAATGCCTTTGTCTCGTCGGAGAGACCCGCAGTTTCACTGAGGAACTGTTCAAATTCTCCCGCAAATCTCTCCCCCTTGGTTAAATAGTCATAAACTTGGTTCACGGAATTATTGAGGCTGGCTATTTTCGCCGGTTCCAGAACTTTTTCAAACTTCTGAATTCGCTGTAGGGCGTTGTCCCGCCATCTTTGTAACGCCGCCGGATTATCAGCTCTCAGCTTGGACAGAACTGACGGATTCAGGAATACTTCGTTTAAACCGGCGCCGATGCGGGAACGTACAAATCCGATTCCAAAACTTTGGCTTTGCCCACCCGGAATCCTGGATTGAAAGATAATCTGGTCGTCTGCGGTCGTGAAAACGCCATTCGCGATGAATGCATCAGTCACCCAACTCTCCGCCAAATTATCAAGCAGCGTTTCAAACATCGGATTGCCCTGCTGCGCGGCTGTAGTCGCAAATTTCCTGGCTTCTTCACTGATCGCCTTTTTGTTAAAAGTCTTTCCTTGAATGGTCACCTCAGGGCTCGCGGTCGCATCCCGCTCAGAGGCAATATCCACAAATAAGCTCACTTTCATGCGGGTAAAAATTTGATTCTGGGCGGCAAAGCGCATCAAGTCCGAGACCGGTACAATTCGATCCCCGATTTGGACAACATGCTCAGTTCCATCTGCCGGAGGAAACGCGGCCTGGAGTTTGATCGCATCGGAGGCCTGCTCAACCATCTTCGCGCGATAGGCGTCACGTGTTCTCTCCAAATCCGCGTCGAGACGCTCATCCCCTGTAGGTCTTAGTTTGCCGTCGGCGTCTTCAAGACGGCTTAACCAGGTACCCACGCCTATCAAATCATTTCGCAATATAGCCGCGTTAACCTGCTCAATTTTTTCGCGCACTTCAAAAGCAATATCAACAGTCGGTTCGGTCTCCACTGCCGGGGGCGCCACGCGACCCGTGGCGATCAATCCTTCATAGACATCTTGTAAAGCATCGGCATACACCGAACCCGCATTTTTAAATACATTTTGCATCTCAGTAACTAGCGCATCCAACGGAATCCCCAGCGAATCGGCCAGCGTGATGGATAATTCGACATCCATGGCTAAACGAGAGGCCTCAAACTCAGCCAACAAGTCAGGTCTCTGCTCGTACTCGGGTCTTGCCTCGTGATAAAGTTCATGCAGAATACCCATCACAAGCAATGCCTTCTGGCTCGAGGAGATAGAGGGCTTGCCCGCCATCAACCCGGCGTGATTCACGCCGATAATGCCATTTTTACGGTGGTCTTCGAAGAGATAGGCCGATTTATCAAGTCCCAAGATCACATAAGGCGAGTCTATCCCCTGATTCAATCCGTCGAGGTTTGTATCCTCGATCGCCATGCCGAGACTCAGGAGATCGAAATACTCCCGCGCCTGAAGATTCACGCCCTTCAAAAGAGAACTTGAGACAACCAAGACACTGCCATGTACATTGGCGGCTTGGAATTTGACTTTTTTTCCCTTAATCGCTATTTCAAACTCCAGAATAGTGTCAGCAGCAGTATCACTCAGCGTATCGGCCTGAGGATGATCGCGAAGTGCTTGAGCGATATCGTTTTTCAGCGTTCCTATCTCTGATGATGATAGTTCAACACCCAAGTCTTGTACGATGCTCGTATCCTGTGAGGTATAACTTCTTCCGGGAGCCAGGGCACCCGCGGCAAAAAACTTGCCGGCCATCTCTTTAGTCTGCGCCACGAAACGATCCGACCAGCGGCTGACAAAACCGCTGTTTTGAATGCGGGTCCGAACATCCGCGCGCAGACGACCGTTTAGATCCTTGGCGTTGAGGCGTTCTCTGGCTTTATCCGAATAACCGGGTTTAGCGGATGCGGGTGTCTTGGGGTTGGCTTTGGCAGCAAAACCGGTTTGAGCTTGCTGAATAAAATTAGCGGGAAATAAACCCTGAAGACGGAAAATTTGTTTGTAGAGACGCTGAGACTCGTCCTTCGTGCTCTGGTAGATGCCACGGAGCTCTTCAATCTCTTCCTGGGACAACCGTGCCCCTGTTTCACGTTCAAGTCGCGCCTGATATATTTCGAAGGACTCCGTGAGACCCATCCGGGCTTCATCCCGGATAATGCTGTCGAATAGTAATTTGGCTTCGCGGTATTGATCGGTAGATTGCCGGGTTTGACCGGAACTGCCACGGAGACTCTTGTCAAAAAGATCGCGCGCGTCTCTGGCTCTTTGAATAAGATTTTCCTGGCGGGCCAGCACGGTTTGAAGAGCGGGGCTTTGCTCGCGGATACTGCGTCGCAGGAGATCCTGGATAAACTCGCTTGGAATGGCATTACGTGCCTCGGAATAAGCGTTGACCTGATCATTGGCATTTCTCTGCACTCGCTCATAAATTTCTTTAAGGGCTTGCGTTTCCCCGACAGACAGCCCGCCTTCAACGGTCGTGCCCCGGCGCGCTACGAATTCCTCCCAAGAATCGTTAAATCCGTATTGCCCCAACTTTGCCGTAAATTCCAAATACCGCTGCTGGGCTTCTTGGTAACGCCGGCGTGCCATATCCATTTGGCCTTTGGCATGCAATGAGGCGGCTTCCTTGATGGATTTCGACATTTCATTGGCCAACGCTTCGATCTCCAGTGATTCTCCTGAGGCGTTTCGAAGCGGCACGCTGTTTCTAAGTTTTGTTTGCCGTTCGAACTCAACTTTTAGATTGGCGGGGATGTTTCTTCGGAGAGCGTCGCTCTCGCCCTGAAGCCGCGAGAATATTCCTTCCAAATTTATTTGATTCTTAAGCAACAGAGTCCGCTGGTCGTCCGAGAGGCCAGTTTTATAATTCGTCGCGACCGCTTCGAGAAACGCCTGCCCCGGGTCGGTTATTCTTAACTTCGACTGTGCGGCTGAGATGCCGCTCTGCTGTTGGACAATTTGATCCAGGACTTGGATCACCGCCTCGAGCGCTGCGTACTCCTGAGAACTGCCCTTAGTCTTGACGTAGGTGTCATAGAGCTCCGCAGCGCGCTGCTGCAGCTTAATCAATGAATGATACTGCATGTACAAACGAAGCTCATCAGTGAACACGGCCTTCATCGTATTATCGGTGAGTTCGGCACACTGGTTTTCCGGACAATAAATAGCTCTGAACCCACGCAGTAGCGCCAGATAGTCATCAAGATCAATATCCTCGCCCAAATCCTGCGACAACTTTTCCTGGAATGTTCTGTCCGCTCCTTCTTCCAGAACTTTTTCTATCAATGTCTCAAGTTCTTGAGCTTTTTGGTCCTTAATAGTACTTTCGCTTAACTTCGTCCATTCCTTCATTCCATTGAGTATTGCCACCGTGTCACGCACCAGTGCTTCCTTACCGGAGTAATCAGATCTCTTCAAGAGGTGTTGTATACGCTCACCCTGCTGCAGTTGCGTGACCTCCGACGACATCCGCTGAATGTCCCGATCCAACTCCGCGACACGTTCTGCATCCCGCTCGTTTCTCCTACTTTCCCTGGCTTTCTGCAGCTGAGCCTTCATCGCCCGCAGACGCGGGCTGTCCGATGCTTCGGCTTCCGTCTCTGATTGAGCGGCTTCAGCAGCCGGACGCTGAAGATTTTCGCGTCGGGTCTCCAGCGATTTTTTAGAGGCCTGCGCAAGTGCAATACGGGCATTGATGTCCCCTATTTTCTTGGCCACATCCTCCTGCATTTTGGAATTCTTATCGAGAATATCCTGTCTCAGCGCAGCAGAGCTCTTTGCTCCCTCCACGGCGTTGTTCAGAGCGGTGACGTTCTGCTGAAGACCTTCAATTTCATTTTGAAGACGCTTGGTTCTTTCACGGATATCCGTCAGGCGATCGGCCTGCGCCCTGCGTTCCGTCGCGATATCCTGCGTGGACGTGGGTATTTTTTCCTCCAAACCCAGATTCTTCCTTACGCTCTTGAGGTCATCTCTCTTGGAAGCGATTTGCTTTTCCAATTCAGACTTTGAGGGTGTTTCTTTCTCCTTCTCGAAAGCCTCGAGGGTTTGCTGGACTAATTTAAACAGGTTACTCGACGCTTGATCCCCGGGGTTCAAATCCGGATGGAATTCTCTGGCGAATTTCCTGTGTTCATCTCTCCACTGATCCTCACTGCCTCCGGCCACGTTTTCACGAAATTCCTTGTAGGTGGAAGCGTTGGATAGGGCTTGTCTGAGAATACGCAGAGATGCCGTGTCTTTGCCCTTGGATTCATAATCTTGAATTTTGGCGTCCAAATCTTTCAGAAGCGCTTGTTTATCCCTGATCGAAGGAGATTCTAATCGTATGCTTCTCAATTCCTTAATTTCCTGCTCCAATGAGACTTTTCTGTTATACAACTCGCGTTCATTCTGCAGAGAATTGTACTCGCTCGTCTTCTGTTCCAACGTATTTCTTCCTGCCGTGAGGGCCGCTTCATTGTCTAAGCGTTTTTTCTCAATGTCCTGCATATCAGTAAGGATATCCGCATTTTGCTTCTTGAGAGTCTCACTTGCTCGTTCCGCGGCCTCACGCTCTTTTCTCAGCGCATCGATTTCGCTATCGACTTGCGCGATCTGCCCATCCAATTTGGCGATCTCTTGCCGGAGCTTTGCCGCTTCCTCCGTCTCTGTGGATGCCTCCGTGCTGGCCGTCGTAGAAGTTCTGTAATTACTAAAAACGGTGGCAGCCAATCTTGCCATAAATGCGGCCAGAAAATTTTTTCCGTCGCTTCTTGCCCGATCCGAGGTTTGCTGTAACGTCGACGCAGTCACTTGAACATTAGGATTGAGTTGATCCGTAGGAATATCCGCGTTTTTATCGGGTGTCAGGTGCTCTGACTCCGCCCAAGCATCCGCAGCGGACTCGGGAGACTGGCCTGCAGCCTCCGCATCGACAGCCGCTTGAGAAGCGCGTTCGACCAACTCATTCATGGCGGCTGGGTTCTGATTGAAATCAGGAGCCGTCCAGCCGCAATACGAGCAAGTAACGTCTTCGTAAATACCATCAAGCGCCTGCGCCAAAAGAATCTGACCCGACGAACGCGCTGCTTCCGATGCGTTAAACAGAGCCGTCTTTAATTTTCTCTTGTCTGTATCGGTGCCTTGCTTGATGACTTCCAAAGACGTTCCGCTGATGCTACGGGCCAGTGCCTCCGCCTGTTCTCTGGGCGTTTGTGTCTGTGCTTTGCCTGATTCCTCTTTCGCAAGAGGACCTTCGATTACACCGGATTGAATGTTTCCATCAGTATCTGTGGTAACCGCTATCGATGATCCGTCCCGGAAACTAACGTTCAGCACATTATTTTCCATGCGCTGCACCTTGAGACCATCCACGAGCGGGGCTCCCCCCAAGAGACTCGGAGTAGCGATATAATTTCCTGTGGGAGCACTCGTAACGTCGTTCTGGGATGTCCGCCCTTTGTCTGCCTGCTTCGAAAATGACTCGTCCACCGCAATAAAACCGGGATTATTTTCTTTGAGGCGCCGTTGATTCCCGCGAAAATTATTCATATAAAGCATTTTCAGCCGTTCAGTCTCCTTATCGATCAGCGCTTGCAAAACATTCGTATCTTTTCCGGAATTTTTCTTGATTATTGCATGAGCGCCCTGGGCGAAAAGATAGGCTGTAGCACGCATCTTTGTCTCCAACACTTCCTTCGAATAGGCAAAATCTTTTTCTGTATGGCGGATATTAGTAATGATGGTGAGATAGGGACGCTTTGCGTCTTTATTGAAGCGGGGCAATATGACCAGATGGGAAACTTTGTCGGAACGCATGATATCCGTGATTCCCCGAGAATGAAAACCACCGGTGATGAGACACCCCACGGTCTGCCCCTTGCTCCGCATCATTTTGACCATGTTATCCAAAAGGACGCGGTTACGCGCCTCGGCTGAGTCATAAAACCGCATCACACCGGGAACACGCTCAAATAGAGGCACTAAAATTGAAAATTGGGCCTGGACCTTATATTTCTTGGCCAAGGGATCCAGAATGGCTTTAAACTTCGGGGCGGCAAATTCGTTCTGAGCCTCCTTATAATAGGCCAGTCCCGTGCTACCAAGTTTCACGCCAAACATGTCCCTAAGGATGAGGGCCTTTTTATGAATATCGAGCAGCCGTTTTTCGTCCTCGGACTTGACTATCTTTGACAGTAGTTGCGACTCCACCCCGTCTACTTCTTCCTTAAGGGCATCGATATCAATCGCTTCATAAGCGGTCATATAATCGGCGAAGTTTTGAAGCTGAGAATAGCCGGAAAGATCCACATTTTCCTTTTTAGCAGCCTCCAACATGTATGAGGAAAAACCCGCCTGGGATAAACGCCCCAACTTGTAGTGAACACCTTCGAGGAGAAGTGCGTCTAAACGCTCTTTGGTCATTCGCTTGGCCAAAAGATCCAAGAGTGTTTGGCGTTCTGAGTTGGCCTTCTCAAAATTAATTTGCTTCTCCAGTTGGCCGCATTTTAAGAGCTTAGAAATATTAGGTTCCTGCGCGTAGGCAATTTGATGTTGATCGGCCATGCCTGCCAGAAACTTCCAACGCTCGGTGAAGGACACGCCACCGTTGACCGAGAGCACACCATTACTGATGGCTCGCTTCAAAGGCTCCGAATACACCGCCTCTTCCAGTCGGCGCAGCTCAGCCAGAAACGACTCCGTCATATCGGAGTTGCTTTTTTGATCTCTCAGGACTTTCTGAAAATTGACAAGGTTATCATCGTACAGTGAGCGTTTATCCATACCATACAACCCCACCGGTTCCTTGCGTAGAGCGGCGACTAATTCTCCGGCAGATAGCGTTCCCTCGCGCATCAATCGCTGGCCAACCTTCTGCCGAATCGACTCATCGGGAAAGGCGGACAAGATAGAAACATCCACCGGACCTTCCGCGCCCTCTGTGCCAATGATCTTTATTTGATAATTATTAAGTAGGTTGTCCAACAACGCCGCAATAGACTGCTGAGCGCTAAAGTTATCGTGAATATCCTTTATATTGATGATCGTCTCGCGCGAAGCGCCTTGGAAGCTGTCCTTAACAAGTCCGATATGCGTGGGGATGGAAGTAATAGCAGAAGGGGCGTTGCGGGCGGGTTGTTCAACCACCGCAGCGGTCCAGCCGATTTCCTGGCTGATGAATGCAAAAATTAGAAAAGCAGAGACAACACGTACGCCTGACATGTGGCTTTTGCGCCCCTTTATTTTAATCAAAAGTAACTAAAATTAAACAATTTTATCTATTTAAAATATATCATAGAAATAGGGCTCATTCTAGATATATCTAAATATTTTATCTATTAATAACTGGATTAATAGTGGGTTTCCGCCTCTAAGGCCTTATCGATCATGTCACCCATGTCATCACTCGAGGCGTTTTCAGAGACAGTGCCGAGAGTGCCCGTACCCCTAAATCCGGTTCCCATATTGCCCGTTTTAATGAATTGCTCGAGCAGCGCTTTCTCTTGCATGGAAATCTTCAGCGTGTTGCTAATCGCGTACATCAACACCGCACTGAACGACTGCTGTCTCGCCGCATCATACTCAACGATGTTGAATTCGTTATCGCCGGCGAATTCTCTACGGCCCTCGCTCGTCGTTAATACGGTAATGCCAATGCTGCCTTTCTCAAAAGCACGGAAGCTGTGTCTGACACCCGCCGGACCACCGGTGTACGTAGAGACCACCACGGCCGTTCCGAAGGCTCCGTTGATACGGTTGGCTCTTTCAACCAGTTTGGCTAAATGCGCTGGGTTCTGATCGGCGATGCTTTGATCCACGGCGATACCTATCAGTGTCCTTGCAGCACCGGCAGATTTCAATTCCTTAAGATAGTTCGTCACAATGCTAGCGGCGGCCGCTTCGGCGGTGGCAAAGGCCGTTTCCTGGGTCATAACGCCGTCCGTTTTCTTCGCGTCCATTTGGGCCAATGAAGTTTTCAATTGATTCAGCTGTTGCAGGGCCTGTTCCCTCGCTACGGGCGTGATAAAGTTCTTGCTTCTGCCCGCCTTCATAATCGCAGGAGCGGCACTAAGAACATTGGCGATATCCTGCTGCGATAGTTTCTGCACAACGCTGGGGCCATAGGCACCCTTCACGAAGGCTTCGACAAAGTCTGCGTCTAACCGGATATCGCTCTTGCCGCTTCCGGCCATCTGCACACCCACAAGTTCAAGCAGCCCCGTTAAGCTGACTGCCTGAGCCGGAGTGATAGCCCCCTGATTCATGAGGGCGAGTAAATCAACGGCGGCGTTCTGATTTAACATTTGTGAAGTCACGGCTGAGGCGATCAATGCTGGTACCTGAGAACTCATCGCGGTCTGCGTAGGCGCCAATCCTGACATTGACAACATGCCCATTGCCCCCATGTGAGTAATGTTTAGATTCGAAGTCAGGGAAATGGCATCAATCACATTGGGTGTTGGTGTCATGGCTAGGACATTGGTCTCTGTGTCGGCGATCTGCTCCGTTGTGATTGTATCAGGCGATATGCCCAAAAGTGTGGCAATACCATTCATAAGATTACGTGTCACATTCGCGGCTCCCACCCCTTGGAGCACATACGCGGATTGAATTTGTCCCGCGCTGTTAGTGACGACCCGCACGGATACCGTAGCGTCTTCGATCGTCATGACGCCATTCACATTTATGGTTGTTGAAGCGTCAAAACGAACATCCTGAAGAATTTGCAGAACCATACCCTGAATTGTCGCAGGTGTGAGGTTCTGTTCAGTGCTCACGCGGATCTCAGAGGGCTGTGTGGAACCGGCTCTCATGGTCATCTGAATCGGTGTGGCTACTCCACCCACTTCGAGGGTGCCAAGGACGGTGACGGGAATACCGCTCTCAAGGCGCGAGGCTCTGGCGATTTGCTCAACCGTACGCGTGAGTGTTTCGAGTTTAAAGTTTTGTCCGACATTCACCTGCACGGCGGAAGGTGTCGTGGAACGAGTGCTGGTCTGGAATACCGCAGGCACATTCACTCCGCCCACTTCAACGGTTCCGGTGACGGTCACCGGAATGTTGGTGTTGGCGTTTGTGGTCTTGGCAACTTGAGCGGCCACTTGAGCGACCACTTGAGGTGTGAGGTTCTGTTCAGTGCTCACGCGGATCTCAGAGGGCTGTGTGGAACCG
>CAYUTV010000007.1:0-9229 GCA_964447745.1 uncultured Planctomycetia bacterium | reverse complement strand
GCTCTCATGGTCATCTGAATCGGTGTGGCTACTCCACCCACTTCGAGGGTGCCCGTCAAAATGAGTCTAGTGCTTACCGGAGAAGCGCCAAGAACGCGTTGCGCATACTGCGCGGCTTGAGTGACCGCTACATTGTTGAGAGTCTGATTCATCGCCATGGTCACCTGAATAGGCGTTTGACTGTTTTGAGGCACCACGGTCTCAGCACTTACGGAAACAGTATTAATCACGGTTTGGCTCATCGTAACGGCGGCGGGAACATTCGCAACCCCCGCTGATCCACCTACTGCGGCCGGTGCCAATGCCGCCACAGTTTCTAAATCGGCATTCTGGCGATAGATCTGTGATGCCACTTGCATCATCATCTGTTTAATCTCAGATTCACTGACAATTACCGTTCGGTTTTCGCCTCGTGGGACCACCGTTCCGGAAACAAACGACGGAGTGGCACCCGCTTGGACAGTCACGCTGGAACCGGGCTCCAACCTCATCACTTGTCCGGCAATTTGCACCACCTGTCCCTGACCGGCAATCACTACATTGCCGTTGGGATCAAAGCTATAAAGCGGCTGAGCGCCAGTCGGTCCTGTCGCAGCGGAACCCTTTCTCATCTGATCCTGAGGAGTCTGAGCAAAATCGGAATCTCGTGTGAAGAAGTTTGCCACGAATTGCGTCGCAAAGATACTTGCGACACCCAACATACCGACGCTCATCACAGAGCCGGCGAATGAAGCGCCGATGCCGGCTGTCACCGCGAGCGCTAAGTCAACTGCAGAACCCGCTAGATAGAAAGCGGCCTGTTGGAAAGCGGACTTCGCCGCAAGCTGGGTATTATCTACGGTAGTAGCAAAATTAGTCATGGTTGCGTCCACACCCATCATTCTGGCTGTAGCAAAATGCGCGAATTCATGCACAAATGCAAATCCCGAGACCAATGCAGTCACCATCGGCATAGCGCTCACTACATTAAACGGTGATGCGGCAGTGGCGTAGGACGTCTGACGGGATAAATTAACCGTCGGAATTGTTACAACAGACCCGGCACCGCTACGCACCGGAGCGCGACCGGCTCCGAAGAACTCAACAATCATGTTAGGATCCATGCCTGTCTTAGCCACGGTCGGCCTGAGTATCGTTTCTTCAATGATCGTTTCTTTCACGGATTCTTCGAGACCCGCACTTAACGTTTCTCCAAACATCGAGCGATCTACACCCGCGCGAATGTTTGCAAGTTTATTAAAGGCGCCTGATATATTTTGAGAAACTGTTTCTACAAATGACCCCACCCGGTGAGCCACTCTCAAGAGGCCATTGCCGACGGCTGAGAAGACACTCGACACGCTACGAGTCACGAATCTGGCTGGCAACGCAATCACATTACCGATATAACTCATGAAAGGATTCAGGAAATGGAACGCCACTAAAAACTTAATGCCGCCCCCCTGAGACCAAATGCTTTCCACGGATCCAAAGCCCGTCTGAGACGCCATTTGTGAAATAAGCCCACCCGCTCCTTGAAGAATATTGCGAGTCAAATTATTTAGCCAATGATCCCCGCCGGTGAATGCCGAGATGGCCGCACCAAGCCCAGTGTTTCGCGTGGCTTCAATGCCGGTTTGTGCGAATTGAGCGAACAGATTCAAGCTGAGTCCGGCACTTACACCCATCTTTAAGACCGTATTTGCCATACCGATGGGGCTGAATGTAGAAGCGATGCCGCGTGCCAGTTCACCGGTTTTAACAAAGGACAAGAAGCTAGGTAGAACCGATGCCGCTCTATTGTAAAGACTTGCGGTCAAGCGCGCCGCGCCAATCGAAATGGATCGAACACCACCAACAATTAAGCCCGCGTCCTTCGCTCCGATAATAGCCCTACCAACCTTCTCAGAAAGCATTCCTACTACACCCAGCGGCGTCGCCAATATACCGAGCGCAAAAGCGTCAAAGCCGATGCGCTGGAAGGCCGTCAAACTAAATACCTGATTAAATGATTGGCCCGTTAACTGCGCCAGGGCGAGACTGTATGTCGCATAGCCCAACTGCCAAGCGCTGGCCGCGCGTAACGATGATATAAGTGTCGTCGTCGTGAGGCGTCCCAACGTGGACAACGAGGAGAGTTGTTGCAAACCAAGTTTCACCCCGCCTTTGGTCAGCTCTCTCAGCGTTAATGCAAACCCTGTTTGGATAACACCGCGCAAGGCGCCGAGGCCGCTGAGGAACGTCGCGGCGGCCGTCGCAATCGCCACCTGATTCTCTCTTCCCTTATAAGCACTTCCCGAATGAGTGTCATAAGCACCGAATCCGAAGGAAAGATTTCCTAAGATAAGCACACCCAATTGCGCCAACTCGAACCGCAGCGTTCTAAGTACACTGCCCAGCGTGGATTGATCTGTTCTCATAGCTTCGCTGTGCAGATAATCTAACAAATATCCTTGAGTAGTATGGACATTCTTCGGAACCGCTTGAGAAATCCAATAATAACCGGCTGCGCCACCCGCGGCGGCACCGATAGCGGCGAAGGTTGTCACAATAGCTGCAGCGGCGGCCAGAGACAGGCCGCCCGTAAAGAATGACAACGCAACACCTACCGCAATCACAAGGCCCGCGGCCGCAGTATAAAGAGCCGTGGTGGTGCGGTGCGCAAGATCCTGTTTATGAAGCTCCAAGAGAACATCGATTGCGGTCCCCCTGAAGTTAAGGCCCTGCTTCGCCAACTGGAAGTCACCCGCTGTTGCCCCTTGCACCAAATCCACCAAATCATCGCGCAAATCCGGATTCTGCGCATAGATAAGCACTAGGCTGATTTTCTCGACTTCTTTCAGCGCCTGGCCCGTCGCTGCGGTGTATGCGGTATTTGTATCGATAACGGCCGCGATAGAGTCTCTGATATTTTGTCCATTTTCAACGATATCGCCATTAATCAGGATACCCAGCAATTGAGAAGTGATTTCTGCGTTCAGTTGAGTATTCAACGTATGCTGGAAGTCATATTGAATAAGCGCTATTTCACGAGCCGCTTGCTGACGCGCGGTGTCATCCGTCGATGTAAAGAACGTATTGAGATTTTCAAAAGCGGTTTGGTCAAGAATACCCAGACGGATCAAGGACTCTGCCGGTGTAATGGCGAAGCCGCGTCGTTCGAAGAACCCGGCTTGAGCTTCGGCGGCCGCAATTAGACGAGTTCTGTCAGAGCGCAGTTTGTCCGTTAAATTGTTGTAGTTTTGGGCTTCAAAAGCACCCAGTTTGACTAAGGTGAATGCAAGGTTGAATCTATCTTGTCTGAGGTCGCTCAGTTGGTCCGCCGTCAACGAACGGCGCGCTTCCGGTGAAAGATTCTCAAGTAGCGTCACACCGGCTTCTCCGGCAACTCTTCTAAGGAGATCGGCCGCGCGATAGCGATTATCTTGATTTGCGAGGCCCTCTCTCTTAAGCGGATCCAACGCCGATAAAAGTATGAGGGACTCAAGGAATGAAATGCCGAAAGTTTTTGTTATCGTGCGTGCCGTAGTGATGTCTCTGCCAGCCGTGGACGACCGTACTAAATTATTGATGGAGATAAATGTCGCCGTATCCAATTGACTGATCTGCAAGAAATAATTGATCAGCGATTGCTTATCTCCACCGGCGTTCAAAATATGCGCGACAACGGCACGGGAATTGACGTCCTGAATCCTTTCGAGATTTGACAAGAAGAAAATCTGCGTGCCGCGTAAGAGATCCTCAGGATTCAAACGCAGCGCTTGGACCACAGCATTGCCGCCTTGCAGTAATTTGTCTCTGCCTTCAGGTGTAGAGAGACGGCGTGAAAGCGCGGTAATACCATTGTCATCCAAGCTAACCAGGAAGCTCAATGCCTGGCCAACATCCGACTTCGTGAGTCCAGCCAAAGTAATGGTGTCGGCGCGGAGCTGGAAGAAATCATTGGCAAATCGATTTCTGAAGTTTTCACGCTGTTCACTGCTAAAGCTCGCGAATATCAGAATGGATTGAATATTGCTGTCCAACTGAAGGAGATTTTTTACATCTTCTCCGCCGGCGCCCAATGCCTTGCGTTTTTCAACATCCGCCAACTCAGAGAGTAAACTCTTGTACAGGGCCGTCTCGATACTCACGAGAGCCATAAGAGACTGAATCTTGGCGATTTCAAGATCCGCTTCTGTCTGGGCGCCGCTCAATTCGGCAAATTGGTTCACGGCCAAATTGAGATCAATTCTGCTTTGTTCAGTGCGAGTTCTCGATTCCAGTGTCTGGCGTTGGTCATAATTCAGATTCAAGTAGACGAATATCGCGTTGAGCTTGCCTGTTTCCTTGCCCAAAGCCGCTTCAATCAACGGCAGGTATTGATTCAAGCTCTCTTGAACATCGGCGCGGCTAAAGTTATCCAAAAATCCGCTGACTCTCGATACGTCAATCTGGGCGAGTCTGGCGATCACATCAAGGCGACTGGAATTCGTGTAATCAGCGATCTGATTGATTCCACGGTTAAACTTGTCAAATCCAACCTTGTCCACGAGGGCCAATATATTTTCCTGAATCTTGATATCCAAGCTTGCGAAGATCAAGAGCGCTTGGAAGCTTCCAATACCTTCTATGGATGACAATAACCCTGATCCGCGCTCAAGCCGCGTGCGGCCTGCTTGAGAGGCGAGGTCCGCCAACAATTGGTCGGAAACGGTGTCAGTCAAACTCAACAAACCGATAGCGGCCTGTAAAAGGTCAATTTGTTGAGAAGCGATTCTATTTTCATTATAGAGTCGTGCCAAACGCTCGGTCCTGTCAGCGTATGTCGAAATGCCAAAGCCCGCATCCTCAACGCGCAATTCATTCAGACGCATACGTTGGCTCTCGCCTAATGTCGCGTACGCAAGCATGCCGCGCAAAGCGTCCACATTCGCGATAAATGAGAGGTATTGGCTGGCTTCAACGAGACGTTGTCTTCCGGCGTCGGTCGACAGATCCACACGCAATGCTTCAACACCTTTTTGATCGATGCTGAGAAGACCCAGGAATGCCTTAAGAGTGCTGACCTGCGCAATATCACCGAAGTCTATCGCAAGATCCGCAAGTTTGTTCACCCCGTTTATTTCACGAATATAGAGGAAAAGATTGGTTCTTTGTCCCTGGGTCAACCCGGCAAAGATAAGAAGAGACCTGAATTTATCGTCCACTTTCCCGGCAAAAGAGATGGCATCCACACCCTGTCTCAAGAACCATTCGCCTCTAGGCGTCGAGAGATAGGTTTCCAGAACACGCAGAGATGTTTCGTTTAACGTGAGGAGACCAAGCACGGCCTGAACAAGACTGATACGGTCATTTGCAGAGCGTCCAAGATTGAAGGAGGCGACGAGTTTCTTCGCATCCGCTTCGAGCCGACCCAGATCGCCTTGAAGAGTGACCTGTTCCAAACGGCTTCGTTGCTCGTCGTTCAATCCCGCAAAGATCAACACACCTTGGAACTCATCAATATCCAGAAGCTCAGTTAATGCCTGTGCGCCTGCTTTAAGCTTTGCCCCATTCGTCGCAAGATCTGTCCTTAACTGATCGCGCGCTTCAAGACTCAAGCTCAGAAGCCCTATAACGGCCTGTAGCTTGCCAACCTTGGTAAATGCGCTCAAACGGTCCGCATCCAAGGACAATCTTTGTTGATTCCATGTCCTTAGGTTAATTCTTTGTTGTTGATCGAGACCGGCGTATGCCAAAACTCCTTGAAGTAGAGTTACCTCACCCAATCGCGCCAGCATTCCGGCGCCCTCGGCGAGTTCCTTGCGGCCCGAGGTCGTGGCAAGAAGATCGTACAAGTTGTCCGCGGATTTAAATGAGAGATTGGCAAGACTCAAGAGCACTTCGAATATGGAAACGTCTTCTCCGCCTTTTCTTAAGAATTCCTGTACCGCAGCGGCCTTGCGGATGTCCACGTTTCTCAAATCGGCGATCGACTGTAGTACGTCATTCACCTGATCCGATTTCACGGAAGCCAGACCGATAAAGAGCTCGAACATATCTATGCCGGCGTTCGCGAAAGCCCGGAAGCGCGCGGTCATCACACGATCCAAGGCGCCATTAATGAAGATCTGACCTTCCCCATCACGGAATATCAGCGTGCCGTTATTCAAACGCGCATAGATACCAACGATATCGCCGCTGCCTTCAATAATCTGGCCATTTTGGTCAATTACGTCCCTGCGGGCCACAACAACGGACCCTTCACTGATCTGTCCGGCCAGCGCGTCATAAAGGCCCTTGTCTCCTTCACCGAAGAACGAAACACGGCTAACCAGTTGGCCTCGGAAGTTGAAATATTCGTTGTGGAACTGGCCGAATGTGTCGAGAAAACCTTGTTCCACATTAAGGCCGCCCACAAGACCGGCACCGGCGCCGATTTGTTGATCGAACACACGGAATCGATTACCGCCCAGCGACCCGACAATCTTCACAACACCGCCGATAATTCTACCGGTGGAGGCATCCTGACTTAAAGTTAGGACTTCAAAGCCGTCACGTTTAAATGAGAGAATTGTGTTCCCTGTTCTGGGATCGATGCCAACATTGAACAAGAGCGGACCGCCGCCGATAACGTTGCCGGCATTGTCTCTGATTTTCTTGCCTTGAACATCTTTCTGAACGCCCAGACGTTTGGCTAGCTGAGGATTGAGGCCTGTCACGAGGTCCAACGCCAAGGAGCTGAGCAGCGCGTTCGTGAGACTCGCGACCGCTTCGGATTCCTGCAGGTTCTTGGTATTGAACGCGCGGCTCAAAAGTTCTGACGCGTCGTCATCCGACTTGCTGAGCGCTTTCTTTGGATCCTGTACCGCTTCCCAAGCCTTGCTCAGGCCATCAGTGGTGTCAGTGAGTCTCTGATTGGCGGATTCTACGATACGGTCATAGATAACTCTGGCAACACCCAGAATCAGGTCATCAGGATTAGTCGTCGTATCAGGCTCCTGAACCTTCAAGAGTTCGTACATGTCGCCGAGGCCTTCCTTCAAATATGGAGCGATTTCGGCTTCACCGTATAGGCGCTGCGCAATGAAGTAAGCCAGCTCATATTCGATAGCCGGAAGACTTCTTCCCGAAGGCACATTATTCAAGTCGCGGAAGTTGGACAGAAGATTCATCGAATCTTTGACAACTCGGGAGGCGCCGGGCAGTTGAGAAGCGTCGGCGCGCGTTCCCCACGATGCGTCATCGGTGGCTGCGACGCCATCCTGGAAACCGGATAGACGGAAGAATATCTGGTAATCATTGGGGTTCGGGAACACGATCGTTGCCCAGCGCTGGCTATCCGGAAGCTTCGCAATTTCGTTGAACACGGCAAGGATTGTCGTAGTGCTGGTCTTGCTGCCTTTCGTAACGGTCACTTCCATGATCTTGTCAATCTTCTGATTGATGAGCGTCTGTTCTTTGTCATGCAATTCGTTGGCAAGGTTAATCTGTGCTTGGGCGGTCTGGTTAATTTTCTCGACTTGTTGCTCGTAACTTTGCTGGATCTTGCGTTCCTGCGAAGCCGCCTTCGAGAAGCCGCTCTGAATGTCGGGGATAAACTGTTTCAACTGCTCCTTAACGTTGTCGGCAAGACGCCTCAGTGCTTCCTTGAGATATTCACGGTACTTGCCAAGCGGCGCCAGGGACTGCTCGACGTATTCGAGGATGCTGCCCGAAATAATGCGGTCTATTTCCGCCGCGAATTCGTCGGCGTAAGCGCTGAGCTGGCCCACTGCCGGAATCCACTGGCCAAGCACGAATTCGGTCGTTTCCAAAGAGGCATCTTTGACGCTCTCGGAGCTCGCCGCAACAAGCTCATTTAGGATCGCGATGTTAAAGTTAAGAATATTGGCCGGTGTCCCGAGAATCGAACTCGCCAGGGACGCGGCGACATTATTGTCGATGAGCAGGCGCTCTGCCGAACGGAAGAAGTCGTCAATATACTGATGGAACGTCGTCGCGGCCTGACGGCTCAGATTTGCCTTTTGCTGCATGGTGCCAATGAGACCGACGTTTCTCTGCTGACGGGCCTGACGCAGCTGCTCTTCTCGAATTGTTTCGATGTACGAGAGATTTCTGTCGTGTCTCGTATCGGCCTGATCGCGCAACATATCGGCCGACGCCTCGACCATGTCGTTCAGGTTATCGTAGTAGTCCCTTCTGGCTTCAAAGACGGTTTCATCACGTTTTCTTAAGGCTTGCGCCACCGTGCCGAGGGTCTGGAAGATCGCTCGGCCCATTCTATCTCCGGCGTCAAACCCATCTTCATCGTAGTTTCCGGTGTCGTGACCGAACATCGGCGCGATCAGAGCGCTACGATGGAAGCCGTGCGGAGATACCACGTCGAGATCATAGACGTTATAAGCATCGCCTTCTTGAGGATCCAGAAGACCCAGGAACCTCGCCATCGGGTAATCCTCGACATTTTTGGGTGTACCGACCACATCCTGACCTTCCCCATCGCGCGTAATTTCAGCAACACGCGTGACGGCACCCGAGGTATCCACTCGGAGTCTCACCCACTGGCCCGTCGTGCCGCGATAGGGATCGTAGTATGTAAGATCGTAGGACGATTTACCTTGAACACGCATCGTTCTGCGGTCAATCACGTCGTTATCCGTGCCTTCATTGTACGTATAGGTGCCGTAGAATCTGTCCGTCAACCGCAGGAGCTGAGTAGGAATGTTCAGATCAAGGTCGATGACGTTGTCTCCCTGGCCGGGTTTCAGCTGCGCATGGTCGTTGATCATAGGCAGGTTGAAATCAAGCAGGTTGTTCAGCGCAAAGCCGGGGCTTAAAAGCGACGTAGGATCGAACATGTACCGACGATCGTTGATGCCGAGAGTGCCGTCTTCCGTAGCTTCCACTTTAAAGGTGTAACCGCCGTTCAACGTCTTGTCGCGCCCGGGCATCGTGATGCCGTCAAATTCATCCAGATCAAAGCGGCCCGTTTCAATGGGCAGAGTGAAAATGCTGCGCGTCGACTGGTCGTCCGCATTACCATACACGACGCGATCCCAGTAATTGTACGTTTGGTTCGCCAGTATAAACGGCGAGATCGTCACTTGCTGTTCGTTGAACCACGTCTCGGCATTGCGGCGTTGTTCATCGACCGAGGCCATAAAGCCTTTGATTTTTTCGATCATATCATCGAGTTTCTGGAGTCTTTCCCGTGTTTCCGCGTTCGTTTCCGCCTGGGCCGAGACCTCGGCGATCAGGCGCTCGCGGGCGATCGGCTTGGTCAGGA
>CAYUTV010000006.1:16615-32394 GCA_964447745.1 uncultured Planctomycetia bacterium | reverse complement strand
CCTTTCGCCAGATTTGCCTACTATAACCATGGGCCCTACGGAGATCCTTCGCAGAAAATCGTCGTTCCGACAAATATGCTTTATGTCCTGGGTGATAATAGCGCCAGTTCTCAGGACAGCCGCTACTGGGGTTTTGTCCCACGTCGAAGCGTCGTGGGCAAGGCCGTATTTCGCTGGTGGCCCCTCAATCGGATAGGCAAATTGGAGTAGTCTCAGGGTGATTCCGGGACTTTTTAAGATAGCGCCCCATCTCCAAAATGACAGAAAAAGCAGTCTGAATGTCGCCAACCAACTAACGATATTTCGCATCGTATTGGTACCTGTGTTCATCGGCTCATTACATTATTTTTCCGACAAACAGCCTTATTTTTACTGGATCAGCGTCACGACTTTTTTTCTCGCTTGCCTCACGGACGCCCTCGACGGTTATATAGCCCGGCGCTATAAACAAAAAACCGAGCTCGGAAGCTATATCGATCCGCTGGCAGATAAGCTGCTCTTGGATGCGGGATTTCTGTCTTTATCGTTCATGACGCATTTGCCTGACGCGATGCAGATTCCGGCTTGGGTAACGATCTCTGTGATCACGCGCGACGTCATTATTGTCATCGGATCCGCCATCGTGTTTATGAGCACAAACCGTTTAAAAGCGGAGCCCTTATTTGTGGGCAAGTTAACCACGGTTTTACAAATGATGACACTGCTCGTAGCACTCCTGGCGGCGCCGCTGGCAGCGCAGTACCTTTTTTACGCGTTCACAGCGCTGTTCACCGTAATTTCAGGCATTCACTATGTCCGCATGGGCGGAAAGCTGCTAAATAAATGATCCTATCACTGATCGCCGGTTTTTTATCGGGTTCGCTCCCAACCGCCTATCTCGCGGGGAAAATGAAGGGGATAGACATTCGTCAGCACGGCAGCGGAAACGTCGGGGCTACGAATGCCTTTCGGGTTCTGGGAAAAAAGGTCGGCGCGACGGTTTTCCTCATTGATTTTCTTAAGGGATATTTGCCGACATATTTTTTATCCGCCGCCGCAGGAATGCAGGATTGGGTCCCGCTGGCCATCGGTTTGTCCTGCATACTCGGTCACGTTTTTAGTCCTTGGCTGGGGTTCAAAGGTGGCAAAGGCATCGCGACGGGTGCAGGGGTTCTTATGGCGCTGAATGGAACCCTTTTTGCCGTGGCGATTCTCTTGTGGCTCTTGTGTTTTTTTATGTTCAAGATTGTCTCTCTGAGCTCTCTCGTGGCTGTAGGAGGGTTGTTGGCCGCATCGCTTTTTCTGCCGGAGGTTAGCGCGGTGCACCGATGGTTTTTTGGGGCTATCTTCCTGTTTGTTGTGTGGACGCATCGCTCTAACATAGGGCGACTTATAAAGGGGGAAGAGAGGCGGTAGGTTAATAGATAAAAAGTATAGTTTGTGACTTGCTTCTGCCTATCAATCATGTATACTTATATTGATTTAAGCAGAAGTGTTATTTTATTCCACTTATTCAAATATTTGAATATTGGATATTAAAAGGATACGTAAAGAATGCGCGAGATATTTATAAAAACCTCAACCTCAGACAATCACAAGAGAAAGAATCTCTCGATTGTCGAAATCATCAATCAGGACGGCTTGGTGGCCAAGGCGGAAAAGAAATACTGCTACTACGTCTCCGAGCAAAAGCCCTTTGTGGACCCCGCTCATATTGAGGATTGGGTTGAAAAGAACTCTCAGCCACACAGTAAGAAAGACCGCCATGTTTCCATACGCAAAACCTTTGATCATAAAACCGGCCTCGGTCAAATGATCTATCGCGTTATCGGCAGTTTCTACGTCGTTCAGGATTTACACGTATTTGCCGTTGTGTTTATGCACACGATTAAGTTTGATATCCTCTCAGGCGGAATTCAGCCGTCCATCACGAAAACAGCCCACTAATTCCGATTGATTCTTCAAAAGGCCTCTGTTAAAATATGCGTTCTTTAAATTTATGGTCGGAGTCTCTTTAACTTCTTATGCCTCATAAAGATACAAGAATCGGCATCGTCGGCGATGGCGGGTGGGGAACCGCTTTGGCACTCTTGTTATGCGACAAGGGTTTCAAGGTATCTATGTGGGGCGCGTTTCCCGCCTACGTCGAGGAACTAAAGACCCGTAAAGAGAACGTCAAGTTTCTGCCGGGATTCAAAATTCCCAGCGGCGTTGTATTTTTTTCGGATTTAAACTCTCTCTGTGACGAATCCGATATCTTGGTATTGGCAGTGCCTTCGCAGTACATGCGCAGTGTCGTCAAGCGCATCGCAAAGGCGCACAGAAAAAAGATTTTTTTATCGGTCGCGAAGGGCATAGAAACAGGAACCCTACGCACGATGTCCCAGGTGGTGCGGGAAGAGTTGGGACGCGTGAATTTCGCGGTGCTTTCCGGTCCGACTATCGCCAAGGAAGTGGCGATGAAAATGCCCGCTGCCGTTTCCATCGCGTCCAAGAACAAGAAAACAAGCGCTTTGATCAGGCAGCTTTTTACGACCGAATATTTCAGTTTGTTTGAGACGGGTGACGTGCTGGGCGTCGAGCTCGGCGGCTCGGTCAAAAATGTTATCGCGATTTCTGCCGGAATCGTCGAAGGGCTGGGATTCGGTTCCAACACGTCAGCCGCTTTATTTGCGCGCGGCGTGGCGGAAATGGCCAGGTTAGGTGAGAAAATGGGTGCCCGACGGCAGACGTTTATGGGGCTCAGCGGTCTAGGGGATTTGGCAACAACCTGTCTTAGCCGACACAGTCGCAACCGTTGTCTTGGCGAGGAAATCGGGAAAGGCCGCACCCTCAAGGAAATCTTGGCCAAAACCGAAATGGTGGTAGAAGGCGTTGACACGGCGAAATCGGCGTACCAATTGTCGAAGAACTACAAGGTTTCTATGCCTATCGTCGAAGCGGTGAATGGCATTCTTTTTGCCGGCCTTAAGCCTAAAGAGGCGGTTAAGGCTTTGATGAATCAAAAATTGCACAGGGAATTGGACTGATTTACGGGGCGTGGCTCAGCATGGTCCAGAGCGCTTGCTTGGGGTGCAAGAGATCGGTGGTTCGAATCCACTCGCCCCGAAAATTACTTTTAGCTTACGGCGTGCGAGGGATTCGAAGTGAGGCCCGGCGCCATTGATAAATGTGACTGCGACCAACGGAAGCAGTCACTAACCAACGACGGGCCGAGTGGCCGACTGAGCCGAGTGCAACGAGGCGAAGCGCCGAAGCTACTTTTATAGCTGTATAGAGAGCCTAAATGAAAACAAAACTGTTCGTGGTTATTCTGCTATTTCTTATTTGCCCGACTGTTTCGGCGGGGGCCGCTGAGATACAAAAAGAGCTATATCCCAATGGCAATTTAAAAGGTGAATGGCGCTACGAAAATCAGAAGTTAAATGGAATAAGCAAAACCTATGATAAAAACGGCAAATTAACCTGGGAAATGAATTTTATTGATGATAAGTACGAAGGAATAACCAAGGGATATTACCCTTCCGGAAAATTACAAACCACACAAAATTATACGAATGATAAGAGGGAAGGGCTTGTTGAGGAATTTTATGAGACAGGCGAAATATTGGCTCGGTGGAATTATAGAGATGGAAAGAAACAGGGTAAGAAAGAAAATTTTTATAAAAACGGAAATTTACAATCAATAAGCTATTACATCGATCATGAGCTAGAGGGCGAGGCAAAGGCATTTTATGAAAACGGTAAAATCATGCGTCAAGGTTCTTATGTTGCCGGGAAATCTGCAGGAATGGCAAAGGAATTTTATGAGAATGGGAATATAAAATCGGAGTGGGTATCCAAAGACGGGGAATATAATGGTTTTTTAAAAACATATTTTAGCAATGGGGTGTTGTCGTCGGAAAGTAATTGGCAAATGGGGATGGCGGACGGAATATCTAGGTATTTCGATGAAAATGGAAACCTTCTTTGGGAATGGAACTACATTGATGGAGTTTGGGACCCCAAAAATAAAATAATATTTCCAGACAAAAAAGACGGAGTAGAAACAATACATTTCGAAAATTCTGAGAACGAACTTAGTAGAACGGAAGTACTTTACAAAGACCATAAGATCGCCAAAATTACTGGTTATAAGAATGATAAATTAGTCAGCGAAATGAACTTTCAAGACGGTAGGCCGCATGGATTTCTCACGGGCCATGACGAAAAAGGTCAAGTGGTCGCCGAGGGAACTTATTTGAATGGCACTCCCGATGGCGCATGGCGTATTTATGAGAAGGGATCTATCATTCGTGAGAGAAAGTTTAGGAATGGCAAACTCATTGAATCAAAATTAATAAATCCCGCTGATGACAGAGGTTGATTATTGCGATGAAACGAAAATCTAAAATCGTCAATATCGGAATGTTCGGTCTGGGAACCGTGGGTACGGGTGTGGCCAGGGTTCTCAAGGAGCATGCCGCGGACCTCGAGGCGAAAACCGGAAACCGGCTCGTCTTGAAAAAGGTCTGCGTGAAATCCCTTTCGAAGAAAAGAGGGGTTTCTCTGCCCAAGGGCACGCTCACGACCAATCCGAACGAGATTTTAAACAACCCTGACATAGACATCGTCGTCGAGCTTATCGGTGGAATTCAACCGGCCAAAAGTTTTATCGAACGCGCGCTAAAAAACTCGAAGCATGTGGTCACGGCCAACAAAGCGCTATTGGCCGAACAGGGCCGAGGGATTTACCGCCTCGCCAGAAGCCGCTCTCTGAAATTGGGCTACGAGGCGAGTGTGTGCGGGGGCATTCCCATCATCAAGTCCCTCAAAGAGGGCCTGGCGTCGAACGATATCTCCCAGTTTATGGGGATCGTCAACGGCACATGCAATTATATTTTGACGGCGATGTCGCGCGATTCCAAAACATTTGCGGACACGTTGAAAAAAGCGCAAGTCCTTGGTTATGCGGAAAAGGATCCCAGGCTTGACATAGAAGGCGTGGACTCCGCGCACAAGCTGGCGATTCTGGGGCGCCTCTCCTTCAAGACCGAAGTGGATTTCAAATCCATCTATACCGAAGGCATCTCGCGTCTTTCAAAAATCGACATCGATTACGCCAAAGAGCTGGGATACGTCATAAAGCTCTTGGCGATCGGTAAGAAACGCTCGGAAGGTTTGGAGCTTCGCGTTCATCCCACGTTGATCGCCCAGGATCATCCGCTCGCCAATGTGAGCGGCGTTTATAACGCCGTTTTTATCCACGGAGATCAGGCCGAGGATATTCTCTTTTACGGAAAAGGCGCGGGCATGCTTCCGACCGCCAGCGCCGTCATGAGCGACATCATTGATATCGCGAAACGTATTTCAGGTTGGAAGGATATGGCGGCGTCTTCCAGGCCCACTCTTGAGACGGGGAAGGTGTTGCCTATTGAGGCGATCACCTCCAAGTACTACTTGCGTTTTCAGGTGGCGGACAAGCCAGGGGTTTTGGGGCGCATCGCGCAGACACTGGGTAACCACAAGATTTCTATTTTGAGTGTTCACCAAAAGGAATCGCACGACATGAAATCGGTGCCCGTTGTCATATTGACGTATGAGGCCAGTGAAAAGAATCTCAGGGCCGCGCTGAAACGTATCGACGCGACGACGGACGTACTTCAGAAAACGGTTTTGATCCGCGTGGAGAAATAATGACCCACCCTTGGAAGGGCTTGATAGAGGAGTACAAGGATTTTCTGCCCGTTTCGGACAAAACACCCATCGTCACGCTAAACGAGGGGAACACGCCCCTGGTTTATTCGCCGGTCCTATCACGATTGACCGGCGCCGAAGTTTTCTTGAAATGCGAGGGACTTAATCCCACGGGTTCCTTCAAGGACCGCGGCATGACGGTCGCGGTTTCCAAGGCCAAAGAGACGGGCGCCCAAATGGTGATCTGCGCGTCGACGGGAAATACCTCCGCGTCCGCCGCCGCTTACGCGGCGCGAGCAGGGATCGCTTGCGTGGTTTTGATTCCCAAAGGCGCGGTCGCGTTGGGGAAGCTGAGCCAGGCGCTGATCCATAATGCGCGCGTGATCGCGATCGACGGTAATTTCGATAAGGCGCTCCAGATGGTAAGGGAAATTGCCGCCAAGAATTCCGGCATGACACTCGTGAATTCCGTGAATCCGCTGCGTTTGGAAGGCCAGAAAACGGGTGCTTTTGAAATCTGCGACCAGCTGGACGGCCGGGCGCCTGATTTTCATGCGATCCCGGTCGGAAACGCGGGCAATATTACTGCGTACTGGAAAGGCTACAAAGAATATTTCAAAAAGGGCAAATCGGGTTCGAAGCCGCGAATGCTCGGTTTTCAAGCCGAGGGAGCCGCGCCGATTGTAAAAAAACGAATTTTTATGACACCGAAGACCGTGGCGACGGCCATTAAGATCGGAAATCCCGCGAGCTGGAAGTTTGCCGAGGCGGCTCGCGACGAATCTGGGGGCATCATTGATTCCGTCACCGACAAAGAAATTTTAAAGGCATACGAGCTGCTGGCAAAAAAAGAAGGTATTTTTGTGGAACCGGCGAGTGCGGCGAGTGTGGCGGGAATACTCAAGCTCTCCGCGAAAGGTTTTTTTAAGAAAAAAGACGGGCGCGAGCAAACGATCGTCGCGGTTCTCACGGGCCACGGCCTGAAGGATCCGGACTGTGCGCTGCACGCGGTAAAAAAACCCAAGGTGGTGCCAGCGAAGGTGGACGCCATACTGAATGCAATGAAGGCGGGGAAATAAGTCATGAAGTACGTGGTGCTGGTATGTGAAGGGATGTCCGACGAGCCGCTCGAAGAACTGAACGGCAGAACACCTTTGGAAGTCGCGAAGATACCCAACATCTCGCTCTTGGCCAAGAAGGGACGCGTCGGAGCGGCTTCGTTTGTTCCCGCAACGCTCAGCGCGCGCTCGGATATCGCGTGTTTTTCAGTGCTGGGTTATGATCCCAAGGATTTTTACACGGGGATCGCGCCGCTTGAGGCATTGTCTCGCGACATCGCATTGGGTGAAAACGCGGTCGCGTTCCGGAGTGACCTTGTGACGGTATCGGATGACACGCTGATAGACAATAGCGCCAGCCACATTTCCGCCACTGAGGCGCAGCTCCTGATCAATGAGCTGAATAAAAGCGCGGGCACGGGTGCCAAATTTTATTTGGGCGAAGGGTATAAAAACCTTCTGATCATTAACGATCCTGAGAACGCGGAGAATCTGGATGAGCTTGAATGCGCTCCGCCTATCAGCGTTATCGGACAGAAATATTCCAAATATTTGCCCAAGGGCGCCGGCGCCTCGCGGCTCACGGAGTTGATTGAGAAATCCAAAGCGATTTTGGAAAACCACGAGATCAACCGTGTTCGTATCGATCTGAACGAGAACCCGGCGAATATGATTTGGCCTTGGGGGCAGGGCAAGAAGCCCAAGATGCCCAGTTTTAAGCAGCGTTACCAGCAAAAGGCGGCCGTGCTCTCGCGTACGCATTATGTTCGAGGGCTCGCCAAGGCGCTGGGCTTCAGTGTAGCGATTGATTTATCGGCTGCAATACGGGACAACGATTTTGTTTTTGCTTATCTTGAGGCCAGCGCCGAGATCTATCGCTCCAAGGATCTTAAGTCAAAAATCAAGCTTATCGAAGATTTTGATGCGAAGGTTGTGGGCCCCGCGTTAAAAGAGCTGGAAGGCAAGCCGCACCGTGTTCTTGTGACCACGGACTGCTCGATCTCGATACAAAGAAAAACAATATTTCACGGACACGTGCCTTTTGTGATCGCCGGCGAAGGTATCGAAAATTCGGATTCTGCGTTTAACGAAAAGAGCGTTAGTCAGAGCAAGCATTTGTTTGACGAAGGTCACCGTTTGATGGAGGTATTTCTTAAAAAATGAGTCTCATTGTTCAAAAATACGGGGGTTCCAGCGTAGCCACTCCCGAACGCATCCAAAAGGTTGCGGAACGAGTCGGTCGGTATCACCGCAAAGGCCATTCGGTCGTTGTCGTAGTGAGTGCATTGGGCGATACCACCGATGATTTGCTTGAGTTGGCGGCCAAGATCACAAAAACCCCTTCGGCGCGGGAATTGGATATGCTGATGTCCACCGGCGAGCAGATTTCGGTTTCGCTGTTGGCGATGGCGCTTCACGAATTGAAGTGCGATGCGATTTCGTTTACGGGTGCCCAAGTGGGAATACTCACGGATTCCTCTCATACCAGAGCGCGTATCCTGGATATCAAGACCAAGCGCATTTTGGAAGAGCTAAAACGGAAACACGTGGTCATTGTGGCCGGCTTTCAAGGGATCAACGACCGCTTTGAGATTACAACCTTGGGCCGTGGAGGCAGTGATCTGACGGCCGTGGCTTTGGCCAAAGCGCTCAAGGCGGACGCCTGCGAAATCTACACGGATGTTGAAGGAATTTATACGACGGATCCGCGGCTTGTCGTCGAAGCACAAAAGATTAACGCCATCAGTTATGAAGAAATGCTGGAGATGGCTTCTGCCGGCGCCCAGGTCATGCAGTCGCGTTCCATCGAGGTGGCCGGTAAGTACGACATACCCATTCATGTGAGGAGCAGTTTTTCGGACAAAGAAGGGACTTGGATTGTTAAGGAGGATAAGTCAATGGAAGACGTGTTGATTCGCGGCGTTTCGGTGAATAAAGACGAAGCCAAACTTACGGTAAGCGGCGTGCCCAATTATCCCGGAGTCGCGGCCGGTATTTTTAGAACGCTCGCGGATGTAGGCATCAACGTCGATATGATCATTCAAAACATAGGCCAATCTTCCGACACGGATATTTCATTTACGGTTCCTCGCAGCGAAGCGGACAAAGCGGTGACCGTCTTAAAGAAAGCCCAGAAAAAAATCGGATTCAAGGCATTGTCGCAGGACCTGAATATGGCCAAGGTCTCGGTGGTTGGCATCGGCATGCGCAGTCACGCCGGTGTGGCGGCCCAAATGTTCGAGGTGCTGGGTGAAAACAAGATTAACATCGAGATGATTTCCACCAGCGAAATCAAGATTTCATGCGTGGTCAAAAGAACGGACGCGGAGAAAGCCGTCAAATTACTTCACAATCATTTTAAATTGGACAAAGCCAAATAATGTCTTCTAAAAAGATACAGATCTACGACACGACCCTGAGAGATGGGTCGCAGGGCGAGGGAATCTCCTTTTCGGTCCAGGACAAGCTCCTCATAGCCAAAAAAATCGATGAAATCGGTTTTCCATACATCGAGGGCGGATGGCCGGGTGCCAATCCGAAGGATATCGCTTTCTTTGAAGAAGCCAAAAAGTTAAAGTTCAAGCACTCGAAGCTCGTGGCGTTCGGCTCGACGCGGAGAGCTCATGTCAAAGCCTCCGAGGACGACAATTTGCGCGGACTTCTAGCCGCGGAAACGGACGTTATCACGATCTTCGGCAAGAGTTGGGACATGCACGTCAAAGAGGTTTTCAAAATTGAGCTGGAAGAGAATATCAATATGATCCACGACTCGGTCAAACACCTTAAGTCCAAAGGCAAAGAGGTGGTGTATGACGCGGAGCATTTCTTCGACGGTTATTTCGCTAATCCCAAATACGCGCTAAAAACGCTGGAGACCGCGAGAGATGCAGGAGCTTCCGTGTTGGTCCTATGCGACACAAATGGCGGCACCATGCCGTCCAAATTATTCAAGGCGGTCACCGAAATCAAAGAGAAGTTAAAATTCCCGCTTGGAATTCACACGCACAATGATTGCGGTATGGGGATCGCCAATGCGGTTGCGGCCGTGGAAGCGGGCGCTGAGCATGTTCAAGGGACTGTGAACGGATATGGAGAGCGCTGCGGAAATCCGGATCTTATTGCCATCATCGCCAACCTTCAGCTGAAGCTGGGATTTTCGTGCATGACGCCTGCACACTTAAAGGAACTGACTGAGCTCGCGCGGTATGTCAGCGAGATCAGCAATATGACCCAGCCGAACAACCAACCGTATGTCGGGAGGAGTGCCTTCGCACACAAAGGCGGGGTGCACATCAACGCTGTCATGAAAAACCCCGAAACGTATGAGCATATTGAGCCGTCTCTCGTGGGTAACCGCCGGCGTTTTCTTGTCTCGGAAGTGGGCGGCCGGACCAATATCATGCTGAAGGCTCAGGAAATCGACATCGAACTCAAAAAAGAGTCCCCCGAAACAAGGAAGATTCTGCAAAAAGTTCAGGAAAAGGAAAACGAGGGCTATCAATACGAGGCTGCCGAAGCCAGTTTTGAGCTTTTGCTGCTGGGAGTCACCGGCAAACGTAAAAAGTTTTTTGATTTTAAGAAGGTTTCCGTATCTTCGGAGAATATCGCCGACAGAAATCCCAATGTCACAGCGACCGTGGAAGTGGTGGTGAAGGGAAAAGAGGGGCATGCCCGCGAGACCGGAGACGGTCCGGTGAACGCCCTCGACAAGGCATTACGTAAAGCGGTGACGCCGTTTTATCCGGAAGTGCAGGCGATACATCTCGACGATTACAAGGTTCGCGTGGTGAATTCGGAGGCCGGCACCGCCGCGAAGGTGCGCGTGTTCATCGAATTCCGTGATGAAAAAAACATTTGGACCACAGTCGGTGTTTCGAGCAACATCATCGACGCCAGTTGGGAAGCGCTCGTGGATGCGTACGAATATCATTTGATTAAGGGATCGAAATGACCGAGATCAAGACGGGCGAAGAGCTCTCCAAGGCCTATAGCTCCAAACAGGTAGAAAAGAACTGGTATCAGTTTTGGATGAAGAACGGCTATTTTCATGCGTCTCCCAAATCCAAAAAGAAGCCCTACACCATTGTGATCCCGCCCCCGAACATCACGGGTATTCTGCACATGGGCCACGCGCTAAACAACACGCTTCAAGATATTCTCACGCGGTTTAAGCGCATGCAGGGCTACGAGGCATTGTGGATGCCCGGTACGGATCACGCGGGCATCGCTACTCAGAATGTCGTGGAAAAAGCGCTCCGGCAGGAGAATACGAACCGTCACGTGCTCGGACGCGAAAAGTTTCTCGAACGTGTATGGAAATGGCGCGAGAAATATGGAAACACGATTATCCGCCAACTGCAGCGTCTCGGCGCCTCATGCGACTGGAACCGCACGCGATTCACGATGGATGAAGGCTTGTCTGAGGCTGTCCGGGAGGTATTTGTCCGTTTGTATGAAAAAGGACTGATTTACCGGGGCAAGTACATCATCAATTGGTGCCCGCGATGCCAAACAGCTTTGTCCGACGAAGAGGTGCATCACAAGGACATTACGGGGCATCTTTATTTTCTGAAATATCAGATTGTCGACAGTAATCAACATATCACGATCGCGACCACGCGGCCTGAGACCATGCTCGGAGATACGGCCATCGGTTACAATCCGAAGGATGAGCGTTACCAATATCTGGAGGGCAAAACCGCGCTGTTGCCCCTCCTAAACCGTCCGCTCAAAATCATCAAAGACGATGCGATTGATCCCACATTTGGCACCGGAGCGCTAAAGATCACGCCGGCTCACGACCCCATCGATTTTCAGTTTGCGCAAAAACACAACCTTGAGACCATCAATATTTTGAATCCCGACGGCACGCTTAACGATGCGGCGGGGCCCTATCGCGGTCTGGACCGTTTTGAGGCGCGCAAAAAAATCATTCAGGAGTTGGAAGACACCCGTGTTTTGCTTGAGACAAAGGAACACGTGCATGCGGTGGGGCACTGCTATCGCTGCGACACGATTGTGGAGCCCTACTTATCCAAGCAGTGGTTTGTCCATATGAAGCCGCTCTCGGTCCCGGCTATTGCGGCCGTTAAGACCGGAAAAACCGAGTTTGTTCCCAAACGCTGGACCAAAGTTTACTTGGATTGGATGGAAAACATCAAAGATTGGTGCGTTTCGAGACAAATCTGGTGGGGCCATCGAATTCCTGTCTGGTATTGCGCGAAATGCCGCTCGCAGGAGGCGAATCCCGCCGAGTATAAACCGGGCACGGGTATTTACAAAGAGAATGGCATGGTCGTCGCGCGTTCCGCACCGGCAAAATGCCCCTCGTGCGGCCAAACCGATCTGGTGCAGGATCCTGACGTGTTAGACACCTGGTTTTCCTCATGGCTGTGGCCATTCTCAACGCTGGGATGGCCCAAGACCAACGCGGATCTAAAATATTTTTATCCAACGTCGACGCTTGTGACCGGCTATGAAATCATTTTCTTCTGGGTGGCCAGAATGATGATGGCAGGGCATGAGTTTCTCGGCAAAGAACCCTTTAAGCAGGTCTACATTCACGGAATCGTGCGCGATGAAACCGGGGCCAAAATGTCCAAATCGCTTGGAAATGCCGTCGATCCGCTGGATATCATCGATGAATTCGGTGCGGACGCACTTCGTTACGGTATCATCTCCATCACCGCGGAAGGCCAGGATGTTTACGCTTCCAAGGAGAAATTCGAAGTCGGAAGAAATTTTGCCAATAAGATTTGGAACGCTTCGCGTTTCACGCTGATGAATCTCAAGATGAAGCCGGCAGCTTTAAAGAAAGCGCCCACAGCCGCCACGCTTCTGCCCGTCGACCGCTGGATCCTGAGCCGCCTCAACCAAACGACCAAGAGCGTGACGGAGAGTCTTGAGAAGCTGCGCTTTAATGAGGCGATATCGACGCTCTATGACTTTTTTTGGCATCAGTATTGCGATTGGTATCTGGAATTGGCAAAACCGAACATCGCCTCCGCGGGAACTCAGTGGACGACGTATGTTGTGCTGGACAGGGTTTTGAAATTACTGCATCCTTTCATGCCGTTTATCACCGAGGAAATCTGGCAAAAGCTGCCCAACCACGGAGAATCGATCATGATCAGCGATTGGCCCAAGGCTGACGCCAAGTGGATCAATCCCAAAATAGAGCAGGAGGTGGAGCTTGTCATCAGCGAGATTCAGGCCATCCGCAACGTGCGCTCTGCCTGGCAGATCAACCCCAAGGATTCCGTGACCGTTGCGGTCAAGGCTCAGAAGGACCGTGAACTTAAGATATTGAGCGACTACTCGTCGTACATCGTTCAGATGGCGCGCATTTCGTCACTGCAGATAGGCAAGAACATCGAGCGTCCCCGTGAATCCGTTGTGGCCAATATCGGCCGCGTGGAAACCTATGTTGTGCTGACGGGATTGATCGATATTCAACTCGAGATTCAACGCATCGAGGCGGCCATGAGTGACGTCGAAAAAATGATTCGCGGTCTCGAGGGACGGCTCCAAAACGTGGAGTTCGTGAACAAAGCGCCCAAAGAGGTCGTCGAGCGCGAAAGAAAAAAACTCGAAGAGCTTCAAAATCGTAAAAAACGCCTGAAAGAAAACCTGACAGCCCTCAACCGGTAACGGTTCCGCCATGTTGAAACCCGCCAGCATCGATCCGTTCATCAAGGCCGCTCTCCGAGAAGACGTCGGCGGCAAAGATATCACCACGACCGCCTTGCTCCCAAAAAACCTTATGATTAAGGCGGATATTGAATTTAAACAGCCCGGTGTTCTCTGCGGCATTGAAATCGCGGAGCGCGTTTTCCGCCTCGTCGGCGACAATATTCGGTTCTTGCCCGTGGCGAAGGACGGGGAATGGATTGAAAAGGGGCGTGAGGTCGCGTATATCGAAGGTCCGGCCGCCGCGATCCTCATCGGCGAGAGAACCGCGCTAAATTTTATCGCTCATTTATCCGGGATCGCGACAAAAACGCACGGTTTCGTCGAAAGAACCAGAAATACCTCCGCCAAAATTTATGATACGAGAAAAACGACGCCCAATCTGAGAATTTTTGAAAAATATGCGGTCAAAATGGGCGGCGGCATGAACCATCGCCAAGGACTCTATGATCAGGTGCTTATCAAGGACAACCATTTGCGTATACTAAAAAACGTATCTATCCCGGATGTTGTGGCCAGCGTGAAGAGAAGCGTTCTTAAAAAAACGATCATCGGGATTGAAGTCAAAAATTTGATGGAACTCAAAGAAGCCCTGAAAACGAAGGTGCATTACATTCTGTTGGATAATATGACGCCTGCGCTCGTGCAGCAGGCCGTGGAGATGCGTAAATCCGTCAAAAGCAATATCGCTCTGGAAGTTTCAGGCGGCGTAAACATTGAGAATGTCTCCGATTACGCCAAAACCGGCGTCGAAAGAATCTCCGTGGGCGCATTGACGCACAGTGTTCCGGCCATCGACGTTTCTCTGGATATCGTAGGACCAAAGTAGTTCCGAGGGCGCATGAATTTTAAGCTCAAAAGCCACATGACCCCGCAGGGGGATCAGCCGCAGGCGATCAAGAAACTCGTCGAGAACTTTAAAAAAGGCGAGAATTTCCAAACTCTGCTGGGTGTCACCGGAAGCGGAAAAACGTTTACGGCGGGACACGTGATTGAGCAGTTGAACCGGCCAACACTCGTCATGTCTCACAACAAAACCCTCGCCGCGCAGCTGTACAGCGAATTTCGAGAGATTTTCCCTGACAATGCCGTGGAGTATTTTGTCAGTTACTATGATTTTTATCAACCGGAAGCGTACATTCCGCGCACCGATACCTACATTGAGAAAGATTCCGCGATCAACGAGGATATCGACCGCCTGCGTCTTCGTGCCACAAGCTCACTTTTATCTCGCCGCGATACCATTGTGGTCGCTTCCGTTTCTGCGATCTATGGTTTGGGCTCTCCCGAAGAATATGCCGAGATGCTTGTATTTATCAACAAAGGGCAGGAGTTGACGCGCGACGATCTTCTGAAGAAGCTCGTGGATATTCAATATCGACGAAACGACATTGATTTCCAACGCGGGACCTTCAGGGCCAAAGGCGATAACGTGGAAATATTTCTCGCGTATGAGGAAACCGCCATTCGCGTGGAGTACGACTGGGACACCGTTCGTCGTATTTCGAGAATCAATCCGTTGACCGGCGATGTATTGCACGAACTGGATACGATTGCCGTTTATCCGGCAAAACACTTCGTGACGACGCAAACCCGTTTGGAAAAAGCCCTGGTCGACATCGACGAAGAATTAAATAACCGCATCAAGGAGCTTAATTCTCAGAACAAACTTGTCGAGGCTCAGCGCATCGAGCAGCGCACCCGGTACGACATGGAGATGATGAAGGAGCTTGGCTATTGTTCGGGTATCGAAAACTATTCGAGAATCATCACGGGCCGCCCGGCGGGTTCAAGGCCGTTTTGTTTGATCGATTATTTTCCGGATGATTTTTTAATGATTATCGACGAATCGCACATTTCTGTGCCGCAGATTCGCGGTATGTATTTTGGGGACACGTCGCGCAAGCAAACGCTCGTGGATTACGGTTTCCGCCTGCCATCGGCGCTGGACAACCGCCCGTTAAAATTCGAAGAATTTGAAGGTCTTATGAAAAGAGCCATTTTTGTTTCGGCGACACCCGCGGAATACGAAATTAAAAAATCCAGCTCTGTTGTCGAGCAAATTATCCGGCCAACCGGACTTGTCGATCCGCCGATTGAGGTTCGGAAGACCAAGGGTCAGGTCGATGATCTTATGGAAGAGATACTCAAGCGCGCCAAGGTGAAAGAGCGTGTGCTTGTGGGGACGCTGACAAAGCGCATGGCCGAAGACTTGGCCAAATACCTGCATGATGCCGGCATCCGTGTGAAATACATGCATTCAGAAATTGATGCGATCGAGCGCGTGGAAATCCTCAAAGAGCTGCGCCAGGAAAAATTTGACTGTCTCGTCGGGATTAATCTGCTCAGAGAGGGCATTGATCTTCCCGAAGTGTC
>CAYUTV010000006.1:11810-16515 GCA_964447745.1 uncultured Planctomycetia bacterium | reverse complement strand
TTTGAACGCGCCATCCAACTACGCGATCAAATCCGTAAAATACAGAAAAAATTCGGCACGGTTAAGCCGCTGGAAAAATGAAAGAAGACACTCTTTTAACCGCTTTGCGAAATAGTCCCGAGTCGTACGTCTCGGGTGAGGCGCTCTCGCGAAATCTTAAGGTGACGCGTGCGGCGGTATGGAAGCGCATTGAAGACCTCCGCGAGCTTGGCTATCAAATCGACGGCCAGCCGAAGATCGGTTATCGACTGGTGTCGGCGCCGGATAAGCTTTTCTCGGATGAGATTCGCCACGGATTAAAAACGCAGATTATAGGCAAAGAGATTTTTTCTTACAACACACTCGACAGCACCAATGACGCGGCCTACCAGTTGGGAGAGCGCGGGGTTCGTGAGGGTGCGTGTGTTTTCGCCGAGCACCAGAAAAAGGGGCGCGGGCGATTGGGCCGTGTGTGGACATCGGGGAAGTCCAAAAATATTTTGATGTCGGTTCTGCTTCGGCCGTCGTTGCCGCCGTCGGACGTAGCGAAGATCACGATCACCGCAGGGGTTGCCGTGACACGAGTGTTGGAGAGCGTCGCGGAAAAATCTTTTGGCATTAAATGGCCCAACGATATTTTGCATGAGGATAAGAAAATTTGCGGTATTCTGACGGAAATGAGCGCGGAGTCGGATCGCGTGCGGTTTGTCGTGGTGGGCATAGGAATTAACGTCAACGCCTCGCATGAGGAGCTGCCACCGCAATCCATTTCCATGAAGAAGATCATGGGGGACAGTGTTTCGCGGGTCAGTCTCGCGCGGCGAATCCTGGCAGAGCTAGACGTGTATTACCAGAAACTCAAAAAAAACGAGTTTGCGGACATCGCCGAAGAATGGGAAGAGCGTTCTCTCACTTCGGGTCAGCGTGTGACCGCCACCACTTGGAAACGCAAGATTCACGGAGAGGCCGTCGGTATTGATGAGGACGGGGCTCTTTGGATTCGAAAAGACAACGGTCTTCAGGAAAAAGTGATGTCAGGAGACATTCAGCACCTGCGTCCAGCAAGGAAGAGATGAATCATTTCATAGCGGTTGATATAGGTAACACGAGTGTCAGCTTTGCCTATTTTCGCGGTGAAAAAATCGTTTCACGCGCGCGTCTCTTGACTGACAAGCTGAGCCGGAAGTCTCTGCTGACGCTCAAAAACAAGTTTCCTTGGGCGCTTATTTCGGGCGTGGCCGTGGCGAGCGTCGTGCCGACTGCAGGCGTCGTTCTGAGGAAGCAATTACGGGCTCTCTATGGACGACCCGTGTACTTTATCGGACGGGACATCCCCATCCCCATAAACAACCGCTATCGCAGACCCAAGGAAGTCGGCGTCGACCGGCTGATGGATGCGCTCGCGGCATACCGTCGCTACCGCCGGGCGTGTATCGTACTGGATTTCGGCACCGCCATTACGTTTAACGTCGTTTCTCCCCGGGGAGAGTATTTGGGCGGTATTATCGCTCCGGGCATTGAAATTAGCCTCGAAGCGCTTTTCGAGCGCACGGCTCTATTGCCCAGGATTCGTTTGGCGGCGCCAAAAGGGGTGATCGGAAGGGATACCGTTGAAAGCATTCGCTCGGGTTGTTGTTATGGAATCGGCGGTTTGGTTGATCGGATTGTGGAGCAGGTTGAGAAAAGCCTTCGTTGCCGGCTAAAAGTGGTCGCCACGGGCGGATACGCAGGCTTTATGTCTCACTATTGCCGCCGGATAGACCGTATCGAACCCGATTTGGTCATGCACGGAATCCGGGCTGCCTACAGTTTTTTCTTGACAAAAAACACCCACCCCATAAAATAGCACTCTGTTAGCACTCAGGTTAAATGAGTGCCAAATACAAGTTTGTACCGAAACTATCATCGACAATAGCAATAAATTACAGGAGGAGTGAATTCATGGCAGACAAAGCAAAAGTTCAGCCCCTGGGCGACCGCGTTCTTGTGGAGCCCTTGGAAGCCGAAGAAAAGACATCCGGAGGAATTGTTATTCCTGACACCGCCAAAGAAAAGCAGCAAAAAGGCAAGGTTGTGGCGGTTGGTAAAGGACGCACTGCCGAAGACGGCAAAGTGACGCCTCTTGAAGTAAAGGTGAATGACCAGGTGTTGTTCGGACGCTATTCCGGCACCGAAGTCAAAGTCGCGGGAAGCGATTACCTGATCATCAAAGAAGACGATATTCTGGCGATACTGAAATAATAAGGAGCGAATCAGATCATGGCAAAACAATTACAATTTAGCGACGAAGCCCGTCGTTCTATTCTTAGCGGAGTGGAGCAGCTGGCCAAAGCAGTCAAAGTGACGTTGGGACCCAAGGGCCGCAATGTTTGTATCGATAAAAAATTTGGTTCACCCACGATCACCAAAGATGGTGTGACGGTAGCCAAGGAAATTGAATTGAAGGATCCGTATCAGAACATGGGCGCCGAAATGGTCAAAGAAGTTGCTTCCAAGACCAGCGACACCGCCGGTGACGGTACGACCACGGCGACGGTTTTAGCCGAAGCGATTTTCAGAGAAGGTTTGAAGAACGTCACGGCCGGAGCAAATCCGATGGCTTTAAAGCGCGGAATTGAAAAAGCGGTTGAAGAAGTCACGGAAAGACTGAAGAAACTATCCAAGCCCGTCAAAGGTAAGAAGGAAATCGCGCAGGTTGCGACGATCGCCGCCAATAACGACAAGACCATTGGTGACTTAATTGCAGACGCCATGGAAAAAGTCGGTAAAGACGGCGTTATCACGGTAGAAGAAGCCAAGTCCACACAGACCACGATGGAAGTCGTCGAAGGTATGCAGTTTGACCAAGGTTATCTTTCTCCTTACTTCGTGACGGATCCCGATCGCATGCTCGTGTCCCTCGAAGATGCGTTCATCCTGATCTATGAGAAAAAGATCTCCTCGATGAAAGACCTTCTGCCGGTTCTCGAAAAAGTAGCCAAGAGCGGCAAGCCCCTCTTGATTCTTTCCGAAGAAACCGACGGTGAAGCGTTGGCGACATTGGTCGTCAATAAAATCCGCGGCACACTGTCCGTTTGCGCGGTAAAAGCTCCCGGTTACGGCGACCGCCGCAAAGAAATGCTGCAGGACATCGCAGTGTTGACCGGTGGTAAGGCCATCACCGAAGACCTCGGATTGAAACTTGAAAATACACAGCTGGCGGATCTCGGCCGCGCCAAGCGCATCACGGTCGATAAAGAAAATACGACGATCATTGAAGGTGCGGGCAAGACCGCGGACATCAATGGCCGTATTCAGACCATCAAGAAGCAAATCGAAACGTCCGACTCCGATTATGACAAGGAAAAGCTCCAGGAACGTCTGGCCAAGCTTTCCGGCGGCGTGGCCGTCCTGAATGTAGGCGCCGCGACGGAAACGGAAATGAAGGAAAAGAAAGCCCGCGTCGAAGACGCTCTGCACGCAACCCGCGCAGCCGTGGAAGAGGGAATCGTTCCCGGCGGTGGAGTGGCGCTTATTCGTTGCGCGCAAGAGTTGACGTTCAGCGGTATTAAAGGGGATGAGCTCGTCGGTGCCACCATTATCAAAAAGGCAATCGAAGAACCTCTCAAGCATATCGCGATGAACGCCGGCCAAGTCGGTGACGTTGTTGTCGATAAGGTGAAGACGGATTATAAGGGCAGTTTTGGTTACAATGCTCAGACTGATTCGTATGAAGACCTTTTCGCAGCCGGTGTCATCGATCCCGCTAAAGTCACACGCACGGCACTTCAAAATGCCGCGTCGATTTCAGCGCTTCTTTTGACCACCGAATCCCTGATTACGGACCTGCCGGAAGAGAACAAGCCGGCGGCTCCCGCGATGCCTGCGGGCATGGGCGGTATGGGCGGCGGAATGTATTGATCGCTAACTAAAAGCGATAGAAAAACCCGGGTCACACACGGTTGTGATCCGGGTTTTTTATTGCCCGTCCCAAGCCCATCTGCTACAATAACTCCTTTATTGGATTTACCTTACACGCAATTATCCTTCGGGGAGCCGTTATGAAACATTTCAAAACCCTATCTGTTTTCTCTCTCGTTATTTTAGCGGTTGCCATAAGCCTCCAGGCCTTCGCAGCCGACAAAAAATTTGAAGGCAAAGGCGAGGTTGTGACAGTCGACCCCGTCTATAAACGCATCACGATTCGCCATGAAGCGATCAAAGATTTCGCTGCCGGCGGAGAAACCGAGTTTCTGGTGAAGTCCGAGAAAGAGTTGGAAGGCCTCGCCAAATACGACCTTGTTACGTTTTCTATCTCTGAGAAGAAGGGAGACGCGCGCATTGAATCTCTCAAAAAAACCGGTGTAGGCGCTCCGCCTGATGATCGGGTTCTTATCGGCCAGGCGGCCCAGGGAGTCATCGAAGCAACGGGAGAAGTCGCCAAAGCGGTGACATCTCCTCTTCCTCCGGTGAACACCGCGGTCAGCGGAGCCGTAGATACAACGACTGAGGCGACCGGCGAAGCTCTGAAAGATGTAACGCCCGACGTGAAGGCCAAATTCTAAAATTTTCAAACAATAAGGAGTTCGTTTATGGGGATGTGGTTAGGAAGAGGACGCAAAGCAAGACGCGCATACGGATTCGATGAAATTGCCCTTGTTCCGGGCGACGTAACGATCAATCCAAACGAAGTCGATACTTCATGGGAAATCGGCGGTAAAAAATTCCGCGTGCCCATCATCGCGTC
>CAYUTV010000006.1:0-11710 GCA_964447745.1 uncultured Planctomycetia bacterium | reverse complement strand
GTGACCACCGTTCGTCACATTTCCAGCGAATATAAAACTCTCGAGTTCCATAAATTTTGCAAAACCATGAAGATTCCTGTGATCATCGGCAATTGCGTCACATACGAGACGACGCTGGAGCTAATGCAGACGGGTGTGGCAGCGCTTCTCATCGGCATTGGACCGGGCGCAGCTTGCACGTCGCGCGGTGTTTTGGGTCTGGGCGTTCCGCAAGTGACCGCGGTTTGCGACACGGCAGCCGCCAGAGATTATCACTATAAAAAATTCGGAAAATACGTGCCCATCATCTGCGATGGCGGTATGTCTACCGGCGGCGATATTTGCAAAGCGTTTGCGAGTGGCGCGGATGCGGTGATGGTCGGTTCCGCGTTTGCGCGTACCAAGGAAGCGCCCGGCGGCGGATACCATTGGGGAATGGCGACACCTCATGCGAATTTACCGCGCGGCACAAGAATTAAAGTCGGTGTTACCGGCACGCTTGAAGAAATTTTGTACGGTCCCGCGCGCCTCGATGACGGTACCCAGAATTTGATGGGTGCCCTTCAGACCTGCATGGGCAACGTCGGTGCCAAGGACATCAAAGAGCTTCAAATGACCGAACTCATCATCGCTCCGTCGATCAGAACGGAAGGAAAGGTATTTCAACAGGCTCAAAGAGTCGGAATGGGGAAATAGGCCTTCGTCTTGAACAGTTTAGAAATTGCACGTAAAGCTAAACCGATTCAGATAACGGAAGTCGCGCAAAAAGTCGGTCTACACCTCGACGAGATTGAGGTTTTTGGAAATTACAAAGCCAAGGTCTCGTTAAAGGTTCTAGACCGTTTTTTTTCGCGTCCGCCCGCAGCGAAGCTAATTTGTGTCACCGGTATGACGCCCACCAAAGAAGGTGACGGTAAAACCTGCACCAGCGTCGGTCTCACCGAAGCGCTGGGTATCCTGAAGAAGAAAGTCATTCTGTGTCTGAGAGAACCCTCGCTGGCTCCCATTTTTGGATTTAAAGGCGGTGCCACGGGCGGCGGCTATGCGCAAGTGCTGCCCATGGAGGACATCAATCTTCATTTCACGGGTGACTTCCATGCGATTCAATCAGCGCACAATCTTTTATCTGCCGTACTTGAAAACCATATTCACCACGGCAACGCATTAGGGATTGACCCGGAGCATATTTTCTGGCGCCGTACGCTCGACATGAGTGACCGGCAGCTGCGTAATATCATCGTCGGCGTTTCTAAAACAAGTCATTTTCCTCAGTATAAAACGGGTTTTGATATCACGGCCGCCAGTGAGGTCATGGGTTGTGCGTCTTTGTCCAATTCGATTCCTGCGTTTAAATCAAAACTCAATAGAATTTCCATAGGCCTCAACAAAGAAGGCCGTTTGGTCACGGCAAAGGATTTAAAAGCCGCGGGTGCCATGGCGCTACTGCTTAAAGATGCGATTAAGCCTAATCTCGTCCAAACTTATGAAGGCCAGCCGGTATTCATACATACGGGCCCATTTGCAAACGTATCACACGGCAATAACAGTCTCATGGCCACGACGATCGCGATGAAATTGGCCAATTACGTGGTGACGGAGTCCGGTTTTGCCGCGGATTTAGGTCTTGAGAAAATGTTTGATGTGGTTTGCCGTGAAGGAAATTTACGTCCCAGCGTCTCCGTGATTGTTGTCTCCGTCAAAGCGATTAAATCTCACGGTTCGATGGTTGCGGGATTTGAGAATATTCAGCGACATATCCAAAACATAGGTAAGTTCGGTGTTCCCGTGATTGTCGCCATTAATCGTTTTCCGTCGGACACCGACGAAGAAATAAAAACCATAAAAGATAAGACGAGGGAGTGGAAAGTGGAATGCGCTGTTTCAGACGCCGTAAAACTGGGCGGTCGGGGTGCGCTTGAGCTCGCCGAGAAAGTCGTGAAAGTCACGGCAGAACAACCATCAAATTTCAAACCGTTCTACGAATTGGATGTTACGACCGAGCAGAAAATTGAAAAAATTGCCAAAGAGCTTTACGGCGCGGACGGCGTGGATTATACCGATGAAGGTAGGAAGGACCTAGAATCAGTACACCGCCTCAAACTGGATAATCTGCCCGTCGTTATCGCGAAAACACCCTACTCTTTTTCGGACAATCCCGAATTGAAGGGCGCGCCCTCGGGCTGGCGGCTGACGGTTCGCGCGATCCGTCCTTATACAGGCGCGGGATTTCTTGTCGTGTTATCAGGTACAATGGTTCTGATGCCGGGCCTGCCGGAAAAACCTATGCTCGAACAAATGGATTTGACCGATGACGGTCAAGCCCAAGGACTTTTCTAAATGAGTTTTAAGAACGGGACGGTCAAAAATTTTACTTCGAAATTGGGCTCTGCGGATTATTCGCCGGGCGGGGGTGCTGCGGCGGCATTGATTGGTTCCGCGGGCGCGGCGTTGGTTGAAAAAGTAATCCGTATCAATAACAAACGCGAAGAGAAAAAGAAGCCCGGGTCGGTTCAGTTGGACTCCTTGAGAAAACTTTCTCAAACCGAGCGCACCAAGAATTTTTTCCTGGATTTGATGGACCGGGACGCCGAAGCGTTTAAGAAGCTTACGGTGTTCTCAAAAGAAGACCGCCAAAACTCTGCCTACCAAAAAGCACTGGAAAAAGCCGCGGATGTCCCGTTCGCAATGGCCCAATCGGTTATTGATCCCCTAAAAGTCGCGCTGGGAGAGGCTTCCCGCACCAGCGCTTGGCTCGCGAGCGATTTGGCCGAGGCGGCCCTGTTGCTTGAAGCGGCTTTCAGCGCGGCGCGACTTAACGTCGAAATAAATCTTAAGACCGTGAAGAGCGTGAAATTCGTCAAATCCCGACGCGTCAAGCTGAACGCGCTGGAATCGAGAATCCGTTCGTTGTCGCGCGCGATCCAATCAAAGGCCAAGGTATGAGCGCCGTATCCAATATTTTGAGCGGCGCCGAGATCGCCGATAAATTGCTCGCGAACGCGTTCAGGGATGTAGAAGCGTTGAAGAGAGATGGTTCTCCGCTCTCGTTGGGAACCATTCAGGTGGGCGAATCCAAGGATATTCAGCTGTATTCGAATTATCTCAAGAAACTGCTTCAGAGAGCAGGTATCGCTCTGACGCCTGTTATCCTGCCGGCGGACATCTCGGAAGCGCATCTGATCGATGAAATTAAGAAGCTAAACAAAGATGCGGCCGTGACCGGTGTAATGGTATTTTCTCCGTTGCCCAAATCGCTGGATGCGATGAATGTTTTAAACAATCTTGATATGCTAAAAGACGTCGAGGGCCGGACGTTTTTGAAAAGTCATTTCGGTGTTTTTTCTCCGACGTCCAATGCTGTGCTCGTTTTATTGGAGGAAGCGATGAAGCGCGCCGGAACCGATTTTGTCGGAAAGCAAGCGGTGGTAGTGGGTCATAGCGATTTGGTCGGAAAGCCCACCGCCGTATTGTTGATGGACAAATTGGCCACGGTGACGGTGTGCCACAAGGAAACGCGGGGGCTTGCGGAGCATATCGCGCAAGCGGATATCGTTGTCTCGGCCGTGGGAAAAGCGCACGTGATCAAAGGTTCCTGGATAAAAAAAGGGGCCGTGGTCGTTGATGTCGGCGAAAACATGCTGGATGGAAAGCTGGTGGGAGACATCGAGTTTGAGAGTGCCAAGGAAAGAGCCGCGTACATCAGTCCGGTCCCGGGAGGTGTCGGCCCTTTAACAAACGTGATGTTGATTTTAAACCTGATACGCTTGTATCATTTAAAGAAACTATTCAATGGAAATCACCGAAATAATAAATAAAAAGAAATTCACCGTTACCGCCGAACTCGGGCCTCCCAAGGGAACGAATATGGACGGCTTCTTGAAACAAGCGGCGTATCTTAAGGGTGTGGTTGATGCGGTGAATGTGACCGACGGACAGGCCGCATTGATGAAATTGGGCTCACTCGCCGCCTGCCACAAGCTCAAGCAATTCGGCATAGAGCCCATCATGCAGATCACCACACGCGATAGAAACGCCCTGGCGCTGCAATCCGACCTATTATCTGCCGCGGTGTTGGGAATTGAAAATGTTTTGGTTCTGACGGGGGATCCGATTCATATCGGGGATCATCCCAAGGCAAAACCCGTTTACGACGTCGACGCGGGAGAGCTGATGAAGATTGCGCACGGCCTTAATCAAGGCGTCGACATGAATGCCAACAAGCTGGACGGTTCCACCAAGCTCTGTATAGGAGCCGCGATGAACCCGTGCGTTGAAGATGTGGATACGGAGATTTCCAAGACACGCCGCAAGATAGAAAGCGGGGCCGATTTCTTCCAAACACAGGGCGTGTTTGATGTCGAACGATTTAAGCGCTTTGTGGACCGTTACAAGAAGGAGGGATTCGATAAGCCGATTCTTGCGGGCATTATTCTCATCAAATCAGTGAAAATGGCCAATTTTATGAATGAAAAAATACCCGGAATTGTGATCCCCAAGCCCATGATTGCACGCTTTGACTCGGTGCCTGACCCCAAGGGCGAATGTGTGAAGGTTGCCTCTGAACTAATCCAGTCGGTTCGTCCGTTTGTCCAGGGTGTGCATGTCATGGCCATCGGCTGGGAAGAGCTGGTTCCCGCCGTTCTCAAGGCCTCCGGCCATACCTCATAGCGCTTTATATTTCAATAGGTTAGAGCTATAATAATCGATTCGCTTAGAGCTGAATCATGACCCCAAACACCTTTTTAAGTTATAAACGCCAAAGGCGTAAAATCACCATGTTGACGGCCTACGACGCCTCCACGGCCGAGATTCTGGAGGCGGCCGGCGTGGATATCATTCTGGTCGGCGATTCGCTGGCCATGGTGGTTCTGGGTTATTCCTCGACGGCCGAGGTGACGATGGATGAGATGATCCATCACGCCAAAGCCGTACGTCGCGGCGCAAAGAACTCTTTTATCATCGGCGATCTTCCGCTCAAAGCGATCGAGAAGGGACCGCAGCAGGCACTGGTCTCGGCGCACCGATTTATTCATGAAGCGGGATGCGACGCCGTAAAACTCGAGTGGTCGGACTCGGCTCTGGCTATCGCGGAGCTCTTGGTAAAAGAGGGCATACCGACCATGGGTCACGTCGGGCTTACACCCCAGACGGTCACGGGCCCCGACGGTTTTCGCGTACAGGGAGCGGAAGTTGAAAGCGCGGTGGAGATTTACCGGGCCGCGCTCGCCTTTGAAGAAAAAAAAGTGTTTTCCGTATTGCTCGAGTGCGTACCGGCGCCTCTTGCCAAAAAAATCACCGACGACTTAAAGGTGCCGACGATAGGCATCGGCGCGGGGAAGGACTGCGACGGGCAAGTGCTGGTTTATCACGATGTCGTGGGTCTCTTTACCAAGTTTGAGCCAAGATTCGTCAAACGCTACGCCGATATCCACAAAACGGCTCGGCGTGCCGTTGAAAAATACATCAAAGATGTTCGCGGAAAAAGTTTTCCGTCCAAGGCGCACGCGTACGCCATGAAAAAAGAAGTTTTGGCGTCTTTTAAAAAGAAGCTGGGAGAATCCAATGGGCGTTAAAGCGTTGGGCATGGTTTCGGGTGGACTTGACTCCACACTAGCGACCAAAATCCTTTTGGATATGGGCGTGGAAGTGGAGGGGATTAATTTTTCCACAGGGTTCTGTGTGACCGAACACACGCGCAATTTCCGCGATGAGAAGAAGCCGATCCGCGCTCATGAAGCGCTCCGTTTGTCCGCCGAATTAAAATTCAAGCTCCACATCATAGACGTTTCCAAAGACTACCTGCCGGTAGTGACCAGTCCGAAGTACGGTTACGGGGCCAATCTCAACCCGTGCGTCGATTGCCGAATTTTTATGTTTAAGCGAATGCGCAAATTGATGGACGATCTCGGCGCCCAATTTATTTTTACCGGTGAGGTGCTTGGACAAAGACCCATGTCGCAGCACCGCCAAGCGATGAAGACCATCGAAAGGGACAGCGGCTTAAGCGGTCTCGTATTGCGGCCGTTATCGGCTCAACACCTCGACCCCACCGTCCCCGAAATCAAGGGTTGGGTGGACAGAACAAAGTTGATGGGTTTGACCGGTCGCTCAAGAAACCCGCAAATCGAACAGGCCAAGGCGTTGGGGCTTGAAGACTACCCGCAGCCGGCCGGGGGATGCTGCTATCTCACGGATCCTCAATACGCGGCAAAGCTGCAGGATGTTTTTGACGCCAAAGGGAAAGAAAATTTGTCTCATGAGGATGTGTTGATGCTTAAAGTCGGACGCCACTTTCGGCTTCCTTCGAAGACTAAGGTGATTGTCGGACGCAATGAACGCGAGAATAATTTCCTCAAATATTATGAAAAAGGCAGACATGTTTTTCGCATACACGCGTTTCCTTCCGCGTTGGTTCTCGCGGAGTCGGGACAGGCGCCTACGGGTGAGGAGCTCGGCATGATCGCCGCGATTGCCGTGCGTTATTCGGATGCGCCGGAAGGAGCGCGCGTGGCGGTGGAGCATCAGTTCGGCGATACGATTCGCACCCTTGAATCGCATGCCATTGATCAAAAGGCCCTGGAGAGCTGGAGGGTCTGATGCAAACGGCTTTATTTTTCGCCATTCTAGCGATCTATGCGGCCGGCATGATCGTATATTTTTTAAATTTTGAAAATCCCGTGGCTGCGATGACGCAATGGGGACGACGCCTTATTCAAACCGGAATGGCGCTTCATTTGGCGTTCATTGTTTATCTGACAGGACGCTCCGAGATCTGCCCGCTGTTGAATCTGGCGGATTCTCTCCATGTGGCCTCATTTCTGATTGTGGTGCTGTCGTACGCCGTTGAAAGACGCTATCGCGCGGGGTATCTCGTGTTGTTTTCTCTGCCGATCGCGCTGATTATCTCTCTTTTGGGGGCCCTGCTTTCCAAAAATGCCGAGTTTGTTCTGATTACGCCGTCTTCACGCTGGACGGCCATACACGCTTCGCTCATCGTCATCGGCTTCGTCAGTCAGATTATTGCCGTCTCCAGCGCCGTAATGTATTTGATTCAATCTCATCAGCTGAAAACCAAGCATACGGGTACGGCTTTTCTCAAGCTGCCCCCGTTGGCCACGCTCGACAAAATCCACTTTGGCTCTCTCATGTGGGGTGTGATTCTGTTTTCATTTGGATTGCTAAGTGGCGTTTTTTCCGCAAAAACCGCCGGCGAGCTCAAAGAAGTCCTGCGGGATCCCAAGGTAACGTTATCACTCGCCGCTTGTTTTATGTATTGGTTGATTCTGGGATTTCGTTTGAGCCGGTTGCGCCGCGGGCAAAAAATCGCGGCCGGGACGGTTGTGGTTTTCGCGCTGCTCTTCGTGACGCTTTTAACCGCCAATTACGGCGCCAGCGGATTTCACCGGGGGGTATGAGCGTGGAGATTCTGGTCCTCGGAGTGAATCATAAGACGGCTCCTCTTGAGCTGCGGGAAAAGCTCAGCGTTCCGCGCCATAAAGCGCAGGACTTGTTGAATACACTTCGTGATAAGGATGTATTCCGCGAACGGGTGCTCCTATCGACCTGCAACCGGACGGAAATCTACGGCGTGGCGGATAAGCCCGCCGAATCTGTCCAGAGAGCCAAGGAGTTTCTTAGCGAATACTCCAATCTCGATCTCTCGATTTTTGAAAAAAATATTTATGTGCTAAAACAACCCGATTCCGTCCGCCATCTGTTTTCAGTCGCATCGGGGCTTAATTCGATGGTCGTGGGTGAGACAGAAATTCTGGGTCAGGTCAAAGAGGCTTATTTGGAGGCCCATAAACACCGTCAAACCGGCAAGGTCCTGAATAATCTCTTTCAACGTTCTCTGAAAGTCGCAAAGACCGTCAGAACGCAAACCGAAATCGGCTCCGGCCGGGTGAGTGTAGCGTCAGTCGCGGTGGAACTCGCGGAAAAAATTTTTGAAACGCTCAAAGGCGCGCATGTGATGGTGCTGGGCACGGGTGAGATGTCTTCCCAGGTGACGAAGGCCATGGTGTCACGAGGGGCTCTGCCGCGAATCGTATCCAGCAAGCACTTTGAAAGAGCAGAGGCCATGGCGGCCGAGTTTGGGGCGGAAGCGGTTCATTATGATCGCTATGAAGAAAAAATTCGGGACACCGACATTATTATCGCGTCCACGCACGCGCCCAAGGTTTTGATTCAAAGCCGTCAAATCCGTTCCTGGATGAAGGTTCGTCATGAGCGGCCGTTATTTCTTATCGATATCGCGATGCCCAGAAACATCGACCCCGGCGCGGAAAAGATAGACAACGTATATCTCTATAATCTTGATGATCTGCAGGGAATTGCGAATAAGAACTTGGCCCTACGGGAAGGGGAGTTGGCGGAATGTTTCGGTGTCGTGCACAAGCAGACGCAGTTTTTCATGGGTTGGCTGATGAAAGAATTCGGCCCGATGCCGCGATGAAGCGATCTGCGCTTGTCATCGGAACGCGCGGGAGTCTTCTGGCATTGGCGCAGGCCAAAGAAGTGCGCCGCCGCCTCGCCGCGCTGTATCCGCGTAAGCGCTTTGTGATTAAAATCATCAAAACAATGGGCGACGAATATCAGAGTGTGGCGCTTTTTAAAAAGAACAACATCGGAGTTTTTACCAAGGCTATTGAGAAAGCTCTGCTGAACGCTGAGATTGACATCGCGGTTCACAGCTTAAAAGATTTGCCCACGGATTCCCCGAAAGGGCTTTGCTTGGCGGCGGTTCCCAAAAGGGAAGACGTGCGCGACGCGCTTGTTTCGCGCCAGGGGTTCTCATTAAAAACCCTGCCGATGCATTCGGTGGTCGGAACAGGCAGTCCTCGGCGCAAAAGGCAGCTGGCTCTTCTAAGGCCGGATCTCAAACTTGTTGATATTCGCGGCAATCTGGATACGCGCGTTCGCCGAACGGTACGGGAAGGAAAACAGGATGCCATTCTTATCGCGCTGGCGGGTCTTTTAAGGGTCAAAAAATATTTGAAGTATGCGGCGGCCGTCTCCGAAGAATGTATTTTACCGGCTGTCGGGCAGGCGGCGCTGGGTTTACAGGTTCGCAGAGCCGATACCGAGGTTTTTGGCATTGTCAGGCGTCTGAACCATGCGCCGTCTGAAACGGCGGTAACCGCGGAACGCACTTTTCTTCGGGCGTTGCATGGCGGATGCCGCGTACCGGTGGGTATTTTAACGCGTCTCAAAGGAAATCGATTCAGCATGCGGGCCAATGTGTTTTCGGTCAATAACAGCGCCTATGTGGCCGGAGAGGTTTCCGGGTCGTCCAGCAAGGCCGCGGTGTTGGCTAAACGATTGGCGTCGCAGTTGATCAGACAGGGTGCCGGTAAATTTATGCGGGAGGCACGCTCATGAAATCCGGTAAAGTGTCTCTTGTGGGGGCAGGCCCCGGGGATCCCGGACTATTGACACTGAAGGCTCTGCGCTTGCTGCGGGAAGCCGATCTCGTGGTCTATGATTATTTGGCAAATCCGGAACACCTGCGACATGTAAAAAAAGGTGCACGCACGATCTGTGTCGGAAAAAGATTTCGGTACCACCGTTTTTCCCAGGATAAAATCAACAGAATGATTCTTAAGTTCGCAAAAAGCGGCAAAAAGGTCGTACGGTTAAAGGGTGGGGACCCCTATTTATTTGGCCGCGGAGGCGAGGAGGCGTTGTTTCTCGAGGAGCGCAAGGTGCCTTTTGAAGTGGTGCCCGGCGTGACGAGTGCCACCGCTTGCGCCGCGTATTCGGGCATTCCGCTCACTCACCGCGAACACAATTCCTCCGTGACTTTTTTAACCGGTCACAAAGCGCACGATGAGAATCTCGATCAAATCGATTGGCGCAATATCATCGCGCTGAATGGAACGATCGTGATTTATATGGGTTTTTATAATTTGGGCACAATCGCCAAAAAACTAATTCAAGAAGGCATGAAGTCCTCAACGCTTGTGTCTGTGATCGAATGGGGGACGCTGCCGAGGCAAAAAAGCTGCGACGGAACACTTGCGTCGATCGATGCGCGCGTTCGGGCAAAAAAAATGGGCGCTCCGGCCATTATCATCGTGGGAGACGTGGTTTCTCTAAAAAACAAACTGAACTGGTATGAAAAGCTGCCTTTATTCGGCCGCACGGTTCTGGTAACGCGTTCACGGGACAAGGCGAGTTCTTTGCGCGACAAGTTGGAGGAACTTGGCGCCTCGGTCATCGAGCTTCCGACCATTGAAATTGTGCCGCCGGCGTCGTATGCGGCGATGGACAGGGCGATTGGCAGTCTTCCGACTTATGATTGGGTGGTATTTACCAGCACTTACGGCGCTGATTATTTTTTTGACAGACTCAGGCAGCACAAAAAGGACAGCCGCGCGTTTGGCTCTGCTAAAATTGCTTCGGTGGGCCCGGAGACTTCTGCGGCAATCCGGCGCCGCGGGGTTTTGCCGGACCTGGAACCCAAACGTTACGAAACATCCGCGTTGGTTGAGGAATTTAAAAAAAAATTCGGCAAGCTCAAAGACAGTAAAATATTGCTGCTTAGAACGAACATTGCGCCACCCGAACTCGAGAAAGGTCTTGGGCAGCTCGGCGCTCGCGTGCATAGGGTGGAGGCCTACAGGACCCGCCGGCCGGCCGCAATTCCGGATCAGGCGAAAGAAGCGCTGCAAAAACAAAAAATTGATTTTGTGACGTTCACGAGCTCGTCTACGGCGACGCATTTTGTCCGCCTTTTAGGGAAGAAGCGCGCGCGTTTGGCGCTTCAAAGTGCCCGTATCTCCAGCATCGGACCTGTGACGTCCAAGACGTTACGTTCTCTGGGTCTCAAAGTGCGATGCGAGGCCAAGACATTCACTACCGACGGATTAATTGAGGCGATGATCCAATGCCTATAGCGACACCTAACATCCGCCTGAGGCGCCTGCGTGAAAACCCTAAGCTTAGAAACTTTGTGGGGGAGCATGCGCTTTTATCGAAGGAGCTTATTCAACCCCTGTTTGTTAAGGAGGGATTGACCCGTCCCGTTGAAATCGGTTCCATGCCCGGACAATTTCAATGGAGCGAGAAGGCCCTCGTGGAAGAGGCGCAGCGCCTGGATGCCGCCGGGGCGACGTCCGTCATTCTGTTTGGAATTCCCTCCAAAAAAGACAAGGCCGGTGTCGCCGCGTTTGCAGGCAAAGGTATTGTGCAGCGAGCGGTGCGAGCCATCAAAAAAAAGACAAGTCTTTTAGTGATTACGGATGTTTGCCTCTGTGAATACCTCGATCACGGTCATTGCGGACATATTCAGCGGGGCAAAATTCACAACGACACAACCCTTAAAACGCTGGCAAAAATTTCTTTGTCTCACGCCAATGCCGGTGCCGATATTATCGCGCCGTCCGATATGATGGACGGGCGCGTCGGGGCCATAAGGCAAACCCTTGACGGAAATGGATTCGAGAATACGCCCATTATGTCTTACGCCGTAAAGTACGCTTCGGGTTTCTACGGCCCGTTTCGCGAAGCCGCGGAAAGCGCTCCGCAGTTCGGCGACAGAAAATCCTATCAAATGAATCCGGCTAATCGCCGCGAGGCGCTGCGGGAAGCGGAGGAGGACATCCGCGAAGGCGCGGATTTCTTAATGGTTAAGCCAGCGCTGGCCTATCTGGACGTGCTTCATGAATTAAAACAAAAATTTAATTGTCCTATCGGATGTTACAGCGTCAGCGGCGAGTACTCCATGATC
>CAYUTV010000005.1:6990-33125 GCA_964447745.1 uncultured Planctomycetia bacterium | reverse complement strand
GCTTCGGCTCCGGCGGTGCGCCGTAAATCGCTCATCGAAGGCATGGCAAATTTCTGATAACCGGCGGGAACTTCAAAAAGATCGGCCGACACAGAACCTTTTTGGACGTTTTTATATTCCATCACCCAGCTGCCATCCACGGCGGCCACGCGGACGGGCATTTCACCCTGCATCCACTGGTACACAGATTCCTGTTTCCCGTTGTTGGAATATGTCACCTCAAATTTTTGCGCGGGTTTTCCGTCAATCGGTTCCGTGCCAAGGGGTTTACGCGACACTTCTCCGTTCGCGGTGCCCGTTTGCATCATGGTGCGGTAATCCACCGCCTGCTCCATGTACATATTTTGTGCCGGCATGATCATCCAGGCAACGTTCTTATCCAAGCGCGTGATCACCACCATCTCCATCATTTCCATGCGCGTTTTATCGCCGGAAACAAAAAGCTTGGCTTGAAACCTCTGGCCTTGGGATGTTCCGATCATGTCCGCGGAAAAGTCTCCGCCCCATGGGTTTTCGGCGTATCCGAGAGAAGCGCCGACCAAGAGACCGAACACCGCAACAATTCCGAATAGATATTTCATCGTGTTTAACCTTTCCTTAGTTGTGACCGTCACGCCTTAAAACAAGATATGAATTTTTGAGCCTCTTTTAGAATACCCTTATTCGGTGTATAGTTCAAATCGCATTGCAGGGCGAAGTGAGAACTTCGCTTGGGTAAAAGTTTCGACTTAACGAGGTCTAGTCTTTGTTTAACTGCTCAAGTTTCTGGGTGAGTTGCAACCAAGACTGCTCTTCGCTCTCGAGAAGGCGCGCCAACTCTTCGTAGCGATCATGCTTCTCGCGGGACCAGTGCTCGGCATCTTTTACGAAATGTTCGTGAATCTCTTCACGCTCTTTCTTGTAGGCGGCCATTTGTTCTTCGGATCGGCGGATGCGCGTACCCAGCTTGCGTTTTTCCGATTCCATTTCTTTGCGTAAGTGGTAATCGGATTTCTTTTTCACGGGAGCGGCGCCATTCGCAGAAGAACCTGAATCTTCCTTGAGTTCCTTGCGTAAAACGTTTTCGAGGTGGTACACATAGTCTTCGTAAATTCCCGGGTAAAGACGCACGGCTCCGTTGTTTACCTCCACGATCTGCGTAGCCACAAGATTCACGAACGTTCTGTCGTGGCTGATGAAAAAAAGCGTGCCGGCAAATGCCTTTAGCGCGCGGCCCAGTGCTTCGACGGTTTCAAAATCCAAATGGTTTGTGGGTTCGTCCAAAAGCAGCACCTGGCTCTTTGTTAAGAGAAGCCCCGCCAGGCACGCGCGGGCGCGTTCACCACCACTCAAAACCTGTATTTTCTTTTCGACGTCCTCTCCCTTAAACAGAAAACTTCCTGCGAGGTTTAAAATTTCTTGCCGCGTCACAGAGGGTGCGGCCATGCTCGCCAAATGCTCATACACCGTGCTATCGGCGCGCAGGGACGTGAAGACGTGTTGGGCGTAATAGGCAACACGCAGCCCGTGACCCCATTTAAATTTTCCGGCCTTGGGCGTCAAATCCCCGGCCAGCGTTCTTAAAAAAGTTGTCTTTCCCTGTCCGTTATCACCCAATACCGCCACGTGGGAACCTTGGTCGATCTCAATATGAATTTTGTCCGCGACAAGTTTCTCGGGATAGCCGATGGCCAGATCTTCGCACGCCATGGCGATGCCGTTCCGGCGATCGACCGCCGGAATGCGGATATGGACGTTCCCCAGCGGATGACCGACTTCTATCGTCTTTAATTTCTCGATTTGCTTCATCTTGGACTTGGCCTGGCTGGCCTTGGAGGCCTTCGCGCGGAAACGGTCGACGAATTCCTGCAGCTGCTTCTGCTTGGCTTCAACGTTTTTGTTATAACTGAGTGCCTGCTCCTTCTGCTCCTCCTTAAAAATCAGATATTCTTCCACTGAACCCGGGTAAAGCGTGCACTCCCCTTTTTCAACCTCGAGTGTGTGTTCGCAGGTTTTTTTCAGAAATTCCCTGTCATGCGACACGATAAGAAATCCGCCGTCATAATCGAGCAGGAATTCTTCCAAAAGGATTAGGGTTTTTAGATCAAGATAGTTCGTGGGTTCGTCGAGGATCAGAAAGTTCGGATCGGCCAATAACATGGACGCGAGCTTCACGCGCGTGCGGTAACCGCCCGACAGCGCACCGATGGGCGTTTCGAGAATTTTATGCTTGAGCTGGAATCGGCCCGCTATTTTGCCGCACTGCCATTCCTCTTTGCCGCTGTGACGCATGAGGAATCCCATGACCGTTTCGTCGAGCTTGTACGGGTCATGCTGTTCGAGGTAGCTCAGCTTCAGGAAACTGCTGAAGTTTACCTCGCCGGCGTCCGCCTGCTCATGCCCCGTGATAATCTTGCAGAGCGTGGACTTGCCCGCTCCGTTACGCCCGATCACGCCGATTTTCTGGTTTTCCATCATGGAAACCGTAGCACCGTCCAGGATAACGTTGGAACCGTAGCTCTTATGGAGATTCGTTAGTTGTAATAGGACTCTCATAGCTGGCATATTCTAGCCGAAAGGTTATAATGGCTCAATGAAAACCCTAGGCGTCCATAAAGTCACCAAGGCCGGCCCTCTGCTCGAGTATCTCTATGAGTATCTGGCCCCTTTCAAGAAAACAAAGATCAAGCAAATCCTTAAATTCGGTTCCGTGCGCGTCAACGGCAACATCGTAACCTATAACGCACGCCATCTGAAAATCGGGGACACGCTTGAGATTCTGACACCCAAGGAAGCCACCGCTGAAACGCTAAGATACCGACTCGACTCACGCGTCGTCTTTGAAGACGAGAACATGATCGTCGTCGAAAAAGAAGCTGGCATGCTGACCATGGGCACGGAAAAGGAAAAATACGATACGGTTTATTTTCAGCTCACTGAATACGAACGCGCCAAAAGCAAGGACGGACGCGGACGCATCCATATCGTGCATCGCCTTGACCGTGACGCGTCCGGTCTCGTTGTTTTCGCCAAAAATGAAAAAACGAAGCGTACGCTGCAGGATAACTGGGAAGGCGCGGTTAAAAAATATTATGCGATCGTGGAAGGAGTTCCCCGCGAAAAAGAAGGAATCATTCGGAGCTATCTCGTGGAGGACAAATTTCGCAGAGTCTACAGCATCGAGAAGCCCGCGCGGGACGCCAAACACGCGATAACGCACTACCGCGTCATCGATACCAACGGCAAATACTCTTTATTGGATGTGGGATTGGAGACGGGGCGGAAGAATCAGATCCGCGTTCATTTATTTGATCTGGGGCATCCGATTATCGGAGATGAGAAATACGGCTCCCGCGAAAATCCCATAGAGCGTCTCGCACTTCACGCCTACCACTTGTCTTTTCCGCATCCCGAAAGCGGCCGGCTTATCACATTCCACTCCAAACTGCCCAGGCCGTTCGAACTGCTTCTTAAGAGGTGATGTAGGCCTCAGCTTCGATCTCAACGAGCATGTCGGGATCGATGAGCTTTGAGACTTCCACCATGGTCGTTGCGGGACGCACCTCACCAAAGAACTCGCCGTGCGCTTTACCCACTTTTTCCCATTCAGAAATATTCTTGAGGTACATGCGCGTGCGCACCACATCTTTAATTGAGACGCCGGCCTGCTGCAATGCCGCTTGAATATTTTTTAGGGTTTGGACGGTTTGCGCATAGGCATCCCCTTTCCCAACCAACCCCTCGGGAGTCGTGGCAGTAGTACCGGAAACATGGACAACGTTACCGATTTTTACAGCGCGTGAATAACCGATAATGGGTTCCCACTTTCCTCCGGTCGAAATGTTTTTACGGCTCATGGATTTCCTGTCGTGTTTGTCGGTTGCGGTTGAGGTTTCGGTTTCTGTCCGGGTTTACCGGGTTGCTTCGCCGGAGGTTTTCCTTGCGGCTTTTTCCCTTGAGGACCGGCTCCCTGCGGCGGAGGTCCTTGTGGAGGCAGAGTCCCTTCCTTCATGGGTGGGCGGCCCTTCATTTGGGGGTCACCCGGCCTCATGTCGGGATCACCAAGAGGAGGTTTGTGCCCAGGCTGTCCCGGCTTGCCCGGCTCATGAATTTCTCCGGACGGATGCTTTTTGATATCACCTTGAGACGGTTGGTTTTGAGGCCCTTGTCCGTTGTTTGCCTGTGCTTGCGGCGCTCTCTCGGCTTTCGCGGAACCTTGAGGCGGCAGCGCACGGCCGATGCGTCCCTGCTGCTGAACTTCAAACACGCGGTGACCCAGCGATTGGTGCAAACCCTCGATTCTTTTGATCTGATTCACGGGCATGGGATGCGGAGGAATGGGCCGCTTCAAAACTTGAGTTCTCTGGGAATGAGCCAATATCACCTTTGTATCATCGGCCTTCCGCCCCTCGTCATCCAACCCATAAACGTACACATCGGAATCGGAATAATTTAAAACTTCGCTCTCGGAACCGTCGAAAGCTGCATAAAATTCGGAACCACGCACGCCGGCGATTGCTGTGGGTGTGCGGACTTCAAACGAAGACTCCCTCGGGAGATTTTTAAGCTTGGAATAAATGCTGCCCTTGGTCAAATCAAGTTCGGTGTTCTGGAGAGATCGGATACTGATGCGTGACCCTTCTTCGAGGCGGCTGACATTTTTCCATTCGGGGTCAAACGCAATGTCCACAAAGCTGTCTTCCCCGACTTCAATAATATCGCCTTCAGCCACCGCTTGACCCTCTACGGCGGGCGTTTTGTTTTGATCGGCATCGACCAAATAGGCGGTGCCCTGGATCGTCATAATTTCAGCGGAATACTCGGAGGCGTGGGAAACGGCGCAGAAAAAGAGAAACAAAAAAAGAAAACCCCCGCAGCTTCGCTTGGAAACTGCGGGGGCTTTCACGAACACGTCAATTAGAGCTTAACGACGTTGGCAGCCTGCTCACCTTTGGGACCGGACACGATATCAAAAGATACCTGTTGGCCTTCGGCTAAGGATTTAAAACCTTCGCCCTGGAGCGCTGAGAAATGGACGAATACGTCCTTTTTTCCGCCTTCAGGGGTGATGAATCCGTAACCTTTTTGGTCGCTAAACCACTTAATTGTACCTTTTGCCATGGTAATGTAATTCCTTCTTATGTTTTTACTTGGGATTGATATTATAGTCTTTGGGCTTAAAAAAACAAAAACCGCGACTCAAGTAAGGTTCGCGGTCATTTGGATCTTAATCGATATTTCTTATTCTACTAAGCGTCAAAAACAACCTTTACTTAACTACCGAGAAAGTATAACACGGCCCTCCGGAATGTCAAGTTTTAATTAAGGCCGCTAAAATGTCCTTATTGTTGGGATATTTTTGCAAAAGGTCGACCAAGGTCTTGGCGGCTTCGACGGTATTAAGTCCGGCGAGTGCCCTGCGCAGTTTTCGGATGGGCTCGAGGTCCCCCGGGCTCAACAACAACTCTTCCCTGCGCGTGCCGCTCTTGGCGATATCCACGGCGGGGTATATTCTCTGATTGGCAATCTCCCTGGACAGCACGATTTCCATGTTGCCCGTACCCTTAAATTCTTCAAAGATGACCTGATCCATTCGGCTTCCCGTATCAACAAGAATGGTCGCCAATATTCCCAGGGAGCCGCCATTTTCGATCTTTCTTGCTGTCCCAAAAATTCGTCGAGGAATCTCCAGCGCACGGGCATCCACGCCGCCCGACATTGTTCTCCCGCTGGAATGCCTTTCGGCATTGTGAACGCGGGATAAGCGAGTCAGGGAATCGATGACAATCATCACATTCTGGCCCTCACCGGCCTCCTTAACCGCTTGAGTCATCAGGCGATCCGCCGTCTCGATATGGTGTTCATACGTTTCATCCGAGGAGGACCACCGGACTTCACCCGGAACACTGCGCCGAAAATCGGTCACTTCCTCGGGCCGCTCGTCTATCAAAAGGACATACAATTTAACTGAGGGAGCGCTTTTCGCGATGGCCTGGCAAATATGTTTGAGAAACGTGGTTTTCCCCGAACCCGGAGGAGCGACAATAAGTGCTCTCTGCCCCATTCCCACCGGACAAATTAGATCCATCGCGCGTACGGTGAATTCTTTGGAGCCGTCTTCGAGACGAATCTGAGGCGACGGATCCACGGCGGTACCGGAGAAAAATTTGTCCTGGGTGTTGCCGACGCCATGCCGAGACGGCATAGGCCGGGAAAACCCGCGAGGCGGCCTGTTTGGCTGGTTATTGAATTTTCTCATATATCGGAATACTCTGACTGCTTAGGAATACTTAGCGATGGGAATCAAATCCAACGGCAATGTACCATGATTTCCGCCAATGAACCAGCAAAATCAGTGCAATCTTCGTCAATCTCGTTCCGCGGAACAACTAGTCCGTTTTCGATAGAAGACGGGTCGCGCGATCTAACTGATCCGGCCATCCGAAAAGCAACAAGACGTCACCGTCTTCAATTCCGGTATCGGCATCCGGATTGTTGATGGCAATGTCTTCCTTTTGGATCCCCAGTACGGTGGCGCCTGTGTTTCTGCGCAACTTAACATCACGCAGAGTCTTGCCGATCACGGACGCGCCGGAAGGAACGCGAAACGAGATCGTTTGCGCCACGCCTTCGCGTTGAACGGGAACCACCGGCGCTTCCATGGCCTTCTCGTTGAGATATTTAATGGCCTGTCGGACTTGCGCCGGCTCCCCCATCAGCATCAATACGTCTCCCGGCATCAGAACCGTTTCCGGTGATGGGTTTGGGATGGATTCATCACCGCGGTAAATGGCGACGATCGTAGCGCCCGTTTGTGCGCGCAGTCCCAGATCGCGTATAGGTTGATTGGCGGCGGATTCCTGGAAAGGCAAAAGAAAATCTTCGGTGGTCACGTTGAGAGGGTATTCTTCGCGGATCAAGCGCGATAATTCCCTGTGATCCGCGCCTGCGTTCAACTGAGATATTTCCTGGTCAAAAACCTGCAGCACGGTTTTCTCGACGCGGTCATGCACGCGCGTGATGGAGCCCCACAAAGGTGCCGCCGAAATGATCAAAAATATGATCACAGCCGTCACGAGCGCTTGCCAGGGCCAGAAATACCAGCTTCCGGCAAAAAACAAAATTCCGGTTACCACCGAGACCAGAAACTGCAGGGATTTCTGAAGTGTTAAGTGCACATCCGGTGACTCCGCGCTCTCAAACCTTATTCTCAACACACTCCACAAGAAGCGGTCCCATGTATGGGCGAACCCCAGGATAAACGGCAGCACACAAAACACGGACGCAGCCCAGTAAACGTTGTCGGGAATAAAGGAAATCTGGTCCGCAAAATCAAAAAAAGCAAAGACCACGGCGACGAGGCCCGCTCCGTAGAGAATAATGCGCGGCAAATACGGCTTTATTCGGCGAACGACGGAGGATTTTTGAGTGGTTCGGTGATTCAGATGCTCCAACCAACCCGTATAGAGACTCCCGGCGGTGGCCAGGGGTTTGGGGGTCGCCGATGCCAGCATCTTTACAAGAAATGTGTCATTTCTCATCAGCAGCGGCGTCGTCAGGGCCGTGATTCCCGACACCGCCACGGCTATTGGGTACAGAAACGGCGCCGTAACTCCGGTACTCTCCCCCAACATCGCGATAATAAACGAAAACTCTCCTATTTGGGCCAATCCCAATCCTACTTTTAAGGACGTCTGTGTGTTATATCCCGTCAAAAAAGTCGCCAGAGAACACGCGAATATTTTTCCAAAAATAGTGACGAGTGTGATCACAAGAATCGGAAACGCGTATTGAGCGATGATCTGCGGTGACAGCAGCATGCCGACGGATACGAAGAAAATAGCCGTGAACATATCCCTGATCGGTTCCATCTTATGGACCACTGCCTTCACCTGTTTGGTTTCCGCGATGATCGCTCCCATCAGAAACGCGCCCAGCGCCACCGAGAAACCGGCCTTGGCGGCGAGCAAAGACGCTCCGAAACATAATCCCAACACCGTGATCACGATCATTTCGGCGTTCTCAAATTTTTCAATGTACCGTAGGAGTCTGGGAACCAGCAAAAATCCGAAGAATAAAATACCCGCGATGAAGCCCGCCACCCGCAGCATCGAAATGCTCACATCCGCCAGTTCCGCCGAACCCGTCGTGGCGATGCCCGACAAAACGGCGATGATCACGATGGCGAGAAGATCCTCGATGATCAGAATACCTAAAATGACCTGCGCGAATTTTTCTTTGATCTTTTTGGTGTCCATGAGTACTTTGGCGATAATCGTCGTGCTCGAGATGGATAGAATCGCTCCCAAAAAAATACTGTTCATGGTGTTCCAGCCGAATGCGCGGCCCAGGAAAAAACCAATAATCAGCATCAGCGCGATCTCCACCGTCGCGGCAAAAAAAGCCACCACGCCCACCTTGGCCAAACGCGTCAGACTGAACTCCAAGCCGATGGAAAACAGGAGGAAGATGACACCCAATTCCGCGAGGATATGGATGCTGTGCAGGTCTTTGACCAGCGGGAAAGGAGGTGTGTTCGGTCCGATACAGACACCCGCCAGAATATAACCCAGCACTACCGGGATTTGAAACCGGTGGCAAAGGATCATGATCACGGCGCTGACCGCCATGACGACGGCCATGTCCTGAAGAAATGTCAGTTCATCCATACCTTATCGTCCCAATTGCTTAATATTTATATTCAACACCCACATCTTTTAATTATAAATATAAATTGGCACAAAGGATACAGAAACTGGTTGGATTGTATCAGAAATATTCCGAAGCAAAAAGAAACCCCGGATTATAGGGGTTTCAAATCAAGCAAATGCCATGCGGCAAAATATGCGTCGGAAACCAATTGGCTCTTTCGTTGGCGCGGGTTATTTCCGGATAAAGTAATTTCGCTTTTATAAGAGATGAATATGCTTACAGGCATAACATAATAAATATCTAAGGACTCAATAAATAATATTGCGTAGTCGAAATCCTCGCACCTATATAGAGCGCGAACCATGGCACGGCGATTAGTACGTGTTCTGCGGTTATCCACAATGTAAACGTCGCGGCGGCGCCACGCATACTTAACCTGTAATTTTATAAATCGTCCACCATTCTCAATCACCAAATCATAAGGTAATCTGTCCCCAATAGGTTTAAGCACACGACGACCTTGTTTTAACAAAGCGAGTGTAACAGCGTTCTCTGCTATATCTGCTTTAAGTTTTGTGTCCATTGCTTATCTTACAGGACGACAAAGGGGTGAAAATTTGTTCATCTTAAATGGAGATTTTGCCACATCTAACAAAGGGTATTGTTGACTTGAATGAATCCTATGCTACAATGAGACCTTTCCATCAGGTTGGCAATTCTACAAAATCATCGCGGGGTAGAGCAGCCTGGTAGCTCGTCGGGCTCAAGTGAACTCGTGGGCTGTTTAGCCGGTAACGGTTAAATGATACCTGTCAAAGTCGGTGAAGCCGCCAACAACGGTAATACCGAGCCAAATCCAGACAATCTATTTGCATGGAGAGGTGTAGAGACTAGACGGCAGGCATCCGCAGGAAACGAGCGGATGAAGGTATAGTCCAGACCACAAAGACAGTCATGTCGCAGCGAAAGCTGTAGTGGTAAGCATAACCCGAAGGTCGTTGGTTCAAATCCAACCCCCGCTACCAAATAAAAAAGCCGAATGGAGTCAAATCCATTCGGCTTTTTCCGTCTAGCTTTGAAATTATAGCTTACTTCCCGTCTTGGCCGGGCCTCACAACCTTGTAAACAATCTCGCCCTGCTTGGCCTTATTGAACTTTTCACGGGCCACCTTTTCCAGATAAACAGGGTCATGTAATAAGAGATGCAGTTCCGTTTCAAGGGCCTGATTTTCTTTACGAAGACGCGCCAGGTCTTCCTCGAGATTCACGCGGCGTGTTTCGAGCTTTTGTATCTGCATGACCTTTGGGGCCAGCGCCACCACCAAGAGACCCAGAATCAACGCGAAAATAACCGCGGTGCTGGTTCCTTTTAAAAAATTCATGCCTTGAGGCCGTAGACCGCTTTGCTGCCGAGCTCTTCTTCGATGCGGAGCAGCTGATTGTATTTGGCGATGCGGTCCGTGCGGGAAAGAGACCCCGTCTTGATCTGTCCGGCGGCCGTACCCACCGCGAGATCGGAAATGAAGGAGTCTTCGGTTTCTCCCGAACGATGCGATGAGATAACGCCGTATCCGGCCTTTTGGGCCATGCGAATGGCTTCAAGCGTTTCGGAGACCGTGCCGATTTGATTCACTTTGATGAGAATCGCGTTGGCCGCGTTCATCTTGATGCCCTTCTCAAGGCGCTCGGGATTCGTCACAAAGAAATCGTCGCCGACGATTTGAACTGTCTTTCCCAGCGTCTTTGTAAAATTGACGTAACCGTCCCAATCGTTCTGATCCAGACCGTCTTCGATGGAATAGATCGGATACTTCTTGGACCATTCCGAATAAATCGCGATCATCTCATTGGCCGTGAAAAGCTTCGATGGGTTGGATTTCCAAAACTTGTATCCTTTTCTTCCGCCTTCGTCAAAGAGCTCAGACGAAGCGCAGTCCAACGCGATGCGTATCTGACTTCCCGCTTTATACCCCGCGGCACCGATGGCTTCCATGATCACTTCCAGAGCTTCCTCGTTGCCCAGGTTCGGCGCGAATCCGCCCTCGTCGCCCACGGCCGTGATGTGGCCTTTCTTTTTGAGAAGAGACTTTAATGAATGGAATATTTCCGTGATCCACTGAAGGCCTTCGGAAAATGTCGAAGCACCCAGGGGCGCAATCATGAATTCCTGAAAATCGATCCTATTGTCGGCGTGTTTTCCGCCGTTGATGATGTTGGCCATGGGCACGGGAAGCAAAAATTTATTGTTGCCGTGCAAATCACCGATATATTTCCAAACAGAGACTTTGTTCGATGCGGCGGCGGCGCGGCAAACGGCCATGGAGACCGCGAGAATCGCGTTGGCTCCCAGGCGCGCCTTGTTCGGTGTGCCGTCGAGGCCGATCATGAGCTTGTCGGCGGCTTTTTGATCCAAAGCGTCTTTGCCTTTTAAGGCGCCGGCGATCTCTTTATTCAGGTTGGCTACGGCTTTCAGTGTCCCTTTTCCCAGATACCGTTTTTTGTCGCCGTCACGCAGTTCCACGGCTTCGTATTCGCCGGTAGACGCGCCGCTCGGCACCGCCGCCCGCCCAAAGGAACCGTCGCTCAACAACACATCCGCTTCAATCGTTGGGTTCCCGCGTGAGTCCAGTATTTCGCGGCCTTTAATATCCTTAATCGTTGCCTTCGACATTGATTCCTCCGAAATTAAAATGAAATTTTTAAAAAATTCCCATCATTATAAGGCGCTAGACCGATTTTGCCAAGAATTGCTTGATGGCGAGCGGGTATAAGCGGTGTTCTACACGGTGAATCTTTTTTTCCAGCGAAGACAGCGTATCCGCTTTGGTGATCTTGACTCTCTCCTGCTTGAGCACGGGTCCCGCATCGACGTCCTTCGTCACCAGATGCACGGTGACTCCGGTTTGTTTAACGCCGGCCTCAAACGCGTCACGTATCGCGCGCGCCCCTTTAAAGTCGGGTAAATAAGAGGGGTGAATATTCAAAACCTTGTTCTGGTAGGCCCTGATGAAGTAAGGGGTGAAAATACGCATGAAACCAGCCAACGCCACGACATCGATCTTCTCAAGCTTGAGAATAGATACGATGACTTTTTCGTAGTCTTCGCGCGTTTTGAAGTGCTTGGGACTTAGGAGAACGACGGGAATATTCGTTTTTCTGGCGCGCTGGAGAGCATACGCATTTGGGTTGTCGCAAACCATTAAGGCGATCTTCGCCCGCAGCTTCTTCCTTTTAACCGCGTCGATGATCGCCTGAAAGTTGGAACCGTAACCCGAACAAAAAACCGCGATATTCGCCAAAGGGCTTACCGCGTGAGAGCTGAGTCCAGTTTCTTCTGGAGTTCGTTTTTGGACATGGCACCGACAATGCGCTCGAATTCTTTACCGCCCTTAAACAAAATCATGGTCGGAATATTCATAACGCCGAATTTGGTCGGAGCGTCTTGATTGTCGTCCACGTTTAATTTACCGATCTTCAGCTTGCTCTTATAAGCGGGAGCCAATTCGTCCAGGATCGGGCTCATAAGGCGGCACGGACCGCACCACTCCGCCCAAAAATCCACGAGCACTGGCACCTGTGACTTGGCGACTTCCGCATCAAAGTTTGCGTCGGTGATCTGTAATACATCGCTATTCATTGTTTGTCTCCTTTACTTGAATTCGAGCTGGAGACCGGGATTGAACCGGTGACCTGCGGTTTACGAAACCGCTGCTCTACCAGCTGAGCTACTCCAGCAAAAATTTAAAAATAAACTTAACTGAAACTTTCCGGATTAACCAGCTGCCTCCGGCCCTACGGGCCGTAGGCCCGGAGGGAGCCACTCCAGCAAAATTAAAATTATTTTTTCTCGTCCAACCGTTCCTGCCAGCGCTTCGAATACTCCGTCAGCGAATCAACGAGCTCCTTGGAAGACGGCTGAATCTGCACGGTATTCGTGCCCAACAAAATATCTTTGGACGTGACGTACTGTCCGTAATAAGCGCTGTTCGAATTGTTGTCCTGTGTTAACACCGCGCCATCCAACGCCATGCCGCCGAACAACCCGCGGCTGCGGGAATAGGAGATAATGCCCGCGCTTAGCGAGAGATCCGTCGAGGCCTCGGTCGAACGGCCCACAGGTCCGGCCGCGATCGCCGCATCCGCACCCAGCGTCACATTATTCGACAAGAGTCCGTTCATACCGCGGTCGTTGATGACCACGAGAATCAAATCCGTCGCCTGCGCGCCGATCTGCAGACCCCAACTACCTCCGCCGATGGTGGAAAAAGCCACGGGCCCCCACTGCCCGTTCGCGTCGCGCGAAACAACAACCCCTCTTCCGAATCGCGCGCCTATGACAAAACCGCCTTTCAAAACATTCGGATAAATCGCGATGGCCTTGCACTTGGCGAGCATTTCCTCGGGGATACTCTGCTCGGGTGTGGCCATGATTTCTTTCAACACCTGATTGGCTTCCCACACTCGGGCGTCGAGCTCAGGATTGCCGGCATGAAGGACCGCGGGCGAAAAAACCATCGCCGCTAACAGCATCCAACTCCACCGTTTATTCATCACGTTCTCCTTAAAATAAAACAGTCCCCGCTAATCTTAGGGGGACTATTCTATCATAAAAACTAAAATGTACTAGAGTTCTTAGGTTAGCTGACTCGCTGTTTTCGCGATCAATTGCTTGGCTTTGGACAAGTCAATCACAGGCACCGTGATGGTCGTTTTCTCGGGCTTCACGGGAAGATGAATGTTGGTCGCGAGTCCCAAAACCCATAGCACCTGAATCATTCGGTACGTGACATCCAGCTCCCACCAGCGAAGACCGTGCTTGGCGGAACGTGCGAACATGTGATGATTATTGTGCCAACCCTCGCCAAAGGTCCAAAGAGCTACCCACCAATTGTTGCGCGAGGTATCCGTGGTCTTATAGCTTTGGTAACCCCAGATATGGGAGGCCGAGTTCACGCACCACGTGCCGTGATAAACCACGACTGAACGTAAAAACACGCCCCACACCACAAAAGGCCATCCGCCCATCAGAAAAAGCGCAATCCCCAAAATCAGCATGGGCACCCAATGGTATTTATTAAACCAACGAAGAACCGGATCCTTGTACATCTCGGGGGCATATTTTTTATACCCTTCATCGGTGATCAAAAACTTGTCGCGGTACAGCATCCAGGTAAAATGCGCCCACCAAAAACCCTTCTTGGGGCTATGGGGATCGCCTTCCTGGTCGGACAGCGCGTGATGCCGACGATGAGTGACTACCCACTCAATGGGCCCACCCTCTCCTGACGCGCAACTAATGAAGGCCAGGATGTACTCAACGGCCTTGTTTGTCTGAAAACTACGATGGGTGAAATAACGATGGTAACCCATTGTCACACCAATACATAGGCACAGCCACCAAGTAAAGAGAAATGCAAAAAAGGCAGGCCAGCTGAATGTAAAAAAGGCGAACAGGGATCCAACGTGAATGATCGTGACCCAGGCAACAAAACCCCAATTAGACGTGCGCGTAAATTTTAACAAAAAACCTCCGAAAATTTGAGTGATATGCTATAAGTTTACACTATTTTTTACAGGAGGGCAAAGAAAATCGGATTCAACCCATTCTCAATGGACGAGTTGCGACTGAACCAGGCCGTCCAGATGGGATTTTAGAACGGCCAAAACCTCATGATAACGGTAAGAGCCGATGGTCTCGGACTTGCGTTTAAGCGTCACGGTGCTGGGTCCGCACCACAGGCCTAAATCCGCGTCATCGGTTTCCCCGGGACCGTTAACCCTACAACCCATGACGGCGATCGTTAGCTTGTGATTCTTGGCGTAGGCAGCCATCTCCTTCACCTGAACGGCCAGCTTCACGAAATCCCCGTTTTCAACCCGGGAACATGACGGGCAGGAGATGATATTCAGGCCTTTTCCGAAATCAGGCACTGAAATAAAACGGCCTTCTTCTATATTGGAGAGGATTTCGCGGCCGTGCACGATCTCGAGATATTTTTCGGAGTTGTCCAACGTGAGAGAAACGCGCAGCGTGTCTCCGATACCCACCGGCAACAACTGCTCGAACGCGATGCGCGTTTTAATCACCCCGTCGGGCAAAAGCCCCGCTTCCGTAACACCCAGGTGAATCGGAACATCAGGCCGCCTTTTTGAAAACTCTTTGTTGCACAAAACAACTTTTTGCGGGTCAGAGTCCTTGAGACTCACGACAAAATTTGTGAAATGCAATTTATCCAAAAGGTCGCAGTGCCAGGCCGCGCTCTCCACGATCGCCTTCACATGATCCCCGTGGTATTTTTCTAGAAAATGAGGCGCCACAGAACCGCAGTTCACTCCGACGCGAAGTGCGAGCCCATGATGCTTCGCGATGCCCACGAGCCACGAAACCTTGTCTTCAATGGGCCTGTTTTTTTCGAGATGATGCAGGTGCCCGGGATTGTAGCGAATCTTGTCGACGTGCGGCGCCACAATCTCGGCCAGAGGGAAATTTTCCTGCAGGTCCACCACCAAACGGGCGGCGGTTTGCTTGCGAATCTCGGCCAGCGCCTCCACATCCTTCTTATTGTCGACAGCAATACGGATCAGATCGGCACCCTTCTCTTCCAGCTGACGAATCTGCCGGACGGTCGCGTCGATATCCTGGGTGTGGGTCGCGCACATGCTCTGCACGGCCACGGGCGCACCGCCGCCGATCTCGAGGTCGCGTACTTTTATTTTTCGGGTCGAGGATTTTGAAATCATAGTCGGTTATTTTACCAGAAATTGGATGTGAAAGCGGCACTAAATTATGTATAATCCAACAATGCTGACACTGACTTCCGGACAAGAAACAGCCCCCAAAAAACTTCGTGTAGAGGCCTCTTCGGCATGCCAATTAAAGTGCCCTGTTTGTCCGACCGCGCTGGGTGAGATTAAAGCCACTCTGGGATCCGGATTTTTAAAAGCGACCGACTTTGAGCGCTTGCTCGACGCGAACCCGCGCGTCCGCGAAATCGAGCTTTCCAATTACGGCGAGATTTTGCTGAACCCCGAACTTCCCCACATCCTGGAGATCGCGTACCGCAAAAATATTTCTCTCTACGCCGAGAACGGCGTCAATCTGAACACGCTCAAACCCGAGGTCCTCGAAGCGCTGGTAAAATTTAAGCTCCGGCGCATGGTGTGCGCCATCGACGGCGCCAGCGCCGACACCTACAAGATCTACCGCCAGGGAGGCGACTTTGACCGTGTCATCCGTCACATTGAACAAATCAATGCCCTAAAAGTAAAATACGATTCCCCTTTTCCAAAACTGGTCTGGCAGTTTATCGCGTTCGGCCACAACGAACATGAACTGGAAACGGCGCGCAAACGCGCGGCGGAATTGGGCATGGAGTTTTACGTCAAAGTTAATTGGTCCAAAACCTACTCGCCTTTAAAGAGCACGAATACGGTTTCGGCGGAAGCGGCGGCGGATCTGAAGGCCTCCACACTACCGGGCCTGCCTTACGCCGAACAAATATGTTCTCAATTATGGAACGCGCCGCAGATCAACTGGGACGGACGCGTGCTGGGGTGTTGCGTTAATTTTTGGGGAGACTACGGCAATGCTTTCAAAGAAGGTTTGTCGACCGTTTTGAGCGGTTCGAAAATGACGCATGCTAGACAGATGCTGCAGGGCAAAGCGGAAGCCAGGACAGACATCCCCTGCACAACCTGCGAATATTATCAAACGATGAAACGCGAAAACCTGTGGCTTCGCGTAAAAAAGAATGCTCTGGGGTTTACCGTCGGTTGGAAAACAAATGGCCCGCGGTGGTGGACAACACTGATGGGCCGGTCAAAAAAAGAGGTATTTTCTTGAAAAAGTGGTGCCGAGGGGCAGAATCGAACTGCCCACGCCTGCCTTTTCAGGGCAGCGCTCTACCACTGAGCTACCTCGGCACTGAATGAGTTTCCCGACTGAAAAAAAAGGATTATAACACACTCGCGTCTAAATGAAGAAATTTTTACTGAACCTGGGAACGCTCTTGATCGCCGGTCTCATTTGCTTGGCCGCCGCCGAAGCCGCCCTCCGGGCAACCCGACCAACGTTTGATCACGAAAAACAGATTTATGTCTGGAGCTCTCCCACGCTGGAGAAGGGTCCGGCGCTCGAAGTCCGTTATATGCCCAACCAACGCATACGCGAATGGTCCGTCTATGCCGGGCGCATCGAATTTGACAACGTTTTTCAGACCAATAACTGGGGATACGTCGATCACGAGGATTACCTCGAAGCTCCTCTGCCCCCCAACCGCGCCTCTTATGTTTTTCTGGGAGATTCTTTCACCGCAGGCCAAGGGGCCGTTCCTTGGGTGCCGGCTTTAAGAGACCGGCTTCGCGGCAAAGGCATGGCGGTGGATATTTACAATTTTGGCGTGTTGGGCGGCGGAATTCTCAACAATTATGAAACGCTCAGAAACAATGTGACCCGGGTTCGGTATCAGCACATCGTCCTCCTTCCGATCTCCGACGATTTTACCCGGCTCTACTGGCGTCCCGTCGTGGCGAATGACACCGTCGTGCTGTGTCCCACCAATGAATCCGATGAGTTTTGCGCCGAAAAGTCTCCGGCAGCGCTGTTGGTTGATTTTGAGTCCACGGATGCGGCTATTTTGGAGAAAACACGTGCGACGGTAGCGCCTCCCGCCGATTTGCAAAGCTGGTTCAGAAAAACAGAGCTGTTTCAGCAGACGCGGTCATTGTGGAACAAAAAATTTAACCGCCTGGCAATAGCCAACCAGAAAATTCAAGACGCCATTGACAAGGGCAAGCGTAAGGTAAATCTCGCGGCCATCGCGGACATGCGTAAACGCCTGCCCAATGTGCCGATTCACCTGATTCATCTGCCGGAGAAGCAAGAAGTCGCCAACGGCAAGTATGAGTTGGATCTAAAAGAAACGATGGAAAAAATGGGCGTCCGCTATTACCCGGCTTTATACGACTGCCATTGGTCCGCGGACATGTACCACCGCTTTGATCCTCATCCGAATGCCAAAGGGTACGAAGCGATTTCCCGCTGCGTCGAGAAATACCTGTTCAGCGACCCCAAAAACGGTTAAAGAATTTCTTTTAAGCGTTCGGCGGGGCGAGCCAGAATCGCCTTGGCGCCTTTTTCAACGATGGGCCGCTGGATCAAATCCGGGTGCTTGGCCATCAGCTCAATCGTTTCATCCTCCGAAAGCTCTTTATCCGCCAACTTTAGCGTTTTGTAGATATCTTCTTTTTTTCGCAAAAGTTCGGACGCCGGAAGGCCCATCTTCTTGAGCAGTTCCTTGAGCTTCGTCTTGGAGATGGGTTCGGTGTAGTAATTCACGGCTTGGAAGTCCACGCCGCTCTCTTTGAGGGCCTGGTAGACCTGCCGGCAGGTCGTGCACGTCGGTTTTTGGTAAACAGTGATGGTGGACATCGCTTTCTCCTTTTGACTCCGGCAATTTTAGCATATAATGCTGGAATTATGTCCGTCATAAAGGTTTTGGGTTCGCTCACATTTGCCATTTCTTTGCTCTCCGGTCTCGTGGTGATTCTTACCGTCTCCACGATCCTGGAATCCCTGCATGGAACGCCGTTCGCGCAAAAAGTTTTTTATACCTCTCTGTGGTTTGATCTCTTCTTGTCCCTCGTATGGGTCAACATCTTCTGTTCAACATTGACGCGCTTCCCTTTTAAGAAACAGCACACAGGTTTCGTGATCACCCATCTGGGCATTCTCATGTTTTTAATCGGCTCACTTCTCTCCCGCGCGCTCGGCGTCGAAGGTCAGACCACTCTTTTTGAGAAGGAGATGAAGGACCGAATGCTGATGCAGGGTTACCAATTGCACATCCGCGACGGACAGAACCCGGCCACGGCCATCCAGCTGAAATCGTGGACCTCACCCGGAAAAACCAAACCGTTCACCGTACCCCTGAGAAACAAGAACGTGGAGGTCGCGGTAATCAAGACAATGGAGAACGCCGGCGAGAAAACCCTCCTCGTCGAAGGAACGCCATCGGATCCCCGGAACCGAGCCGTGGAAGTGCGACTCGCGAGTGACACAGTGGGCTTGGACCAAACGCTGCGTCTCATAGAGAATGACCCCATGAATCCGCATGCCTCCTTCACCACATTGGGGCCTGCGCGTATCGAACTTAAGACGGAGAAATCCGCGGCCGCCGCGAAGTCGCCCGTGCTCCGTCTGTCAAAAGAGAACGGCCCCGCGTGGGAGATTGCGCTGGACAGCGAGAAGCCTGCCGCAAGGAGTCTCGGCGACAACGGACTTCGTATCTCCGATATCCGTTATATCCCCCACGCCAAAGTGGTCGACCATCGACTGGTCAACGCCCCCGGCGAGATACGGTTCAACCCCGCGGTGGAATTCAAGGTCTCAGATGACCAGGGGCGCTCGGAAGAACATACAAAATTTTTTCTGTTCGCGGATTACCCTTCTCTGCGCGGCGGTGAAAAACGAAATATTTTTAATCTCCGGGTAGAGTTGGAAGCGCCCATGCCGGATAGCGCTCAAGGTAGCTCGCCGTCTCTCGTATTTCACGCCGCGCAGGACGGCTCTTGGACGTACGCTGTCGCCTCTTCCAAAGGAAAATCGGAGCCCAAGCCCCTCGAGACCGGCACGGACATTCCCACGGGCTGGATGGATATGCGATTCCATGTCACTCAATTGTTTTCGCGTGCAAAAATCGAACGCGTCGTCGAGAAGGCAAAGCCCAATCAGGCGTCCGCGGAATTCGCCGCGCAAATCCGTATCCGCCACCGGGACGGCAGCTCCGAAGAACGCTGGCTTTTTCCGGATATGCCCATTCGCGTAGAAACACCGGAGACAACTCTCACTCTTTCTCTCAAACCCAAGGATTTCAAACTGCCGTTCACTTTACACCTTTTGGATTTCAGAAAAGTGGACTATCCGGGCACTGCCAACCCTTCCTCATTCGAGAGCGATGTGATTCTCCACGATGAGAAAGACGGCGTGACGCTCGAGCGCACGATCAAAATGAACGAACCGCTTGATTACAAGGGTTTCCGTGTTTTTCAGGCATCATATGTGCAGGATGAGGAACTCGGAGAAGCTTCCGTTTTCAGCATCGCCAAAAATCCGGGCATCGGCCTCATTTATACGGGCTCCGTAATTATCTTAATTGGCGTCCTATTCCTGTTTTATTTGCATCCTTTTTTCAACGGAGGTCGTCGATGAGAAATTTTTGGAGAGGTTTTGGCGCTCGTCTGTTTGTTCTGTGTCTCGCGGCGGGACTCGTATCCGGCCACGCCGAGGCGTCCGAATATTCCAAGGCGGGCTACGTCCCTATTCAGCATAACGGGCGTATTAAACCCCTCGCCTCCTTTTCGTCTCAGGCGGTCAAACTGATCAGTGGACGCGCCAAATGGAATAAAACAGACTCTCTCTCACTGATCCTCCGCGCCATGCAGTCTCCGCAGGACGTCGCGGACTGGAAGTGGATTCGTATCGACTATCCCGAGCTAAAAGAAGAAATGAGCTTGGATAAAGACGCACATTTTTTTTCCTACAATGATTTACTGGATAACCTTGTCGTGCTGGACACACTGGTACGCGGCGCCAAAACAAAGCGTGATAACGATGAACGTCCGAGTAAGCTGGAACAAAAGGCCGAGAACCTTTATACCAAAGTCCGCACGGTCGAGCTCATGACCTCCGGGGAAATCTATACGCTGATTCCCATGGGTGCCGGCCATGCATGGGAGTCCCCTCTCTTCATTAAAGGGAATCTATGGAACGAATTCACCGCATGGATTCAGATGTATGGAAGATCACGCGAGGACTTCGACATCCAGACACAAAAATGGCTGGAAACCGTCCATGCGATCCCCAGTGAGGCTGACGCCGGCAAACTCAACCTCGAAGTATTCTACGACCGGTTTCACCCGTTTGAATGGGCGGCGGTGGGTTACTTCCTGATGTTTTTTATCTGCCTTTTCGCCGGAAAAAATAAAACGGCCAAGACCGTCGCGGTGGCAGCGCTCGCGGCGGCATTCGTATTTCATACCTTGGGACTAGTGCTTCGCGTGATCATTCTGTCACGGCCGCCCGTCTCCAATATGTATGAGTCCATGGTCTTCATGAATTGGGCGCTTATTGTCGCGGCGATCCTTTTCGCGGTCGCCCGAAAAAACCTCATACCATTAACCACGGCCGCACTCGCGAGCGGACTCATCATGCTTTACGCGAACCTGTTGCCCATCGACCCGAGTCTCGAAGTCCTTGTCCCGGTGCTGCGCAGTAATTATTGGCTTCTCATCCATGTCATGACCATCGTGGCCAGCTACGGAATCTTCGGCCTGGCGTTGGCGTTGGGTCACCGCCATTTGTACAATTCCGTCCACGGGCGCTTCACCAAGAAAGCAGATGAAGAATCCGCGCATTTGATCCAGCGCATCATTCAGCTGGGTGTGGTGTTCATAGGAACAGGAACCGTGCTGGGCGGCGTATGGGCAAACGAATCCTGGGGACGCTTCTGGGGCTGGGATCCCAAAGAAACGTGGGCGCTGATCACCTTTCTGGGATACCTCATTCCCGTGCATCTGCGCTTCGCCAAGAAACTCTCAAATTTCGGCCTCGCGATGTTCGCCGTGCTCAATTTCCTTCTTGTCCTGATGACCTGGTACGGCGTGAATTTCGTGCTGGGCCGCGGCCTGCATAGCTACGGCGCGGGTTCAGGGGGTATGTCGTGGGTGATTTACTTCCTCGTGTTCGAAGCGGCGTTTATCGGTTATATCTTAGGGAATAAAAAGCGGACAAAAGCCCGGCGCTAAAGCTTATGCAAACGCCCGGATTTTGTTGATGACTTCCAGAAGTGTCACGTCTGGAGTGGAAGCGCCCGAAGTGATTCCGATGTGTTTCATGCTGGGGGAGAACCAGTCTTTCCTCTGTTCGCTCTTTCCGTTGTTCGGATTTCTAAAGCGGATCTCGTGCTGAGACAGGATGTCGTCCGTGCTCTCAATGTGATAGAACGGCAAATGTCCGTCTGCAATCTCGGCCAGATGTGATGTATTGGAGCTATTGAATCCACCGACAATCAGCAGCAGATCCAGCGGTTTCTTCAGAAGATTCCGAAGAGCGTCCTGTCTATCTTGTGTGGCACCGCAAATCGTGTCAAAACTGCGAAAGCGCTTGGTCATCTCTTCAGCACCAAAGCGTTCCTGGTAAGCATTTTTCAACACCCCTTGAATCTCGAGAGACTCTCCCTTAAGCATTGTCGTCTGATTGGCCATTCCCATTTTGCTGGTGGCCGCGTCGAGCTTCAGACCTTCAGAGAACGCGTCCGGATGAGTATGGGCAAAAGACACATGTTCCGATTTTCCGCGGATCACGTCGGCAAGCTCCTCGGCTTCTTTTTTGTTTTCAATGATAATATAGGCGCCGCCTTCTTTCACCGCTTGAGAAACCGTGGCGCGCGTTTCTTCGTGATTGCGCTTGCCGTGCATAATCGTTATATAACCGTTCTTGGCATACCCTTCCACGCGTTTCCAGACATTGATAATAGCTCCGCAGGTAGAGTCAACGATCGTGACTCCCTTTTCTTTCAGTTTCTGAATGTCACGGAAATCCGTGCCGAATGCCGACACAACGACGATATCTCCGGCACGCAATTCGTCGGTAACCAATAAATTTTTGGGATCTCTTTTGAGATAATGAACGCCCTTCTCGCGCAGGCGGCCGTTGATATAAGGATTATGAATCAGCTGATCCGTGAGGAATATCCGTTTACCTTCAAAGCGCGCGCAGGTCTCGAATACCATGTCGATGGCTTTATCGACCCCGTAACAGAACCCGAAATGCTCCGGAAAATGAAACAGAAAACGCCCGAAGTCCCAGACCCCTCCTGTCTCGCGGATTGCCGAAATAGCCGAGGCCTCATAATTCTCGTGGTGATGTTTGAAGCCTTCTCCGAATTCACTCAGTTTTTTAATAACTTGTTCTGCCATGACCTTCCCCTATTAAGGAATAGTATTCTAACAAGAGGGGTTTCCCAGCACAACAGATACAACTTTCGCGCGTTTATGCTATAATGTTGTTCTTCACTGGAAGGATACTGTAATGCCCTCAAAAAGTGTTGAAGAAGTATTAAAAGAAACGAAAATTTACCAAATTTTACGTCCCAAGCTCGTCATGGCCCTCCCCACGATACCGCTTCAGGAAGCCCTGGATCTCATGCATACCGAGAAGTCGGGCTATATCATTATGGCTGACCGGAATTCAAAACTCGTAGGAATGTTTACTGAGCGCGAGGTTTTGATGAACGTGCTTCAGAAAGGCGTCTCCCTCAAGGATCCTGTTGAGAAATACATGCGTAAAGACGTGCACCCCTTAAAAAAATCGGATACCGTCGGACAGGCGATCGACTACATGCATGACTTCAGCATCCGCCACATTCCCCTGCTGGACGAATACGACCAGGTAAACGGCATCCTTTCGATACGAACCATCGTCAATTTTTTGGCTGAATTATTCCCGACGGAAGTATTCAATCTTCCGCCCAGGGCCAACCAGATTCATGAGACCGCGGAAGGCGGCTGATCAACCATTCAGGAGCTTAAAGTGTCCAAAGCCGTACAAGAATTAGAACTCGATGCAGTCACCATTCGTTTTGCGGGGGATTCCGGCGACGGCATGCAGCTGACCGGCGATCAATTCACCGATACGTCGGCGATGATGGGCAATGACATCGCGACATTGCCGGATTTTCCCGCAGAAATCCGAGCACCCCAAGGAACACTGCCCGGCGTTTCCAGTTTTCAAATTCAATTCAGCAAAAACGAGATTTATACCGCGGGTGACGCGCCGGACGTATTAGTGGTGATGAACCCCGCCGCTTTAAAAGTAAACATCAACGACCTTAAAAAAGGTGGGTTGCTTGTCACCAACACCGATTCCTTTAATGAAGACAATCTCAAAAAGGCCGGCTGGAAAACCAACCCCCTCGACGACAACACACTCAAAGATTTCTCAGTTTTAAAGGTTCCCTTTTCCTCGCTCACACGTAATGCGCTCGTCGAAGCCAAGATCAAGCCGTCGGAGATCGACCGCTGTAAAAATATGTTCGCGTTGGGGCTCATGTTCTGGATGTACGGCCGCTCCATGGAACACACCGTGAAATGGGTGCAGGATAAATTTGGAAAGAAACCCGAAATCGCCGAAGCCAACATCATGGCCCTCAAGGCCGGATATAACTACGGCGACATCACGGAAACGCTTCCGTCTCGCTACATCATTAAAAAGGCCGATATTCAACCCGGCACTTATCGTATGATCACGGGCAACGAAGCCACCGCTCTCGGTATCCTCGCAGCTGCCCAACTAAGCGGCAAAGACGTGTTGTATGGAACCTACCCCATCACACCGGCCAGCAACATTCTTCACGAGTTATCGAAACGCAAAAATTTCCGGGTGAAGACGCTGCAAGCCGAAGATGAAATCGCCGCATGTGGCGCGGCTCTGGGTGCTTCCTTCGGCGGACAACTAGGTATCACGGCAACCAGCGGTCCCGGCATCTGTCTGAAATCGGAAATGATCAACCTCGCCGTGATGGCGGAATTGCCTTTGATTATAATCAACGTTCAGCGCGGGGGCCCTTCCACCGGTTTGCCGACGAAGACCGAACAATCCGACCTTTTGCAATGCATGTACGGCCGCAACGGAGATTCGCCAGTGGCGATTGTCGCGCCTTCCACTCCATCCAACTGTTTTGATTATATGCTGGAGGCAGTGCGCATTGCGGTGACCTACATGTGCCCGGTATTCTATCTCTCGGACGGTTATTTGGCCAACGGCGCCGAACCCTGGAAACTGCCGGAGATCGACAAACTTCCAAAGATCAAGATTGAGCACGCCAAGGTCGGAGACGGACCGTTTCTGCCTTTCTTGAGAGACGAAAAAACATTGGCCAGACCCTGGGCAGTACCGGGAACTAAAGGGCTCGAGCACCGCATCGGCGGTATTGAAAAGGCTGATCGCACGGGCGGCGTGAGCTATGACCCGGGCAACCACCACCGGATGACGGAACTCCGCATGGAAAAAATTGCGCGTATCGCCGACTCCATCCCCCCGGCCGAAGTATACGGCGAGAAAAAAGCCAAGGTTTTGGTTCTTAGCTGGGGCGGCACATACGGAAGCACGCTTGCGGCTGTGCATGAGTTAACAGAAGAAGGCAAAAAAGTCGGCGCCTGCCATCTTACATATCTCAATCCATTTCCCAAGAACCTCGGAGAAATTTTAAAAAATTACGAAACAGTTCTGATTCCCGAACTGAATATGGGCAACCTAATATTCATGATTCGTTCGCACTTTCCCGCGATCAAGACGGTCGGATACAACCGGGTGACGGGCCAACCGTTTAAGGTGCGCGAGCTTAAAGAAGAAATTTCGAAATACCTATAAAGGACATTTATGACAACTGAGACCACACCAGATCTTCACTACATCAAAGACGATTTCGTGTCAGGCCAGGACGTTCGCTGGTGTCCCGGCTGCGGTGACTACGCGATTCTCTCGGTCATGCAAAAGACATTGGCCGACCATACGAAAACAGCCCGCGAGAACCATGTGTTCGTGTCGGGTATCGGCTGCTCCAGCCGTTTTCCTTACTACATGAACACCTACGGCTTCCACACGGTTCACGGACGGGCCCCTTCCATCGCCACGGGTTTGAAATGCGCACGGCCCGATTTAACCGTATGGGTAGTGACGGGTGACGGTGACGGGCTAAGCATCGGCGGCAATCATTTGATTCATTGTCTGCGCCGCAATGTAAATTTAAACATTATTTTGATCAATAACCGTATCTACGGTCTGACTAAGGGCCAATACTCCCCCACGTCAGAAAAAGGCAAGGTCACCAAATCCACACCGTTCGGCAGCATCGATTACCCGATTAACCCGCTTTGCATCGCCATCGCGGCTGAGGCCACGTTCGTCGCGCGCACCGTGGACAGCGATCCGCGGCACATGGGACAAACCCTTGCCCGCGCCATGCAGCACAAAGGCGTTTCATTCGTTGAAATTTATCAGAACTGCATCATCTTCAATAAAGACGCCTTCCAAAGCGTCACGGGCCGTGAATACCGCGAAGATCGTGCTCTATACATGGAACATGGCAAGCCGCTTGTGTTCGGCAAAGCCAAGGACAAAGCGATCGTGCATGACGGATTGAAGCTCAAGCAAGTCAATCTGGCAGACGTGAAGGACGAGAAATCTCTCGTGATTCACAACGAGAATGATCCCTCTCCCGCCTATGCCTATCTTTTGACGCAGATGGAATACCCCGACATGCCAGTGCCTTTCGGAATTTTCCGCGCAATCCAAAAGCCCACATACGATGAGATGATGGATGATCAGGTCAAGGCATCGATGGAAGCCAAAGGCGCCGGAGATCTAAAAAAAGTTCTCTATACCGAAGACGTCTGGAAGGTGGGTTGATCATGGCCAAATTCAAATGCCCCTACTGCAGTCATGA
>CAYUTV010000005.1:0-6890 GCA_964447745.1 uncultured Planctomycetia bacterium | reverse complement strand
GTCTGGAAGGTGGGTTGATCATGGCCAAATTCAAATGCCCCTACTGCAGTCATGAAAATATCGTAGGCAGCGATCACTGCGAAAAGTGCCTGCATTCGTTGTCTGCCAAGGACCTGCCGCAACCCGGCAAAGACAAGCTTCAGCAAAAAATCATGACGGAGCGCGTGGCAGATTTTATCGCCAAGGTTCCGCCGATCATCGTGACCCCCAAGGCAACCATCGCCGAAGTCATCGATAAAATGCATGCGTTTCCGAGCAAGGGCTGCGTCTTAATATGCGAAGAGGGCGGAAAAAAACTTATCGGGATCCTCAGCATCCGTGACATCCTGCTGAAGGTGGCGGGGATCATTCCGGACACCACCAAAGTCGCGGTGGAAACGATCATGACACGCAAACCCGAATGTCTGGACAAAGATGCGCCTCTGTCTTATGCGTTGCACAAGATGTCCATAGGCAAGTTCCGACACGTACCGGTTCTGGACAACAACGTCCCCATCGGAGTCGTGTCCACTCGCGACCTGATCGATTATCTCACCAGCAAAAAGAAGTAGCTTAAGACTTTCCGGCGGGTTCCAACTTAGAATATTTCCATAAGCCGCGTTTATGCAGCCAAAAACGCAGCATGACACCCAAAATTCCGATACCGTAGACCACGCTGGCCCAGAACCGGATCGACGAAGCTTCTTCAAAATAACGGGTCCGTATGGGGACTTCTTCTATCTTCAGACGGTTCGCGAGGATCTGTACGATGATTTCGGTATCAAAAATGAAATTGTCCGAATTCTCTTCGTAACGAATCTTTCTCAAGAGGTCCGCGCTGTATGCCCGAAACCCGGAGTGATACTCGGTCAAATAAGTGCCTAGCACCACGTTCTCAAAGGCCGTGAGAAGGATATTGGCGTTATGCTTCCATAAAGGCATTCCCCCTTCCAACGCACCCCCCTTCATCATGCGTGACCCGAATACGGCTTCGGCGTGGCCCTTTTCAATAGGTTCGATCAACTTGGGAATAATTTTTGGGTCATACTGATAGTCCGGGTGTACCATCACGACGATATCCGCGCCACGCTCCAGCGCCCGCCGATAACAGGTTTTTTGGTTTCCACCATAGCCGCGGTTCTTCGAGTGCTCATAAACAACGAGGCCCAATTTTTTTGCGATCGCTACCGTGGCGTCGCTACTCTTGTCGTCCACAAGAATGATCTCATCCACGGTGTTTTTTGGAATGTCCCTGACTGTTCTCTCCAAGGTCTTTTCCGCGTTATATGCCGGCAAAACCACGATGACCTTTGACTTCTTGGCGTTCGGCGCCACCTCTTCGTCGTCTGTGATCACCGAATCGAGACGCTGAATTTTTTTGGCCACCACACCGAGCTGATCATGTAAATCTACGGTAAATAGTTTCTCGCCCAACCCCATAAGCCGGACGCCCCAAGAGAACGGCTTCGAAATCAATGACGGGTAGGCATCCAAGCGCTTGGACCAGTAGCGGTAACTGAACGAACGCGGATATGACGAGTAGCGCAGACTCTTGAAGCCCACAGTGTGAAACATCTTTTCGAGCGTTTTGCGGGAGAAATAAAAAAGGTGAAACTTATTTATGCCCCACCACCGGGCACCCAGGAAACGACTCCAAACACTCTCGATATCGGGCGTGCTTAGATAGAGAACTCCGTCATTTTTGAGTATTCTGCGAATTTCCGAGAGCACGGCCTTGGGATTTTCAACGTGCTCGATCACGTCATTCATGACGATCACGTCAAACGAACGATCCGGAAAATGGGCGTCCAACAGAGTTCCCGTGGTCACCTGAACGCCAAAGTGATCTTTTGCGTACTCAGCGGCCCAACCCGAGAGATCCAGGCCTTGGACATCCCATCCCTTTTTTTTGGCTTCATCCAGGAAAAGACCCGGACCGCAGCCAACGTCCAAGAGGCGTCCCTGGCGCTTATATTTGGCTATTTTTTGAAGAATTCGCCGCGCCTGTAAACGGCGGCCCTCGGCCTCCCCCACGTAATCATGGTCCACCATGGCGGTATAACTGCGTATAAGCGGCTCGAATGAGCCGTTATCGGGCACCGCATACACCAAATCGCATGTCATGCAGCGCACGATGCTGTCGGGCTTGGAAAGGTGCGTCTCGGAAATGGCGTAGCGTTCGGAAGCCGCAACCACCGGCTGAGAGGGGTTTTTATAGACTTGGTAGTAACTTGAATTGCCACATAAATCGCATAGGATGTGTTTCATGAGGAGTTTTCTTATTTTATAGGAATATGTTAGAATTATCAAATGACTAAAGCGCCGAACCCGATTAACCCATTCCCCGATTCTAAAAAAGTTTACGTGAAGGGCTCCTTATACCCGGACCTCCGCGTACCTCTGCGCGAGATCTCACTGGCTCAGAATGCTCCGGTCCATGTCTATGACACGAGCGGACCCTATACGGATCCCGGCTACAAAGCCGACGTCCGGCGCGGCTTGCCCCCGATGCGCAAGGCCTGGGTACGCGACCGCGGCGATGTGCTTGAAAGTGAGAGCGGTTCGTTTCGTGCCAAGCCCGGTAAAAATGTCAGCCAAATGTACTATGCCAAGAAAGGCATTATCACGCGGGAGATGGAGTACATCGCCATCCGCGAGAATATGCTTCTCGAGCAAATCCGTGAAGAGGCCGCCAAGACTCAGCACCCCGGTGACAGCTTCGGCGCGTCCATCCCTTCACGCATCACGGCAAAATTCGTGCGCGAGGAAGTGGCTCGCGGACGGGCGATCATTCCGGCGAACATCAATCATTCCGAACTCGAACCCATGATCATTGGAAGGAACTTTCTGGTCAAGATCAACGCCAACATCGGCAACAGCGCGATCGCCTCTTCAATCGAACAGGAAGTGGAGAAAATGACCTGGGCGACGCTTTGGGGCGCCGACACCGTGATGGACCTCTCCACCGGCAAAAATATTCATGAAACCCGTGAGTGGATTATCCGCAACTCCCCCGTTCCCATCGGCACCGTGCCCATTTATCAGGCGCTGGAAAAAGTGAACGGTAAAGCTGAAGACCTCACCTGGGAAATTTACCGCGATACACTGATTGAGCAGGCAGAACAAGGTGTCAGCTACTTCACGATTCACGCAGGCGTTCTTCTCCGCTACGTTCCTCTGACGGCCAATCGCGTCACGGGTATCGTCTCACGCGGCGGATCCATCCATGCCAAGTGGTGTCTGGCCCACCACAAAGAGAATTTTACTTATACCCATTTTGAAGAGATCTGCGAAATCATGAAGGCATATGACGTTTCCTTCTCGCTGGGCGACGGCCTTCGGCCCGGATCCATCGCGGACGCCAATGATGCGGCCCAGTTCGGCGAGCTTGAGACCTTGGGCGAATTGACCAAGAAGGCGTGGGCCCATGATGTGCAGGTCATGATTGAAGGTCCCGGTCACGTCCCCATGCAGCTCATTAAAATTAACATGGAAAAACAGCTGGAAACCTGCGGAGAGGCCCCCTTCTACACACTGGGACCTTTAACCACGGACATCGCCCCCGGGTACGATCACATTACGTCCGGCATCGGAGCCGCGATGATCGGCTGGTACGGCTGCGCGATGCTCTGCTACGTGACTCCAAAAGAGCATTTGGGTTTACCGGACAAGGATGACGTCAAAGAAGGCGTTATCACCTATAAAATCGCGGCTCACGCGGCCGATTTAGCCAAGGGCCACCCCGGCGCTCAGGTTCGTGACAACGCGCTCTCTAAGGCGCGTTTTGACTTCCGCTGGGAAGACCAATTCAAGCTCTCTTTAGATCCGGTTCGGGCCAAAGCATTTCACGATCAGACCCTGCCACAGGACTCCGCAAAGGTCGCGCACTTCTGTTCCATGTGCGGACCTCACTTCTGCAGCATGAAAATCACGCAAGACGTGCGTGACTACGCCAAGAAGCAAAATCTCGCCGAAGAACAGGCCCTTGAAAAGGGTTTACAGGAAAAATCGGAAGAATTTAAAAAGAAGGGTTCGGAGATTTACCAGAAAGTCTAGCGGTAGTGGAAGCCGAATTTAATCTCCACTTCGTCCTTGCCGACAAGCGCCAGAATATCCTCCGGGACGGGCCCGAAATTGCCCGCACGCTGCACGGCCTCCATACAAAAGTCCGCGAATAAATCGCTCCCGTACTTTTCAACAACGCGGACGATCACGACATCCCCTTTTTTATTCAACGTGAAACTGATCACGGCATCCGCCCCCTGAGGGTCCATGGGATATTTAAAGGCGAGATAAGGAAACCAGGCGAGCCAAATCTTTTCCTTCAAATTTTTCATATAGGCACCCATCCCCGAACCCGTCGCCTCAAAGGACGTCGTTCCGAATACTCCCGCTCCGGGAGACTTCTGGCGGCTCATTTCCTGAGTGGTTATTTTGTCACCGACGGGTGTGGCGGCAATCGCGGGCTTGGCTTCACTGAACTCGCTGGGTGAATTAATTCTCTCAAGATCGGGCGTCGACAGCTCACTCATGGTCGCCTGATGAACCTGTCTCTCCGGCGAAGGTTCCCGGGCGGCTTGCCCCGGATGCTGAGGCCCGCTGAGACGTTGCTGCGCCAATTGATCGGTCGGCCCTTGCTGCTCCGCGGAGGGTGACTGCGCGGGAGGCGCTTCCACCGGGTTATCATCTCGGTTAATCGCGTCTTTGTCGGAAATACGCTTCGCTTCCTTGGGCGCTAGCGCTGCGGACTGCGCAGGCGTTTCGACGAATTGAATATCGAGGCCTTGTCCGTTTTTTTTGGCGTGAAACGCACCGGCTTTGGCTTTTTCAAAAAATTCGCCGAAGTTAAAGTAATGGGAACGGTCGAAGGATATAAACGTTACCGTATGAAGAAACACCGACAGGCCGAAGAAGCCCCATAGGTGCCGCATCGTCAGGTCTCGTCCGGCAACGGCGGGGTTTTATTGGGGCGCGGAGCTTTGTCCCGTTTGGGGATGCGCACCGTGACGTCTCCGCGGCCGATGATTGCCTGACATCCTAAACGGTGAGGTGCTTTGAGATCGAACGCATCCAATATCTGCTTTTCCTCGTCTTCAGGCCGTGAAAGATGCTCACTGCCCTCCATCACGAATACTCGGCACGTACTGCAGGAGCAATTCCCCCCGCAGGTGTGGTAAAGAGGGACCCTGCCGGCCATCGCCGCCTGAAGAATGGAAGTGCCGGGGGTGACTTCGATCGATACCTTCTCATCCACAAACGTGAGCTTAGGCATTCGTCTTGAGATACTCCAAAATTTCCTGGCTGTGGCCTTCGGGTTTGACCTTGGGATAGATTTTTTCTATCTTGCCGTCCTTGCCGACGATAAACGTCGTACGCGCGACACCCATGTATTCCTTGCCGTACATGCTCTTTTTGACCCAAACACCGTAATCATTGGATATTTTTTTCTCGGTATCGCTCAAGAGAATAAACGGAAGTTTGAATTTATCAATAAACTTATTGTGGGATTCCACCGCGTCAGGACTAACGCCCAGCACCACCGCGTTTTGGGCTTCGATTTTCTTAAATTCATCGCGGAAACCGCAGGCCTGAACCGTGCATCCCGGCGTATCGTCCTTCGGATAAAAATAGAGCACAACGCGCTTCTTGCCCGCGTACTCCTTCAATGAAATTTCCTTGCCATTCGACGCCGGAACTTTGAAATCCGGGGCTTTCTGACCTTCTTTCAGCTCTGCCATATCAATCCTCCAACGGCCATGCCGTAATTTCGAGTTTATTCCCGTCCGGGTCTTTGAAGTACAGCGACCAGGACTTTTCCCTTTTTTTCTGATAAGTAATCTCAAGCCCCAAATTTTTAATCTCCTCGCACGTCCTATCGAAATCCTTGGTGTTTACGCGAAAAGATACGTGATTGCCGCCAATCCCGCCGTCTTGCAACACATGGTGATTGCCCTTTTCGTCTCCCTGGATTAAACCGATGAGACCCGCTCCGCAATCGAGGAAATATTCAATTCCCGGTTTGGAATACTCGCGCTCCGTGATCTTGAGTCCGAGGGTCTTTGTATAAAACTCGAGAGCTTTGTCCAGATTACGCACACTCAACGCCACGTGATCAATGCTTAATAGGTTGATTCGGCTCACAGCTTCTCCACCCTTTCGACTTTTCGCTTCTTGAATACGCGGTACTCCGTATAACCGGCCGCTTTCGCAAGATCCGCCGCTTTGTCATAATCCCGGCCCACGTCCTTTGGGTCATGCGAGTCGGAGGAAAATGTGATGGGCACCCCTGCTTTTTGATAAAGCTTCAGCACAGACAGCGCGGGATAAATCTCACCAACGGGCTTTCGTAAACCCGAGGTATTGACTTCTACCGTTACCCCGCATTTTTTAAACACCTTCGCGGTGTCTTCAATTTCCCCGGTCATATCCTCTTCGGCGCGATGCCCGAACTTTTTTACCAGATCCACGTGGCCCATGATGTCATACAGGCCCGACTCCGCGGATTTTCTGAGTAATTTATAATAATCGCGGTAAACCTGATTGATATTTTTGTCCTTCCAGCGAATTTTCTCATCCGGATCATCAAATGCCCACTGATCGATGAAGTGGATGGAGCCGATCACAAAATCATACGGATAACCCGCGAGAAGCTCTTTGGTTTTGGCTTCAAATCCGGGAATGTAATCGGCCTCAATACCCAGCTTGATCGTGAACTTGGGATACCGTTTCTGAATACTCTCAATCATTTGGTGGTACAAAGGCAGTTGTCCGCGATTCATGGTATATCGCGCGTCCTCATGGGAAACAAGAGGCGCGTGGTCCGAAAAACCTATTTCCACTAGACCCACTTTGAGGGCCTGCTCCACATATTCATGAGGCTCCCCCACGGCGTGACAGCAGAGGGGCGTGTG
>CAYUTV010000004.1:0-33316 GCA_964447745.1 uncultured Planctomycetia bacterium | reverse complement strand
TCTTCGCTACTTGAACTCATTACCGGGACCTAAAAAATTCGTCGTTATGCAGGGCGCCAATCCCAATGTTACCCAGATTAAGTTTGCAGACGGCTATGTTTTAAATTTATTTCTTAAACGGGACAAGCAGACTAACCAAGTTCAAGGCGTATACGTTATGCCGAATCCCGGCCCGATCAATACAATGTTCGTTCTTGTTATCCAGCTAGGCGGAGGCAGCGACCAACAACAACAGCAGTCGGCGCCAACACCAAAATCGCAATCGGCTCCCATGTCGGTGCCCGCATTTGCGTCTGCTCCCTACGTAACATCTCCACTCCAACTCGACGAGGAATCGGCCCCTAGCGCTTTGGCGCTTAATACTGCTTTCAGTACGTTTCAAGCCCAATCAATGTCACTTTCCGCACCAACACCGCTAGGCTTAACTAGCGCTCCAAGCGCCTCCGACACTTCACGCATCGTCCCCGATGGATTTGATCAACAACAGTCTAGGGCATTCCAGCAGTTTCTACAGGATATCGGCTATAAACAGACCAATGAAAAAATCACTATGCTCGTCATTCAACAAACACCCCAGCAATTTGCGTCTCTTTTATCAGCGCTCACACCTGATGCTCCACTGGAGCAGCAGATAAAGACGTATGATTTTAATTCCCTTAGAAATGCTTACTATCGTTTGGAGAAAACTCATCAACAGGCATTGCGTACTTACATACAGGAAACAAACCCTTATTACCTTCAAATGAAGACTCAACTTGAACTCGCGGGATTTCACTCGGACCCCAAGAAATCAGAGAATGTCAGTGAAATCGTCGTAAGGGAAAAAATTGAGCGTCAAACGCATGACGCCATCAATCATCGCACCCCCGATATGCCGGCGATGAACATCAATCTTCGCTCTCAACAAACGATGCTCCATAAAGCCTATATTGAGCCAAGCCAGGAACGTCTAAAGGAATCAATTCGGCAGAACCTCAAAAATTTCAGGAAAGCGGTACGCCACCTTTTCCCGGGAAAAACCACCATAACCGAAGAAGGCGATATTACAGAAATAATTCTCTACCTCTCCGCCTAATAATCTCCAGTAGAACATCTCCTCCACTAGATCGTCTTATCACTCTAAGTCATGTATTGCTTAGTCATGGTTAAATGCACTTGAATTCAGAGCGAAATCCAAAGCTTTTATAAGCGTTGTATAGCTAAAGCCGGGCGATGGTAAATGGCCCAATACCAAAAAAAGGAGAGATAAATGAATAGATTGCTACTGATATTAGAAGGTCTTCTGACTCCGCGGCAGCCGGAAGTTCGCCCCTTACCGCTCCGTGACAGTCTGCGTCAGCTAAAATGTATGTTTGACCAATACCAACACAACAACCAACAAGACATATTTTACTTGAAACAATTTAAGATTCAGGCCTATCGATTTCCCCATGAACGCGACGATTCATAAACGATGAGATCACTGTCAGTCCAAATCACACAGTTGGCCCGTGTCTCAAAATACCCCATTGATCCCTAATTGTCATAACATAATAACTATTGATAATAAATTAATAGATAGTCATAATAATGCTAAATACGCCTGTAATAATCCATGCCCGCCGCACGTTATAAAGGGGAAAGTAATGCCGGAAAACAGCTCTTTAACGGATGAACAGCTGATTGAGCAAGTTAAGACCGGATCCACCACGGCGTTTGCGAGTCTTTATGAAAGACATAAGTCACATATTTACAACTACTTATACCATTTTTTTGGGAATAAGCAACTGGCTGAGGATTGCACCCAAGATGTGTTCATCCATATGCACGACAAGGCAGCACTCTATAACCCGACATCCAAGTTCTCCAGCTGGCTCTATAAAATGGCTAAAAATTTAGCTCTTGATACACTCAGAAAAAATAAGATTCGCCAGGCGCGATCTTTGGATGAAATCGTGGAAAATGAAGATAGTTCCGTTTCGCTGTACGAGGTTTTAGAAAGTCCAACATTCGATGCGAGAACCGTAGCCGAGTCAGCGGAGTATGTAGAGCTTTTGAAGAAGGCAATATCAATGTTAAGCGATACAGATAGGCAGGTTGTCATCCTTTGCGATATCCAAGAAATGCCCTACAAAGAAGTGGCTGATGTCTTAAATTGCCCGGAGAAAAGTGTAGCCGTTAAACTCTTTAGAGCTAGACAGCGGTTGGCAAAAATTTTAAAACCCAAGGGATCTTTTTAACATGAACGACGAACAGCGTTACGATAATTTGGCAAAACTGCTGAAAAATCTGCCGGATCAAAAGGTGGACGCGGATTTTGATAAAAAATTCTGGGAGAAATTTTACAACCATACTCCCGTGAAACCCTCCTTTGGCTTTAGAGTCCCGGCGTTCGCGTTCGCTTCCATCGGAGCGGTCGCGTGCATCGCGGCATTCGCGCTCACCCACATTGTGGATCAACCCTTGATCACTCTGTCTCAAGGCAAGGTGATCGCCAAGAAAGGTTCATTGCAAACCGGCGATGTGATCAAGACGGCAGATTCGGCATGGGCGGTCATGGAAGTGGAAAACGGCTACCGCGTTAAGATAGAGCCCGGCTCTGAGATTCATATCAAATCGCTCAAACCAAAGTGGCTGCCCGGAAAAACCATCTTTCAATTGTCCAAAGGACAAGCGCTCGTCAGCATCGGCGATCAGGTTCCCAGAAAGTATCCCGTGGAAATCCATACGTTTAATGCCTTTGCCAAAGCGCTTGGCACTCAATTTATCGTGGCCGCTCCCATTGACGGTCAGGGCCCGTCACGCGTAACCGTTCTCAAAGGCGTGGTACGCACGGGCCGTATCACAAACAGTAAGCTGATTTCGGAAAGCCGTGTGGACGTCGGCGCAGGGCAGGAAACGTTTATCTCGGATGATTCCGTCGTTCTCAAACCCCAAGCCATCATTGAAAATACGCAGCAAGAACTGCAGGAACTTTTCCAATTCAGCAAGAGGAACAGAGCCGTGCTCCTCATCAGCGTCAGTCAGGACAGAGTAAGAGAGCTCTTGAGACCATGCCCCATCTATATCCGTTTGGAATCCAAAACGCCTTTGGCTCGGCAAATAACCGCCATCGCTTATGAAATACAAGAAGCGCAGCAGAATAAATCCGAGATAAGTCCTTCATCCATCCACGAGATGGAGGCGGCAATTCTCAATCAGAACGAAATTGACCCCATACCCGTTCTTCTTTTCACGGGAGCCTACTACGCCAGTGTCGATGATTACGATAATGCATTGCGATTATTCGGAATGGTTCAGGAGAAATACCCCTGGTCTCATTTCGCCAGTCTCGCGGTGATGGCGCAGGCGGAAGTATACCGCTCCTACCTCAACAATCCGGAAATGTCCGCGTTGAAAGCGCGTGAGGTCTTATCTCGCTATCCCAATAGCGTGGAATCGGAAGAAGCCAAACAGCTGCTGGAGAATCTAAGCTAACTCAGGTAGTCCGGTAGGTGATAAAACGGTCTAATCCCATCGCCTGAAGGGTGTAGCAGAGCATTGCATCAAACTGCTGTTTGCCACATCTCACTTTCGCGTAGTAGAAGAACTTTCGATCTCCAGCTTTTGTGAATTGAATGTCAAAATGAGTTTCCGAAACCGCGCGCGGTTCCTGCCCCGCTGAATCTTTATCCACCAGAACAATGCCCGCAAATATCTCTTCTTTGTCCGCTTCCCAAGTGACCCCTTCCACGGAAGGGCGGCTATTGGTAATCATCTTTCCCAGCTCCTGGTAAATTTCGGATGCGGGCTTGGAATTCAAATTTTTAACGGTGAATAGGAAATACCCGCCTGTTTGGTATTTTTCGATCAATTGATATCCCGGCGGCAGCTTAGAAGCGTCAGAGGCACTGATAAACTGCACCCGCATGCCCTTTTGCGCGATCACGTTAAAAGGCGCCGGAGAAAAGAAGGCTCCTCCCGTTCGGGCCGCAAGAAGAATAAAAGCGGCCAGCAAAACCATGGACATGATTCGCTGCCTGCGCGTCGGCGCCAGCGCGTGGCAAATAAACGTGTAAAGAGCGGCCAGCGCCATTCCGTGAATAATCGCCCGGTTCCATTCTCCGGGAACATTCATCAGTCGCAGAGGCCATATCAATGCGACGCAGACCGCGAGATACGCCAACGAAAGAGTAAAAAGCCGTCTTTGATCGGAAATCAGCTGTCTGTGATACACGGCCAGGAAAACCGGCAGCGCAAACATCGTCTCCCTGTTCAAAATGCCGCCGTCCACGCTATTCTTTAACACGATAAACGCGCTGATGAAATAGATGACGAACCACCCCATGGGCAACGAATTTCGCATATGCCTTAAACTTCTGAAAATGAGAAAAATTCCGGTCAATACCAGTACCAGCTGTGCCGCCGCCAAGCCCCTAGGGTAGTAATGCAGCATCGGCAGGCCGTAATCGGCGTTGATCTGCCAATGAGGGAAAAAATGCTGAATCGCGCGGCAAACCGCCGCCAAAACGATTTTAGAATTATGAATATGCGTGAACACCGTGCCGGTAAAAGCCCCGTCGCCCACAAAATAAGCGTAATCCCCCAACAATACCGGAATTCCGAGACGCGAATGAAGATTGATGAATTCCGCCATACCCAGGGCAAAACAAACGGCAAGCACGGCCAAGCTCACCGCCAGCGAACGCCTTCCGACCTTCTCCGGCATGAAGTTCCAGCTCACCGCGGTGATGAAATAGAATACGATCAGGAAATAAATCTTAAAATCGCTTAAGCCATACGAAAAAATATTCATGAACGTCTTCATGAAATAGCGTCCCGCGGGCAGCATATATATGCAAACGAGCGACGCCACGACCACGATCGGGATTAGGAGCCCCTTTATTCCCTGGCGCATCTTCATGATAATTTCCCGAAGCGCGAGAACACGAAACGCTTCAGCCCTTTGCCGTTAAGATAATAAGGAAACAACGGATCAAAGACCGCGGTGCCCGATTTGATTTTTGCATAGAAGAAATAGCGGTTCTCAGCGATCTTCTTGAATCGCACGTCAAAAAAAGGTTCCGAGAAGTACTCTTGATCCACGAAGCTCCCCCTCTCCTGGATCAACAGAGTACCCCAGATCACACTCGTGCGGTTCACATCCCAGCTTATCCCGTGAATGGCAAACCGGTCATACTCAATATGTTTGGCCAGTTTCTGGTAGATGGCGGACGCAACTTGTTGTTCTTTATTTCTCACGGTATAGAGATAGTACTTCCCGGCTTTGCCCTTCGAGACCGGTTCAAATCCTTCGGGCAGCGGGAGATTTTCGTCCGTGTTCAAAAACTGCATGGGTGTCAGCGCCGGCACTGACACGAGAAATGAGGCCGGTGAAAAAGATGACCCCGAAACAGCGACCAGAAGAAACGCCAGCGTGAAGCTAACACCTATTTTTCTAAGATAGTTCTTTGTATTGGTCTCGAAACAGACATAGACGAATTTATAAATAGCCCATAAGAGCAATGCCTGAGTGAGGGCTCTCTTTATCTCATGCGGCACCTGCATCAGGCGAAACGGTAAAATCAGGACTATACAAAGTGTGAAGTAAACGGTCAGCCAAAATAAGAGTGATCGTTTTCCCGGAGCGATTTGCCGGTGAAGCACGGCCAAGAATATGGGCAGAGCGAACATAGTCTCCCGGTTGAAGAGACCCCCGTCCATGGTATTTTTGATGACAACGAAGGCGGCGATGAAATATACCGCAAACCAGCCTCGTGACAAGGATGAGCTCACATGTCTCAAACTGCAAAACACCGCGCCCATCGAGGCCAAGATCAACACAAGGTGCAACGCCGCGAGTGCCTTGGGGTAATAGTGTGCCAAGGGGAGCCCGAAATCACCCTGTATCCGCAGTCCGGGAATCAAACGAAACAATCCGTCACAAACCAGAGACAACGCGATTTTGGCGTTGTGCGTATGTGTTAATTTGGAGGATGTGAGGTGACCATCGCCAAAAAAGTTCGTGTATTCATTCTTAAAAATCGGCATGCCGAGTTTTGTTTGAAGCCAGAAGAATTCCGCCTGATCCAGAGCGAAGCAGGCCAGTGTGAGAAACAGGGCCGTGATAAAAAAAGAACGGTTGAGTTTCTCCGGGAGATGACGCCAGGAAACGGCCGTGATGAAATAAAAAACGATGATAAAGAGAATCTTAAAATCGCTGAAACCGAATGAGAAAATATTCACCACCGATTTAAGCACATAGCGACCCATCGGCATGGCGTAGAGCCCCGCCGCCAGAATTGCGACAATAAACGGTACCCACTTCCCCAGGGATTTAGCGGACATTCTTTTTTGATATCTCCCGGATGCTCAATATCCAACCGACTCCGGCAGTCACGAAGTCGCCGGTCACTCTCTGCAAGATGAGAATTCCTAAAATCGAACCCATGGCCATGTAGGGTTTTAATTGCACGAGCAGCGTCAAGTCTTTGGCGCCCAAGCCCAAAGGCAGCAGCGATACGGACCCTACGATAAAACTGATGACGTAGCCGGACAGCGCGGCCCAGGCATGCTCCGTCTCGTAGACGAGCAAAAGAAGATAGAATTGAAAAAGGCAGATTGCCAGCGCCGCCGCTTGCAGATGAGACACCATAAAGAACGAACTGCTGACGGCTCTGATTTTATCCGCTTCAAAATCTTCTTTGATGCGCTTGGCGAGAATGACGGCCACAACCGCTATCAATACAAACCAGAGCCAAAAATAGGAACCGTGAAAGAGCACCAGGACAAGACTGTAACAAACGGCCGGGACATTGCTGAGGCGAAACAGCAGGATGATTTTCAGCCGTTGGCTTCGCGACGCATCCTTCCAGTAAACGTATTTGAACGCATCACTGCCCACCTTCCCCGACAGGGTGGATATTTCAATGAATGTGGAGATGCAATACGCCTTAAAAAAATATATAAAAGGCTTGTGGAACCCGAGTGTTCTCGCACACATGAAAAGTGAGAGACTCTTCAGCGCCATGTGGCCGAACGATAGTGCGACAGCCAGAAGAACGAGAGGGAAATAAACAGCAATCCGATGCAGATCTATCTCTCTCCCCTCTTTGACGAAGAGATAGATAAAGATCACCGTCGCCGCGATGAGGAACATCCTGGAAAAAGCCTGATAAGGAAATCGGTGTCTCAGAGCCGTTAAAAGATCTCCCCAACTAAGGCCCGACGCTGCTTTTTTATTCATTCGGGGATACCTCTCATTTCAAGATACTTAGCAAATTGGAATAGTCGTCCGTCCAGACGCTGACAGGTTTGGCCGTATTCTTAGTGGCAAAGGGCCCCTCTTTTAGCGGGCGAAGGATATCTTCGTTTCTGGCCATGACCATCCATTTGGACGAGAATACAAATGTCGCTTTCGGCGACATAATATCCAGGTCTCCTTTTGAAAAACGAGTCAAATAAACGGTTTTCAGATCAAGAGAGTCGGCGATGGCGGTCAGCGACCGCTCAAGATCAAAATAGCGGTTAGATATGTGAAAAATCAATACGCCATTATCTTTTAATTTCGACAAATACATTTTAACCGCATCACGGGTCAGCAAATGCAGCGGGATGGAGTCGGAACTGAACGCGTCGAGGAAAATACCGTCGTAGTAAGCGGTTGGCATCTTCTGAATCTCCAGCCGGCCGTCTCCCAAAATTACATTCGGATGGGAAGCGCTTTCCGAGATAAATGTGAAATGTTCCGGATTCAGCGCAATCTCTTTTACCACGGGATCAATTTCGTAGAAGTCCATCCGGTCGCTGCTGCGTATAAACGTAGCCATAGCCCCGGGCCCCATACCGATCACACCGAGATTGGCGGCAGGTGTGGAGTCTTTAATCATGGAATAAACCGCCACCACGGGACTGCCGCTATCGTAATAACCGGCCACTGCTTTCTCAGGCGCGATCATCTGCACGCCGTGGTTCGTTGTGCCGTGCATCAGCATTTTATAACGACGTCCGTCCGGCATATTCTTCTCCATCACCACAGAAACGCCAAAAAAACTTCTTTTTATTTCATTTACACTCATTCCCCCTATCCATAGATGATGACTAAGGGCCATCAGAATAAATACCGCCGAAGCCATCCGCGGTGGCGCATGGTAACTGATATAAATCATGAACCCATAGAGACACAATAAAATTTTATACACGGGAACAGATTTGGAGAATGCCAATAGCAGCACTCCTGCCAGGAGGACCTGAAGCGCTAGGTGCGCGAAAAAAGATTTCTTTGAAAATGCCCCCTTCAACGGCAACACAAGGCAAGCAGCGGCCAAGACCAGAGGAAACTCAAACACGCTTTGAAAAATTACCGGTGCTATCAATGCATTGAAAATACCGCCCAACACACCGCCCACTGACATCCAAAAATAGAACTGCGTGAGCTGCGTTGCGGAGGGGCGATCCTGTGCCAATCGCCCATGACAAACCATCGCAATCACGAAAAACGTGAGAAAGTGAATTGAGAGGATCAATGCGAGAGGTGTCGTGGTATGCAAAGCGATGATTAGCGTCGACGCGACCACCGTAAAAGGCAACAGTCTGACACAGATTTTTTGAAGAGATGAAAATTTGTCCGAGAAAACCAGGATAAACGTCAATAAATAGACGCTGAGAGGAAGAATCCAGAGTAGCGGAATAGACGCCACATCCGTCGTGATGTAAGTCGTGACACCCAACATAAGGCTTGATGGTATGAATGACAGCGCCACCCAGCGAATCTTACGTACCCAGGGGATTGTCTCACGCGTCTCTTTTTCAGAGCGTATCTTAATGGAAGTTCTGACAAGCGCTACCGCGCAAATACCTAAAAGCACGGTAAATGCTAAGAAACCCCAAGCCCATAGTTCGCGTTGCCTCGCCAACGTCAGCGTCGGCTCCAACAAGAATGGATATCCCAGGAGGGCCAGTAGACTCCCCGCGTTACTGGCTGAATACAAAAAATAAGGATCCCCGGCACGTTTGTCATTTAAGCGGGAAAACCATTTCTGAAGTAACGGAGCCGTCGCGGATAATGCAAAAAAAGGCAGGCCGATACCGCAGATCAAGACACCCAAAAGAGATAATACGGGGCTTTCGGATACGCGTTCAATATTCTCGGGTAATTTAAACGGCAGAACCGCAAAGGTTCCTATCAGGATCGCCACGTGAATCGCCGCTCCGCTCTTTATCCTTCGGTCAGACGAAACCCAATGAGAATAGCTATAACCCAAAAGAAGCGCTCCTTGGAAAAATACCATGCACGTATTCCATACGGCTGGCACGCCTCCAAAGAACGGAAGAATCATCTTAGCAAACATGGGTTGGACGGAGAAAAGAAGAAAAGCGCTCAGAAAAATAGCGGCAGAGAAAAGAAATGTCATCGGTTCCCCGAAAATTAACGGTTGTAAAAATATGCCTATTAAAACACTATCTAATTATACATTTTAGCATAAAAGTCTTAACTAAAGTAACTAATTTTAATCAACATTAAAAAACCACCCTGGGCTCAGGGTGGTCTAGATTTGCAAACTTCGGCCCTATCGGGTCGCAGGTGGCCTCTCTGCTCACCCGTTAGGACCTAATATATAATCACTAATAACCTGTATAGGGCCACAATCCGAGAGGCTGCCTTTAGAGAGGTTTGATGCCATGTCAGTAGCCTCGAGGTTCAATTTACTGGACAAATTATCGTCCTTTTTGTCCAAATTGTCCACATTTTAGAGAGGCAAATTGTCGTAACACATGGCTTCTATAAGACTTAATAATTGTCTGTTATCAAGAGGTGGACATTCCAGAGCAAGTATCTGATTAAGGCTGTTTGTGGCGTCCTTGCATAAGCAAAGAATAAGTGGAGAGACTTTATTTTAAGTTGCGAGATGGTTTTTCAGCCCTTTCGACGTTAGCCCGCGAAGCGTCTAATGGCGTCGATAACCTTGAGGAATTCGCGGCCTTTTGGCGTGAAAGAATACTGCACACGCGGTGGGACTTCGGAATAAACTCTCCGATTGACGAGTTCGAAACGAACAAGCTTTTTGAGACGTTCATTTAAAACTTTGCTTGAAAGCCCCGAGATCGATCGCTCGATCTCGCCTGGCCTTGTTCTTCCTTGACGCAAGCTATCTATGACACGTAGTGTCCATTTACAGCCCACCACGTCTTCGACTATGTTCATTGCCAATTCCGGTGAAATTTTTTTACTCATTTAACTCCAACAAATTAGACCAAAATGTAAGTTAGCCACCGAAAAGTGCCTACTTGTAGAGCCTGCTATTTCGTGCTCAACTGATTATAAAACAAAGGGGGAATTTTATGAAATCAAAAGTAACTTTTTATCATGCGGGGTGTCCGGTATGTGTCAGTGCCGAAAATACTGTTGTGGCGGCTCTGGATCCTCAAAAATACAATGTCGAGAATGTGCATCTGGGTCAGGCCAAAAACAGGATTTCAGAAGCTGAACAATACGGTGTAAAATCTGTGCCTGCGCTTGTCATCGAAGGCCAGCCGTATCACATCAACTTCGGTGCGGCGCTGTCGGATCTCAAAAAGTAATCCACACTGCCTCGAGAGGGAGATTACGTGGGAGCTTGTTCTTGTCGGATTAGCACAGATCACCAGCTTTCTTTGGGAACGCTTTCATCTGTGTTTCCGTATCTTTAGCAGGGGCTATATCAAATATTTCTTTGGGAGTGAAAATAATCAATCCTTTCACCTTCCTGTCGGGATTGATTGTCGCGACCCATCGACAGGCTTGATCGTACAATTCCCCTTGTTGCAGATACTCTATCGAACCCTTAAGCTGATAGCCCATCGTGTTTTTCCAGCACACCAATGAGGTGCGAGGATTAGTTATAAGATTGCGTACTGTCTTTTCCATGAAAAAATCAATGAGCCAAATATTTTCACCGACTATTCTGACAAATGACACCGGCACCACGTTGATATTATCACCGGCACACGTAGCCAGGGCTTTGGCCTCCGCTTCTAGCACACATTGACACACAGCTTTATTCATATCATCCTCCCCTCGTTGTAACCCCGTGAAAAAGGTTATCTAAAAATTGGGCCAGTATAATCTGAATTTGATTTAGCCGCTGTTCATTCGGCAGGATCTCATCCGCTTTTTGAACATATTTTCCTCCGGACAGATCTTCTGGGCAGTTTTGGACCAAACGGCAAACGCGCTCCGAGACAAACACCAAGGACATTTTGTTTTACCCACACCCCGATGACACCTTCATCCTCAAGCCAGACATGTTGCAAAATATGTATGCGCATTCTTCAATCCTACTTTAACGAATAGCTTGGCACGCCATTAAAACAAGATCGCTCTGTGTCACGACTGTTTTAGATGCTGTGGAATGTTTTTCCCCGGTTGAGAAAAAAACGAACGAAGCTCGTTTTTCGGGGGTTATGCGGCACGCTTCATATCCCAAACGATCTGCGATAGACTGATCCCAAAGTTCATTAAAACGTTCGCTTAGTAGTTTATTTTCCACAGAAGTTTTTCCACCAAAATCCACCAACGGCGAGTATCCAAACGCTGGGTCCACCATGTCCGAAGCCTTTAAAAGACAATGCCGCAGGAACGTTTGAAAGAATCCATGATTAAATAACCGGCAAGTTTGAATATGCAAAATAATTCTTTTATGCGGATCCTCGGAGTCTAGTCGCGCTCCTTCCTGATGACGACCATAGGCACGACTGACACGAATCGAAATCCCATCGCCATTCAGTAGAGGGAATTCCTCAAGAATCGCTTGAAAGCCTGCCGATATCCCCAACGTATTAAAGTAATTCCCATAAATTTCTCCCAAAGCGGCCGCCTGATTCTCTGAAGCTCTGGCACCATTTTGTTTTTGCTCAAATTCTTCGACTACAGAGCGCCTGCCACGGTCGGCAACGAACCGAATTCCGACGAGCACCGCTTCTTCGACAAAATCAGTATCAAAATTCATAGATTTCAATCGGCCACCGTTTTGTGGAAGCGTTTTTTAAGTTCATAGAGGCTTCCGGTCCCGAATTGATCTGCATAAAATTTGGCAATTTCAAATGCCGCCATAGCTTCGGCAACCACGCCACAAGCCGGCACGGCAGTCACGTCAGATCGTTCCACCGTAGCCAAAACTGGCGTCTTAGATTTGATATCGACAGACTTAAGAGGCCTCATTAAGGTAGCAATGGGCTTCATTGCCCCTACCAAAAGGATGTCAGAATCTACATCGTTTGTCGCGCTGTTCATCCGCTTAATTTCTATTCCCTTGACTGCTTGTATAGACATAAGACCAAACACTAACCCTGCCTGAAACTTTTTATCCTCGGCTATCAATTTCGGGACGCCATGCACCCTCACTTCAAAAATACCACCCAAGGTGTCTTTATTTTTTTTAGCGAAATCAATTCTGGCCATCATCTTTCGCGACGCAGCGGAATCACAGCAGCGAACAGCGCTCTTTTCCACTTTATTTTGAATTTCCCGAAAACTCCATTGGCGCTTGGACATACCCACGCCTCCGATCGAGATCACATGGCTTATGATATTAACGCCGAAATGATTTAGAAATTGCTTGCAGATACTTCCCAACGCCACGCGGGCCGTGGTCTCTCGTGCACTCGCGCGCTCCAAGACATCCCGAATATCCGAACGGTTGTATTTCACCGCGCCTGCCAGATCCGCGTGCCCTGGACGCGGCCGGGTCACTTGTGGCAACGTATCAATCTTGAAATCCTGATTTGGAATCCGAATCGTAATTGGCGATCCCAATGTCCGTCCATCCTTAAGGCCCGACAAAATCTCGGCCACATCCTTTTCGATAGACATTCTACCGCCGCGACCATATCCGGTTTGACGTCTTGCCAAATCGCGATTAATCGCATCTTCATTGATCGGAAGACCGCTTACCATTCCTTCAAGAATGGCAAGAAGACATCTTCCGTGGGATTCGCCAGCTGTCAAAAAAAGCAACTTTTTTAGTTTACTCCTTCGTGTCTCAGAAAGTGACGGATCATATGGGCAACACATAGTAAAGAACAGAGAAAAAATGGCAACAACAACCCATAAGAACAAACAGATGCCATACCGTATGACTAAAAATCAATTTTTTCCACGCATAGAAAATAAGCCCAGCGCTGTAAATGATGCCGCCTGCCAGTAACCAAAGGACTCCCGCTTGGGCGAGGTTTTTCAACAAAGGATCAAGAGCAACAATAACAATCCAACCCATCAAAAGGTAAACGATGGCCGAAAAGATTCGAAACCTGGATATAAAAAAAATTTTGAATACGATTCCTAAAATCGCCAGGCCCCATATAGCCCCAAACAGGCTCCATCCCCAAGGGCCGCGCAGCGTCACAAGCGCAAACGGCGTATAGGTTCCGGCAATTAACACATAAATCATGCAGTGATCTAGAATTTCAAAAAAGTGTTTTGCCTTTTTAGAGGAAATTGAGTGATATAGCGTCGAAAAAAGGAATAGTAACACAAGACTTGCGCCATAAATGCTGACCCCCACAATTCGCCAGGCATCCCCTTCCAGGCTCGCGAAAACAACGAGAATGACTAACGCGGCGATACTAAGGCAGAAGCCAATACCACAGGTGATACTATTAAAGATTTCTTCGAGAACCATCTGTTTATGACAACCATTCATGATAAGTCGCTTGTGCTCTCGCCAGAATATATTATGGACGCATCGCGTTGATATCGGCGATGATGTTTTTTTCTACTCTCTCAGCTTCCGCATCGTCAAAATCCTGATGAAATTTCTTCAATACGCCCCAATCAGATAAGTCGTAATGCGACGAGCAGCTCAAGCCCTCTTTCTTTAAGCAATGTTTGACGCAGTGCAACCGACAACCATCAATACCGATGATAACTCGCGCTGATTTTGCCTTGGAAACCAACGCTTTGACGCCGCCGCCAACACCTGCAATGCACGACATCTCCGCGATGCCTTTTCGATCAATATTGATAGCGATACGGTTAGCCATTTGAGCTGCCGATGAGCAACCGGAACAAGAATAAACGATCTTATTTGCAGGTTTTTTCATTGCGTTAGAATGTGAGTTGAATCATATTTAGAACTTATAGCTATGGACCGGTTGATATTCCTAAAATGATCTTGGGACGTCACAACTTTGACTTCAAGAACTCGTTCAATTTTTTTTATAAAAAACTGCATGGAGTTCGCTTTTTCATCGTGTAAACAGATCGCATTTTTCAACGAAGAATCATAAATGCCCGGAAACGGCTGAAAACGGTCATCCTCCAGACGATAAAGTACCGCATCGAAACCTTCTTGCTCATGAGTTAGCAATCGCTCCAGGTCTTCTTTAACCAAAAAGGGCATATCGCAGGTTAACACTAAAATCGCTTCATCCGGAAAGACTTCGAACGCCCGCTCCAGGCCTGCCAAGGGCCCTCGAAACGATTGTCGGTCGAAATAAATCGGACAGTCCAGAAACGAATAGTCCTTGTGCTGTTCCGTGATCACACAAGCGGCGAGACCCACAGATCGGACAAGATCTACCGCGCGCGAGACAAACGGTCTCCCCTCAAACAAAGCCAACGCTTTGTCCGAACCAAAGCGTTGGCTCCGGCCTCCGGCTAAAATAACTCCGTGGCAAATCTTTTCTTTGGACATATTTTAATGGGAGCCACAACAGGTTTGAAAACGCTCCTGAGGGATTTCCTCCATCGATAAAAATATCTGTGCCACCTGCTCCGGGCTAGCATACTGGTCGATTGCCGGGTAAAGACAGCACTCTTCCTTTTCATTATGAGGTTTTAGCACCGCAAAGAGCTCTTGTTCTTCTGTATCCGTATTAGGGTCCGCCTTCCTCACTTTGTCATGAATGCGGTCTAAAATAACGCCGATCAATCGATGCTCTTGCCTCATCACTTGTGTCGGCCCCGTGGTCATCCCGCTGGCTTTTTCAAAAAACGGGAACAGCACTTCTTCTTCCCAAACGATATGCTTGCGAAGGCCTTTGAAAAACTCCCTAAAATATGGCTTGGCACCTTTAAAATCGACCCGCTTTTTTTGGATAAACTGCCGAAGCAGGTTGTCCAACCGGTCGTGATCGGCCTCAAAGTACGCTATGACTGGTTTCTGAGTGGTTGGCATTCGAATGACTCCTTTCGTCGTTGTGTTGACACACGACCCAATCGTGTGTCGCGTCTTCATAAACTTCTTTTTTCCAAATGGGCACATGTTCCTTAATGCGATCAATAACCTTCCTGCACGCATCAAAAGCTTCGGCGCGGTGCGCACCGCTTGCGCTTATCGCGATCACAATATCCCCCACCTCGAGCCACCCAATTCTGTGGATCACGTGTATTTCTATGACGTTGGTTTCCAAGGCTATGATAGATATAATTTTAGAAATTTCTTTCTCAGCCATTGGTTTATAACATTCGTAAAATAACCGCTTCACTTTCTTGCCTTCGTGATGATTTCGTACTCGTCCAATAAAATAGGCGCTTCCACCGCAATCTTCCGACGGTCGCACCGCGGTAAACTCATTTAGATCGATTGGCTGATTGGTGATAAGCATGGTCAACCTCCCGCAACTGGCGTCAAGAGCGCAAGCCGGTCTTTGTCCTTTAATACAGTCTGGGCCGGGCTGAACTCCTCATTTACCGCGTATCGCAGCGGCAGCATCTTAAAAGGCATTAGCGCCGGGTCGCTGAGAGCAGCGCTAACAGCGTCGGCTATCTTCGTCCCCAGCGGAAGATCTATTAAAAATCGATCACAGCCATAAGCTTCCTTAAGCTGCGCAAAAAGAAGCACCTCAATCTTCATGACAGCGGCTCTCCAGGTAAATATTGAAAACAAACACGATGACCCTTTTTAAGGATCTTATTCCCCGGCGGTACCACAATAAATCCATGAGACCAGCAAAGGGATGAAAGCATGTGCGATCCCTGATGCCCAAGAGCCTCGCAGCGGAGCGTTTTTTGAGATCTATCTATTCTCGCTTTTAGAAATAATGTTTTCTCATGATCCGGCCTTATCTCATGTTTGAGGACTATGTTTTCTTCCAGCAAAAAAGCGTTCTTATAGCCCATTAAGCGTTTTATCGCCGGATATACGTATTGATAAAAGCAAACGTGCACACTCGCCGGATTTCCAGGCAGACCGAACACCAGCACGTTTCCCTTCTTCCCAAAAAAAACCGGCTTGCCGGGTTTCTGGAGCACTTTCCAAAAAATGCTTTTTACTGCCAGTTCCTTAAATATCTCTTTTACGTAATCGTAATCACCCACGGACACGCCACCGGTCAGGATGGCGATATCGCTTTGCCGGGTCGCTTTTGACAAAGCCGCCTTAAGCGCGTTCTTCTGATCGGCGACCCTTCTAACAAAACCTGGAATGACCGCAAGCGATTTGAGCGCCGCTAAGAGCATTGGCGTATTGGAATCATAGATCTGTCCGCGTCCAAGCTTTGTTCCGCAGGGCACAAGTTCATCTCCGGTGGCAATCAGTGAAACTCGAGGTTTTAAATAGCCGCGGACCTGCTCGACTCCAAGGCATGATAGAAATCCGGTCACCCCTGGCGTGATTACCGTGCCACGAAGATTGATACGAGAGCCCTTGGTGATTTCCTCCCCACGACTGCGGACATGACGGCCCTTGCGCAAGGGTTCGGTAATCATTAAAAATCGGTTTTGAACCAACGCTTTTTCCTTCTCCAAAACCGTGTCAGCTCCTCTGGGGATCGACGCACCGGTCATAATCCGAAAAACTTTTCCGCGCTTCACAGTATGTGTTTCCGATGATCCAGCCCGGAGTGAGCCGAGAATCTCAAATCGTACCGGATTCTTAAGCGAAGCGCCTTCGGTGTCGGATGCTTTTAGAACAAAACCGTCCATCGCGGAATTATCAAAACACGGCGAGTTAACCGAAGAGCGCAAATTGGACGCAATCACACATCCGACGGATCCCTGGACCGAACTCTTTCTTACCGGCAAGGGCCGCGCATGCTCGACGATTTTTTTCTGAGCCTCAAGATAGGTAATCACAGGACGCTCACGATCATTTTAATAGCAACGGAAGCGATGAGAAGCGCCAAAACTCTCTGAAAATGCAGTTTTGGCAGATGAAATGAACCGATCCTAGAACCGATCTGTCCACCGATAAAAACAACCGCGCCCAACGGAAAGAGAATTTCATAATTCAGGGGTTGTTTGTGTAGTTGGCCCAGCAATCCGGAGAACGAATTCACTAGGATAAAAAAACTGGCACAAGCGCCTGCTTGTTTTACGTCGACCCACCTTAAGAATAGTAAAAGTGGGCTCAAAAATATTCCTCCCCCGATCCCGACAAGTCCCGAAAGAAAGCCCAAAAGCGCCCCCACGGGCAACCCGACGCTCCAGGCTTTTCTGGATGAAATTTCGCGCGGTCTGCTAAAAAAGGCATCAGGGACCAGCATCCGCAGGGCCGCGATAAACAATGAAAATCCAAGCAATAAGAAAAATAACTCCTTGGGGATAAGCAGTTTCCCGCCAAGGTACGCCATCGGAATCGATAGCACAGTAAACGGCAACATCTTCTTAAAACTAAAGTGTCCACCTTTTACAAAAAGAATAAGTCCGCTTCCAGCCACGATCAAGTTACAAACAAGCGCGATTGCGGGGATGGTCTGATGCGCCAGCCCCGTCATGGCTAGGATCGCCAGATACGAGGACCCCCCGCCAAACCCGACCATTGAATAAACGACAGCGACAATAAAAAAAGCTGCCATCAGAAGGATTAATGTCTCGCCTGTCATGCGTGCCCGCCCCCTCCCATCATCTTATAGGCGTGCAGCACCGCCGGAAATACCGCATCCAACGATTCCTCCACGCCTCGGGACGACCCGGGAAGGTTCACGATGATCGTGTCGCCTTTCTGTCCGGCGAGCCCTCGTGAAAGCATCGCATAGGGTGTTCGGCGCTGGCCAAAACTCCTTGCCGCTTCCATGATCCCGGGGATCTCCCGGTCGATCACTTCCCGTGTCGCCTCCACAGTCACGTCACGAGGCCCAAGTCCCGTGCCGCCCGTGGTGATGATAAGCTTAACGCCCTGCTTAATAAATTCTTCCATTTTTGCCTTTATCATCGGCGCATCGTCCGGCAATACGATATATTCAGGCGTGATGCCTTGAGTTTTCAGCCTCTCCTCTATGATTCGTCCGGATTTATCTGATCGCGTCCCTTTGGCCGTGCTGTCTGAGGAAACAATCACCGCGGCTTTAAAATCTTTTGGTATCTTCTCGATGAAATTGCTTTTACCTCCTGTTTTTTCCAAAAGCTTAGTCGACACGATCTCCATGTTTTTATCCACAGGTTTTAACATATCGTAGATCGTCAAGGCTGCTACCGATGAAGCCGTCAAAGCCTCCATCTCCACACCTGTTTTCCAAATTGCTTCGACGGACGCCGTAATGACAACGCGATCGGTGAGAACCTCAAAATCGATCTCCACCGAATCAATAGGAATAGGGTGACAATAAGGGATTAATCCTTGCGTCTTTTTAGCCGCCATAACACCAGCGGCTCTGGCGATAATCAGAACATCTTTCTTCGGCACATCATTACTTTTTAGTCTTTCGATGGTTTGGGCCGCTGCCAATACGATGCTTGAGGCCGTCGCTTTTCTCAAAGTATCTATCTTGCTTGTAATGGACTTCATTGGGTTAGCCTCCTATTCGCCGCATCACGGCCTCGCTTGGAGCCGCTTGACGCAAAGATTCGCCGCTTAACGCATCAAACGGCTTGTCGCGATAGGCGTTTCCAGCCGGCTTCATCGCGGCCGCGAGTTTAATGGCTTCTTTAATCTCTTCATCGGACGCCCCATCACGCAGAAGACCTCCTAGTGATACTTCCACATCCGAAAAAAGACAGGGGCGTATTCTTCCGTTGGCAGTCAGACGAATCCGGGAGCACTGGTCACAGAACGATTCAGTGAGTGAAGCGATAAAACCGACTTTTCCGCCAGTTCCCGAAAGTTTGAACATTTGCGCGACCTGCCCACTCTTTGGCTCATCCGCGATCATCTTAAATTCTCGAAACACCACTTTTTTGACTTCGGAGATCGGCAATACAAAATCCGGATCCCATCCCTCGCCGCAAAGCGGCATAAACTCCAAAAATCTCACTTCTAAGGGATAGCGATAAGCGAGTTTCACGAATGAGATAATTTCAGCCTCGCTTAAGCCCTTTAACGCAACCATATTCAACTTCACCGGGAAACCTTGTTTGAGCGCGGCTTCAGCCGCACAGTAAACTTTGCCATACGAATCAGACAAAGTGATGCTTTGAAATCTTTTTGGATCGAGGCTATCCAGGCTGATGTTCAGCCGATCAAGCCCCGCTTCCTTTAGCGGTGTCAAAAGCGGCTCAAGCAAACTTCCATTGGTCGTGACCGAAAGGTCCTCTATCAAACCGATTTCCTTAATGGAACGCACGATCTCAACGATATCTTCTCTCAAAAGAGGTTCGCCTCCGGTCAACCTGACGCGGCGAATGCCTAATTCGGCGAATATTCGGATCGCTCTAACGATCTCCCCGGCAGTAAGAACTTCATACGGCTGCATGAACGGCATTCCTTGGGGGGGGACACAATATACACAGCGAAAGTTACAGCGGTCCGTCAAAGATACCCGAAGATAATCGATCTTCCGGCCAAAGGAATCCATGAGTTGAAAACCAGAAGAGGTTATCACTGTTTCTTTCCAGCGCATTTTGCGATTCCAATCGAAAAAATATACAAAACCATCATGGGTAGTGCCATAAGAGCCATATTCACAAAATCCGGAGTGGGCGTTATAAATGCGGCTACAATAAGGATCGCGACAATCGCAAATCTCCACCCGCGAATCATTTGGCCGGCGGTGATCACTCCTATTTTAGACAACACCAGTACAATGAGCGGCATCTGAAAAATTACGCCGCCACCAAGAAGGAGAAGCAAAACAAAAGATACGTAGGAATCCAGCGATATGAGAAATTGAAGCTCTCCACGGCCGATATTCAATAAAAATTTAAGGGAGGCGGGTAAGATAAAAAAGTAACTGAATATTCCTCCAGAGATAAACGATAAAGTGCCAAACAAAACAAACCATATTCCCAAGCGGGCTACACGGTCCTCCATAGCTGGCCGCGTAAACATCCAGATCTGGTATAAAAAAATGGGGACCGACAGAATGAAACCGCCCGTAAGACCTATCTTTATAAAAGATAGGATCGCGGCCGTCGGAGAAAAGACAGAGAGCGTCCCCAGCGCGTCACCGGCGGGGATTTTCAGGATCTGCAACAGGTCTTCGACAAAATAGAACGAGATGCATGATAAAACTATAAACGAGAAAAAAGCGACTAACAGCCTTTTTCGGGCCTCGTCCAAATGTGACCCCAGAGCCATCGGTTTATCTTGCATAAAGTTTTCCTCATGTCAAAAAAATACTGACTTCCCGTAAATGGAAAGTCAGCCTTTTGGCACGCACACACCCGGCGCGCGAGATCTCTCTCAAGGCTCCTTTCCAAACCGCTTTTCTAAAGCGGCCCGTCTTTTTCAACGGTTACGAGGAGGGCATCGCGTTTCCTTGATACCCCGAAACGGTCCCTCAGCCTTATCATTTAAGACTTAGACCAAAAGGACTCGGAGCGACTTAATTACTTTTTCAAATCTTCGGTCGGATCGACATCTTTCAGTGACTTTTTAAATTCCTTTATGGAAGTTCCCAACCCCTTGGCGATCCCCACGATTCGGTTTCCGCCGAAAAGAAGAAGAATCACCAGAAAGATGATCACCAATTCCGGCATTCCTAAGTTAAACATGACACTCACCCCCTTCCGCTGGCACCATTTTTATCGCGGCTAAATCGTTAACCGTCCGGCAGGCCGCGACACATAAAGCACAACCGTCACACTCCGACAACTTCACGATCGGCTTTCTCTCAATAAGTTCGATGGCTAGATCCCTTCGGGGACAAGCCAGGTAACACAACTGGCAACTAAAATTTCCCCATGCCAGACATCGCGTGATATCAAGAACCGCTGTCTGTTTACTTGGAGCCTTTGCCGTGTCGCTCTCCAAATAAGCCAGACGCCCATCCAGCCAGGACTGCACCCTCCCCAATGCTCGATGCGGCCATGCGCTCAAAAATTCTTTTCTGCTTATGTCCCTATCTTCTCCCATCGCGTGGCACCCCTCGGGCCTGAATCATTTCAAAACATTGGCGGCAGGAATCCATTGAAGGGTCCCAATCCGGCCTGTCTTCTTGAATAGATTTGGCGACGCGTAACTTTTTCGGCTCGCTCCAGTCGCCTATTTTATCGAAACTGGGAAAGCCGCAGAGCGAACAAATGAGGCCGCCATCTTTAAATCCCTTGGAAGTCCTCTCATCCCTCGCCATAGAGATAAGCCGCCCTTGAGTAAAGCGTCCCGGCTCAAAAAAAGCCCCGCCATTGAGGCGTGAATGAATGTAACGGTTCCATAGCGCGGAAAAGCGCTCACGGATAAGATTGTTCTCCGAGTCGTTCACCCCTCCGAGAGGCGCCTCCGGCGAGTACTCAAACGCGGGATCGAGCATATCCGAAACTCGCAAGAACTCATGCTTTAAAAAATTCGTTAAGTATTCCGGCTCCATAAAACGCTCTACTTGAATATTCAGCACCACCGTTTTGGCGCACCCATCCACAAAAAGTTCGCTGCCTTCATGTTTTCGGCTAAAAATACGCCGGACAAAAAACGTGAGACTCGGTTCGTTGAAAAATACGTGCTGCGAGAGAATACTTTCAAACGCGGCTCCGAGGTCTAGTCGCTTGAATTGATTTTCGTAGAATTCCTGAAAGGCCTTTTCGTCCGCTTTTTTTTCGTAAAAGGAATCTTTTTCCGCGTTAAACCTCTGAACAAACGTCGTATCGCCACGTTCTTCGAGTGATTTTATGGATAAAAACACCGCGTCTTCAAAGAAAGTGCTTTCAAACCTGACAGGAGTTTCCATGCTCCTCCTTTGAGGCAGTGGCCCCGGCGGCTCCGGCGATGCATGAGACACAGCCCGCGTCTTCATTTTCTTTTACCCCACGAATAGGAAGGGTGGTTGACCCCGCCTCTATCCCCAAAACACGGCAATCCCAAACGATAAACTCAAAGGCGAACACCGCAACAGCCTTCATGAAGCCTTCGGACTTTTTTGAGAGTCGTCGTGCAAATGTGGGAAGCCAGCGGCCGAAGTGATCCGAAAGAAATCGCTGTCCTGCCTCGCGGCAAATCATGGCCTTCTCTTCAGCGCCCTCTTCAAGCGCTACAATCTCTTTATAGATCAAAAAATGCATGAATTCACATTCGACGCATACATGGTCCCCACGTTCAGACAGCCTGTCTGAAACTTTAAGCCCAAACGCGTTGTAGAAACCGGTGATATCAGCTAGCTCTTGAGGTTCGCGACGGCTATGGGCCTCGCCATATTCGAGTTCATACGCAGGAACACCGCTATGGGCCGTATGGCCGAGATTCTTCTCGTACTCCAATCGCCAGTCGCGAACATCCAGACTCGAGAACGCCTCAAGAAGATCATTTAGGGTCTTCACGAGTTTTTGATCTCCCTCATCCGAGAACAATGCTTTGGCCGCATCTCGCCAAATAGAACTATTCGCTCTGACGGAAGAAATATCCCTTGCGGCTTCCGGGTGCCTAAAGAAAAAAGAAAGCATCTGGTAAAGAATGCTTCGCGCCAAAAGGCGCTCCACTTCGGGTTTAGATGGAGTTTTGGTGTTTGTCGGGTCTGACATAAAAGGGCTCCTCCACCTGAGTGCGTATAATTTCTTCTCCATGTTGATCAAGACCAATCACAGTATCGTTGTAAAGTGTAAAGGGTTTCCCGTGAACTTCTGTCTCAAAAACTTTTGGTCCTTCCTCAATTTTGTAGCGGAAAATGATCCGGTTTGATTTTCTAAAAAGCTGCTGCACCGCCAGGAGCTCTCTGTCGGGAACCATGTAAGAGTCGATCGCATGATCCACGCCGGGGCCAAACATCTGTTTAAGATAAGGTAGCGGCACCCATCTTGGAGGAATGTAGTATCCATTGGGCTCCGTGCCAAATTGCGGATAAAGCGGGAGCGCTACCTTAGCGACCTTGACCATGTAATAAATGGGGTTGTAACGATCCTCAGCCCACTGGCCATTCTTGTCGATCTTTACCAGACCCTGAAGGCGGATCTGTCCGATACAGGCCGCCATACAGCGCGTTTCCATCGGCAGACCTTTTGTTTCAGGGTCTTTTCCTTCCAGGCGGGGATAACAGGCGATGCATTTTTCAGTTACACGCGTGCTTGGACGGTACATAGCCTTCTTATACGGACAGGCCTCAACACATTTGCGGTAACCACGACAACGCGTTTGATCCACCAATACCACGCCGTCCTCGGGGCGTTTATAAATCGCGTTTCTCGGACAAGCCGCAAGACACGCCGGGTAAGTGCAGTGATTACAGAGCCTCGCCAAATAAAAAAACCAGGTTTTGTGAACAGGGAGTTTTGCGCCTTCCTTATCATATAGTCCAGGCTCGCCCTTCGGGCCTTTTGGGGTGTCTTCGTAAATATTCGGGAATCGCCATTCCTCGTCAGTCGGAAGATAGCCTAGTACTTTTTGGGGCTCCGATCCGATATTTTTTTGCGCTGCCTCAAAAATTGTTTTCCCTTCAAAAACATTCTTATTCCACTTTTGCGCTTCAGGATTCGTGGTCTCCAAAAGATCTAATATTTTGGCATCCCAATTATGGGGATACCCGCCGTAGGGTTTTGTCTCCACATTATTCCACCACATATACTCCTGACCTTTTGAAAAAGTCCAGGTAGACTTGCAAGCCATCGTACAGGTCTGGCAGCCGATGCAACGGTTTAGATTGAAAACAAACGCGAATTGCCTGTCCGGGTGGTGTTCCGCATGAGGATACTCCATCTCTCGGCCAAGCTGCCAATTGAATACTTGACTCATCCTGTTCTCCTTCCCAAACGCCAAATGTTAGCCGCTTCCGAAATTATCCCGCGGACAAATGTCTCACCTTTTTGCCGCCAAATAAGATGAGGCCCGACATAAAAAGGATTCTTGAACATCTCGAGAAGCTTTTCCTCGCTCCACCCATCTCGTAAAAATTCTTCCGCGAAACAAAACGCCATCTCGCGCAGTCCCGCCTCATCGGTAGCAACCTCTACCCCATGAAGTTCCAGCGGATCCTCAGGGTCACATTCGTTTTTTGGCATACGAGCTCTCCTTGCCTTCGCTTAAACAAAACCACCTGAGATATATTTGTTCATCTTGTCGCTCTCTGCATCCGGCGTGAACCCTGTCGTGGCGGGCGCCCAAATTCCTTTGCCGCCCATTCCGCCGTCTTCGGCCTTCGTGACTCGCACAAGTGTTTCCTTCGGCACGGTATTTACCGCGTGATTATCGGCCTCTCCACCGAAGATAAACGACATAAAAACCTTCGCCTTATGGAAAAGCGTATCCGTCTGGTGCATCGGCATATGCCAGTTTCTTGTCACGCTCTGTTGGGAGCCGTAACGAAAATTCGCCTGATACGCACCACCCTCCGAGAGCGCGCGGCCATCGGCCCGAGTCTCGTGTGCCTTCACGCTTTTTTCCGTCGCAATGTAAGTGCCGTGCTTCATCATGATTGCGCTGTAGGGAAACGCGGCGTTGTACCTGACGCGAAGCATGAGCCGCGCGACTTTGTAAAAAGGATCGTCAGGCTTTGCGCCTACATAGGGCCTGTCGGCTGGATTGGCATCCACGTAAACGTAGTCCCCATCGTTGATCCCCAAGTCTTTCGCGGCTTGCGGGTTCATATGGACCTGATGCTCGCCAACGCCCGGCGCGCGCTTGTCCATGCGATAGGGATCGCCGAAATTGGAATCCCAAATTTCATGCCAATCAACGTTGCTCCAGAGAGAATGCACGCGGTGGCGACTCTTGGGTGTTAAACAATAGAATTTAAAACCTCGTTCCCACAAAAAATTCTTAGATTCCTTGACCTTCGACCACGGCAATTTAACATTTCGGACGGTGCGCTCATCCCAATGCTCGGCGTCCAGTGAAATGCCGTAATGGTTAGGACGGACGTAAGGATTAGAGCTCACGATAACATTTGGAAGATAAGGAGTCGCTTCCGGCCCTTCACGGTGGACGATGAAATTCTCTCCGTACTCAATGGCCTCGGGAATATCCGTATAGGCGTTTAGACGACCCGTATCGGTATAGAAAGGCTGGTCCTCGTGGATCTGCTCCCAAAAAGCGACTCGCGGATAAGTTCTAAAAAGCATGAGCGCCCCGCCCGGAGGCCCATATTTGCCTGACATAATGTCTTTTAACTGATAGCCAACCGTCGTTGTAGAGGTGTCAAGAAGCCGCTGAATGTAAACTTCTCGGTTGCCCTCGAGCGCAAACTTCCAGTAATCTCGAAAACGTGAATCGCCCGTGAGTTCTCCCAATTTCTCCGCAATTTGCGCTAAGATCATGATATCGTCCCGGCTATCAAAAATAGGTTTCACTCCGCCCTTCCAAATCTGCAAGAAAGGATTGGAGCATGAAGCTGTGGCCTCAAGACCTTCAAACTCAAGCCAAGTGTTGGCCGGAAGCGCCACGTCCGCGTATTCGATAGAGGCCGTCATTTGAATATCAATGGATACGATCATCTCGACATTGGGGTTTACATTCTTCAGCATTTCATAAGTATGCTTGGCGTTATTGATGAGATTCACATTCGTAAACATCATAACTTTGGTAGGAGTCGGCATGTGCGTGTCGCCCGTGAAAACTTTTCTTCCTTCCTTTGGAGTATTCACAATAAGCGGACGATCCCCGTGATTCCAATACGCGGGCTCTTCGTCCTTGGCGTATGCCTTCACGTGCACGTCTTTTCCGTGCGCCTTAGGGTTTAACAGCGGATGAAAAGGATCTTCCGCCACCCAACCTTTGAAGCCATAACCAGTCCAAGGTGAGCCCTGAAATACAGCCGCTTTATAATTACCGGCCCACCCATAACAACCTGCGCCGGGCTTGCCGATATTTCCTGTAAGCATCAAAGGCAGATACGCCGCGCGGTTGGCTTCCGTAGCATGAAACCAATGATTGATCCCCTCACCCTGGTGAATAGCGGAGGGTTTAATCGTCGCCAAATCCTTCGCCAATCGCTCGATCATGTCTTTGGGCGCGTGAGTGATTTCAACGACGTTGTCCAAGTCATAATCTTTTAAGTGGATTTTGTAGAGTGAAAAAAGAGTCATGACTTCGATCTCTTTTCCATCCACGGTTTGAACACGAAAAGTTCCCTCGAGAGCAGGTCGCGTTCCTTTTGCAGAAAAACGGCCGCCGATATCATCTCGCGTGACGGCCACCGGCGCATTCTTCACCTCATCCCAAACGACAAAATCACCAAGCACTTTGTACTGATCCTCTTTTAAGCCCTGGTATTTGAAACTGGGACCCTCTTTTGAAAGGCCCAGCTGATAATCTTTAAAAACTTCGTGGGCTCTTAGACGCTTTAAATTATCCGTTCTCACTAAAAGCGGAAAATCCGTAAACTTTAGAACAAAATCACGGTCGTACCATCCTTTGTCGATCATGAGACGCGTGATCCCAAGGAATAGCGCCGCGTCCGTCGAGGGACGGATCGGGATCCAATAATCGGACTTTGTCGCAGGAGGACTGTACTCCGGGGTTATAGTGACAAGGGTCGCCCCGCGTTCCATACACTCGATGAACCAGTGACTGTCCGTCATTTTATTTTCGACAAGATTTTTACCATGCTGGATGATAAGTTTACTGCTTCTTAAGTCATTGAAATCACAATCAGCGTTCTGAAGCCCATGCACCCACGGATGACCGGGCGCCTGATCCCCATGCCAAGTGTAATTCGACCAGTTTCGGCTCCCTTTAGCATTCTCTTCTTTCGCCGCCCGCACATGGGCATCCAAAATCGCCATCGTGTTGCCAAGGCGATACATGCCATACTTCCCGAAAACCCCTAAAAGCCCCATGCCGCCACGCAGCTTGAATGTGCGCGTGCCGGCCCCCTCCATGGGTTTGAGCATTTCTTCGGGATAGCCTTGGGCCAACAGCTTCTTTTTTCCCTCATCGCCGCTGTAACGTTTTGCGATGGCAATAAGCGCTTTTCCCATATAAGTGTAAGCCTCATCCCAAGTCGCTTTTTCCAAAGCATCCGTGCCGCGTGAATCAAACTTATACTTTGATTTATTTTCCGGGGTGAGCTCTGGGAATCCATCCTCCGCCCATTGCCGCCAGCCACGCCGGATCATCGGATACTTCAAACGATAAGGGCCATACATCAATCGGTGAAAGGTCAAACCCTTCGCGCACTGGCGCGGGTTCCAGTTCGCCGTCGCTTTATTCCCATAGAGATCCGCATAAGTCTCGTAATCGTATTGCGAACCAAGACGCACGACGATCCCATTCCGTACATAGGCTTTCGCGCGGCAAGCGTGCGTGTCATTGGGTGAACAAACCCATGAAAATGTGCTGTCGTAGCGGTACTGATCACGGTAGATCTTCTCCCAGTCGCGGTTGGGATAGAACTTCAACGGATTTTCGATATTCTCGATAGGCTCAAATGCCCACAGAGGAAAATCCTTTGAGGCTAATGCAACACCCGCTGCCGTAAGACCTGATATTTTTAAGAATTGACGCCTCGTGATCGCCACGAAAATCCCTCCTCTAAAATAGTCCTTCTATTTTTCTAGTGTCACTTCGTTCCAGATAGAAACCATTTTCTGACCGTTTCTGTCTCTTTTAGAACCGTCCCAAGCCGCAAATGCCACGCTGACGGAGCCACCCGTAGAAAATCCAATGTCCTTACGATCGATCGCCTTGAGCTCCCGGACAAACACAGCAGACCATTGACCGTCCTTCCAGACTCCTTTGATATTGATTCGATTATCCGATTTCTTCTGCGTTGTAAGTGACCCGATCCCTGCCGCGGACGCTGTCTCACCGGCAGATTTGCGCTCCGGATCCGACAATGGATTTCCGGCGCCCCAACCAGTTATAAAATTAGGGTCATGAAAACGTGTCGAGGTCTCGGCCATTTCGATAGGGGTTCCTTTTTTATAATTCTTCTGAGCTTCGTACCAATCAACCGCCGTATGCGGGTAGGCAGTCTCAATATCTTTTCGCTCTTTTAAGTCCTCTTGCCATGCGGCTTTCCAATTCCAAATCGTAACCGAGTTCTCAGCGCTCCCCATGGCAAAAGACGGAATATCCTTTCCTTGTATAAACTGAATCGCGGCGCCGTCCGAGAATGATTGGATTTCAACATTAGAAGAATCTTTTGTTATGTCTTTCCACGAAAGATGGAACGCGATTTTCTTTCCATCATGCGCGGCCTTTACTTCGACGCCTTCGATGCGCTCGTTGCGCCACCAAAGCGGCATCAGCGCCACATACACGGACTCCGCGCTCGCCCACCGGGATGATAAAGGATCGTCGTCGATTTGATCCACCCTTCTAGCTATAAAACTTATTTTCTTCACGTGGCTACGCTCTTCCATGCCTGGCTTAGGCAGTGTTTGCACGTAATGGACAAGGTTCCAGATCTCCTCGTCTTTAAAAGCAAGCTGGTAACCCGGCATAGGAGAGCCCGGAATCCCTCCGGCGATGCGATAATACAAATCTTCTGAGCTGGAAGATCCTTTGAAAATGCCCGCTGTAAGATCGCGAGGTTTGATTGGATACCCCAATGAATCCGCCATCACCTGCAACCCGTCTCCCCGGCCTTCCACGCCGTGGCAAGCGGCGCAGCCTTTCACGAAGAGTTCCTTCCCCAGTCGAAGCCGCTCCTGGGTAACTTTTGGTTCCGATGTGACTTTAACCAGTGATTCAGGATCAATTTTTTTTGTCAGCATTTTCTGCACAGTGAACCAAGGCAGCTCTTTCTTCAACATCTCATCCGTGATGTCACCCGACTGCTTAAAGTTGTTGAGCTCCGCCAACCCTCGGATATAGTAAACAAGCGCCCACCTTTCAGTCTCGCTCAAGTGATTCCATGAAGGCATCGAAGACCCCGGCATGCCCTGGCTAATCGTCTTAAAAAGATCCTCGTCCGTCGCCTGCATGTCGTTCGTCGACACAAGGCGGAATTCGTTTCTCGTAAAGTCTCTGGGTTTTGGATACAGCAGATAAGAAGCGGCGCCATCTCCTTGGCCAGCGACCCCATGGCAAACGCTGCATTGTTTTTGATAGATTTTCTTACCGAGAGAAAATATTTCCGAAGTCGGGGTGAGTTTTTTGTTCTCAGTTTGAGCCTGCAACGTTTCTGGCGCGACAAACAAAAACCCCAAAATCAACAAAGATATTGACAAAACTGAAAAATTCGTTCGACGCGGCCTTACGTTCATGTTTTTTCCATTATCTGCGTGAGGTTGTTTGAATCCAATTCCGAAACCAGCACCGTTTTGACTTTCTCCCAAATCCCGTGCAACGCGCACGGATTATGTTGGCCGCAAGAGGCCTGGCCTAGAATACATTTTCCAAAAGCAGATTCTCCATCTACGGCCAATATTAATTTGAGAACCGAGATTTTGTCCGGAGACACTTTAAATCTGTACCCACCTCCCGGGCCTGGCTTCGCAATAAGTATCCCGTTATGGACCAGCGCCTGGAGAGTCTTTCGCGTGGACCATTCAGGCGTCTTGGCCTGACGACACACTGACCTTAGAGAGAAGCGTCCTCCCGAAATATCGCGGCCAACACTGGACAATGCCCTAATGGCATACTCACATTTCTTTGAATAGATCCTAATCACGCGGTCAAAATCCTTATTTAGCCTTTAGGCGCTTTATTTCTCAAGATAATCCAACCGGCATTTTTCCATAACCCTAATAAGTTCCTCTTGCTCGCTGTGGCGCAACTCATGAGTAACCGCCCTGTAAACACTACTGTTTTCTTCGTGAACATGACCCCTCAAAATATGAACCAGGTACATGCCGGATTCTCTGAGTAATTCAACATTCCTGATTGATTTTACGCACCACCTTTGCTTCAGAATCTTTTTTACAAGAGTATCAATGCCCTTGATTTCTTCCATGATACTCAAATGCTCCGAGCGAAGAAGACGAGTTAGTATTTCGAGTTTTGGCACATGACGGTCCAAGAAGGGAAAGAGTCCCTTCTCTTCGGCGGCGATGTGGCAAATAAGCGTCTTGTCAAAATACTCCAACACTCCCTGGATCTGCTTTAAGTTATTTTCCGCCGAGCTTTTTCCTTCAAGACGAAGATTTAAAATAGCTTTGACCATTTTGTCGGCCTCATCATTGATCGCCGCATGTTCCTGAATCCAGGATTTCATAACATTCCCGACATGTATCTTCGGGTTTTTCATTGATTAGAAAATTCCTATTGTTGAAAAAAATATCCACAATTGCGATAAATAAGGACAGCTTCACGTTTATAGCTATATTCACTCAATGGTTGATTTTTAACATGCGCGGTCAAAAATTACAGTGACCGGCGTCACATTATACGAATAGCGCTTACCCTGGCCGTGGACTCTTAAGAAATATCGTACTGTGAGCGTCAACATCAAATTTGTTAGCATCTTAGCGGAATTAAGTTAAAATGCTGTATGATCCAGATCATATAAGGAAAAATGAGTCCTAACCCCATTAGCCCATTTGATTTCTTAGAGCAGGTTCCTGAGCTACAGGCTCTTCCTAAGCCAGACCTAAATATCTTATTGTCTAAAAGCTCTGTCCTAGAGTTTGGAGATGGGGAGACGATTTTCCGCCGGGGCAATAAGGCGGATTTCTTTTACTATGTTATGGATGGGAAAATTAGCATGGGTGAGTGCTCAAAAGGGGGACGTGAGTCGGCAAACTGCATCGCCAATAAAAAAGACATGTTTTGTTGTCTTCCGGCGCTAGATATGAACCCTTACCCGGTTACGGCAGTATCCATCGGTTTGTCCAAAGTTATTCGAATACCTACCAAAATATTCCAGGAAGTCTGTCTTGGGCATCCAAATATTTATCAAAAATTCATTGCGCGTGTCTGTGCCAACATGAGAGAGATAGAACAACGTCACGGCCAGAGGATGGGATCTGCGGCTTCGCGTATCGCTTCTCTTTTGGTAGGTCTCAATAAGAAAAATAGTCATCCTATCCGCTTAACCCGCGCTGAGGTCGCCAAACTCGTTGGGATCACCGTTGAGACAGCTATCCGGACCTTGAGCCAATTCGATAAGAAAGGAATTATTCAGAGTAAGCGCGGTTTAATAAAGATCGTCGACAAGAATAAATTGCATGAGCTAAGCGAACTACCACTGGATAAGCAAGAGTCCTAAGCAAGACGACGGATCATTAAGCAGTTTTTCATTAAGCAGCTTCTTGTGATGAGAGCATATGATCTTCGTGATTTGATCGCTTCCAATTAAAACTTTGTTGTCGTTTCTCTTTTTCTAATTCTTTCTTTAAGCAAGCAAGAATATGGCCATCCACTGCCTTCCAGATATACGACACGAACCGCACAGGTTTAAAATTACCCTGTTTATCGTAATACCTCAAATTATAGGTCTTAATTTTCTCGTACAACAGAAATATCCCCTGCGACAGAATATCCTCTCCGAAGCGCTCGATATATTTTGGAAAGGTTTTCGTGCAGATCCTGAAGATGATGAAACTAATGTGGCGAAGGACAAGCTCGTCAGCTTTTTCTTTTTGCTTCTTGGCCTGACGAATGAGCCGTCGCTCATCTTGAAGCGAGATCTTCGGATATTTTCGAATGATGGAAGAGTATGCTTTCCACACTCGACCGATGATAATTTAAATACGCGCATTACGATAGCGTATTCAGCGTGCGGAGATCTCCATAACCACGGACCTTTTTGCAGATACATTTTTCCTGAATCTGTGTGCTTCCGCGGCTGACCACACCTTCCAGAATGCGATAATTTAGTCTTTGTACGTGACCGTACTCACCCATAAACCCAGTTAAAAGCTGCAAGAATTTGGTCACCGACAAACTTGCTACTGTGGTCGTTAAACTCACGACCGATGGCGCGGTTGAGCCGATATTCTCAACATATCCCTCACGAACTCGCTCTGCTCGCTCTTTAGCTGGTAGACTTTCAGCTGCGATCCGTTCTGAACGAAGCGCTTGGGAACACCAAAGGCACGGTAAATCAGGCCTTAGCACGTCCACCACGCCCGTAGCGCCGATTATCCTTTTTTCTGGCGCATCGATGCGCGCGCCCATGTTAATAGTTGGAATGAAATACTGATATACCATCTGGTTCATCACTGAACGACTCCAATGATTATCCGTGCATAAAAATATAAGATCGCGATCGAGCAGCGCGCTGGCTGTTTTTTGCATAACCACATCTTCGGTTAGGGCGCGGATGTTGGCGTTTGGATTAATCCGCTTTAAGTGTGCTGCCACAAGATCCGCTTTGAAAGGAGCTGATGACTTACGCCACTTCTTCGGGAGATCTGATGCGAACGTTCCATACACGCGGGTCAGGTTCGATTTGTCAAAGCGGTCCTTATCGATCAAAAGCAGGTCTTGGACACCAAGTCGGACGAGTTGCTCTGCGGTGGGAGATCCTGTCCCGCCGACACCGATAACACCGACTTTTGTGGAACTAATCAATGACTGTCCGTCTTCTCCAAAAGCCATGATGTGGCGATCGTAGAGCTCGGGGTCAAATGAGGATTTTTCAGATGCTGCTTCAAATGAAATCTGCTGGATGACCTGCCCTATAATGCGGATTTCAGAAATAGGTACCGGACGAGACTGGCCGGGAAGCCAAATGCGCCCACGAACCCCACCCGGATAAAAAAGAAGGCTCGCCGTAGGGGCATTCTTTGGGATAAATTTTCTCAGCACTTCAAAGATACGCGCTTCGCCATGATCGTCCGATGGTGAATACGGAATATCCGCCGGATGGCTGTGACAAAGAATAGCCCCAAGCTTATTTTTTTCACACAATGATATGAGTCCATTTATGGCTTGTGGGGCAAGCTTAAGATGGTACTCCTCCTGGAGTGAAAACAATTCCTTCGGGACCGCCACAGGTCGTCTCACAATCACATCAAGCACGTCTTTTTGAGCGTTGACGCCGGCGAGCGCGAATGCCGCGCCTTCCTGGGGATGATCTTTCGTGACAAGCTGTCTAAGTTCTTCGAAATCATGCTGACTAATTCTTATGCGGTACTTCACGGCCTACTCCTGTTTTGCGAGACGGTTATCAACACACTCAAGAAACGTCAAAAGATTATCGATGTGTACGTCTTCAGCCACTTTTGGACACCTGACCCGAATTTGAGTTTGCGGTT
>CAYUTV010000003.1:2501-33981 GCA_964447745.1 uncultured Planctomycetia bacterium | reverse complement strand
CTTTGTTCTATTTGTTCCACGAGCTTGCCTTCGGTTTCCTTATGCGCGTCAATCTGTACGCCGAGCTCGGCGATATTGGCCTCGAGTTTCGCCTTTTCTTCGGCGGAAACATTTTCAACGTCCTGAATCTTGGCGATCTGTGCGTTGCGATCAGCCTCAAGACTATTGATGGTTCCTTTCAAACGCGCTATCTCATCGGTGGCCTGGGCGCGAAACGTTTCAAAATTCCCGATGGACGAACGCACCTGGTTCAGGATCACGTTTTTTTCCTCTTCATAGCGACGCGCGTCGGCAGTGAGCGTTTCGTTCTCAGCCGCGACTTTTTGTTGCTGGCTTTGTACGGCTTCGAGTTGGGTCTTGAGATCGATTTGCGCCTGTTCGAGTTCGCTGATTTGTTTTTCTTTCAACGAAATCGCGGTCTGTGTTTTCTTAATGCCAAAATACCCGTAGGCACCGGCCGCGGCACCTCCGAATAAAGCCACCACAAAAAATAAAAACAAAACCCGTATCGCGGCGTCGCGTCTATCCATTTTTCTTCACCCCTCTTTTGCCCGGATTAACTTGTTTGACATCCTGCCACATTTGGTTGAGCGCCTCTTTGCGCTCCTGCTCGTAATCTTTGTCGTCGCGTATCGTCATCTTCTCGTCCATCACGTCGTGATTCTTGGGTGTAATGTGCGGCGTGAGGAATATCGCGATCTCGGTGTCTTCGACGTTCCGCGCCTCGCTGCGGAAGAGGCCTCCGGCCACCGGCACGTCCATCAGATACGGCACGCCCTTTTTCGTATTGGCGTTGTTCAATTGTTTCAAGCCGCCGATGATGACTGTATGCTCATCTTTGACGATAACGTTCGTTTCAACGAACGTGGTATTGACCTGCGGAATTTTGGCGCCCTGGGGTGTATCGATATCCGTGGTCTTGCTTGAAATCTCCGGACGAATCTTCATCGTGACCATGCCGTCGTCGTTAATCGTGGGCAGGACTTTAAGTTTGATGCCGATATCAATAAAATTAATCTGTTCGCTGATCGTCGCCGTGTCTCCGGTACCCGTCGTCGTCGACGTCACATAGGGAATCGTATCGCCGATGTGAATATTCGCTTCTTCGTTGTTTGTCACCATGAGACGCGGACGCGCGATGATGCGCGTGTCCGAAACCTGTTTCAGCAATTTCAGCTCCGCCTGCAAAAGGCCCGGATCCAGCGTGCCGTACGTCAAACTCGTGACGCCTGTCAGAACTCCGGAGGTCACGATATCCGACGAGATCGGAAAACTCGCGCGCGGCTTGAGGTTTTGTAATTTGTCGTTGTGACTGTTGCCGAAGAGATTGCTCCAATCAATGCCCTGATCGTACTGAGGATTCAGCGTGATTTTTAAAATTCGCACATCGATCAGCACGGCCTTCGTGACCATGTCGAGACTCTTGATGATTTGCTGAATTTCCTCCATCCGCTCGGGGAGCGCCGTGATGATCAGCTGATTCGAGCGGTCATCCGCCTGAATGGAACCCACGGCCTTCGCATCGAGTTTGGATTTAAGCTGAGCGGCGACGTCCTTCGCCAGCGCGTACTGGAGCTTGTAGGTGAACGTGGCCGTCTTGTTGTCGATCTGATTGAGCGTTTTGACCATCTTGTTTAAATTTTCGGCCGTATCAATCAGCACCACCGAACCCGTGTCTTCATCGATCACGATTTTGCCGACGTTGCTTTTTAAGCTGTCGAGCGCGGCGAGCACGTAGCTCGGCTTCGCATATTTCAGGTTCACAATGCGCACATCCGTTTGATCGTTAAATTTTTTGCCGTACATGCCCAGATATTCTTCCGCGGTCATGATGTACACGATGTTGTTCACGCGGTTGTACGCGAGATTGTTCGCGCGCAAAATAATATCCAGCGCTTCGCCGATCGTGACTTCTTTCATGACGAGCGTCACGCGTCCGGCGATGCCTTTCGAGATCACGACGTTGAACTTGCCCTTCAGCGACAGAAATTTGAGCACGTCCACGATATCCATGTCTCGCAGATCCAGAGAAATACGCTGATTGAATGTATCCGATGTCACGCGTGCCTGAGTCTCGGTCACGGGAGCCGTGACGGCGGGCGGGGGTTCGGCGGAAAACGAGACGGAAGGATATGCAACGCTTAAACAAAGCAAAAAGATTCCCACCCCGAAGTGTTGTCGGCTTCGAGGCCAGTGCCGGTTGCTTGAGCTCATAGTTTGTGTGAGATAATTCCGGTTATCAGTTATCACCGACGGTCATCAACGCAGTTCAACCGTCTGTCCTTGCACGCGCAAAATCAGTTTGTCCTCCAAAATATCCACGAGCTCCATGCCGTCGAGCTTCTCACCTTTGTGGAGAAAAAAAGTGATGTTCGTTTTAACGCTTTCGATCATCGCCGAAGAGTTCACCGGATCCGGATCAATGGATATTCCAACCAACTTGTAATCGTCTGATACTTTTTTAACAGGATCCGGCTTCGCCTCTTCGACCTTCTTTTGCTTTGGCCTGAAGATATTTCTGAGCGGGCTCTGGTTTTCCGCTTCTTCAACCTTCGCGATCTCGCCCTCTTTGATGATGATTTTTTTATCCGCGACGACAAAATTGTCGAAATTGCGCGCAGTCTTGAGTTTTTTGGATTCCACGTAAACGTTGATCACCAGATTGATAAACACAAATACGGAAATCGCGAATAAGATCTTGATGACATTGCGGCGATCGGTCAGGATCGCCTTGATATTGACGGATTTTTTGGCGGCGGCGCGAGACTTGGCCGGAGAAACGGCCTTGCCTGTTTTGGGCGGAAGTGGCGCGGACTTCTTCCGCGCGTCGAGCTCCTGAGGATTCTCGATCAGCTTGAGCAGATCTTTTTCTGCTGAGGGCTGTGGGTCTTCGGTCATAGATTCCTGAATGCCTCGTTCTTGCGCCACACGGTTTGACTCTCGGCGGCGATCAGTTCTTTGATGATGTCCTGGTCCACCACTTCTTTTTGGCGCAGGATCAACTGCTTAAGCGCCTTGTGGCAGATCATCGTGATGCGTCTCGGATATCCCATCGTGAAGCGGTACACTTCCTGGATCGCTTCATCCGTGAACAAAACCTTGTCCGCCGGATAGCCGGCTTTTTGCACGCGGTAATTGATCATGTTTTTTGTGTCTTGAATATCGAACGGATTGAGAATGTGTTTGTAGCTGATGCGGTCATAAAAATTTTCCAGCGCCATAATTTTAGGCACGAGTTCCAACTGGCCCAGAAGCACGACCTGCAATAATTTATATTCGTTTGTTTCAAAGTTAAGAAAAACACGCAGAACCTCGAGAGTGCTCTCGGTGACTTTCTGAGCTTCATCGATGATAAGCGTCAATGTTTTGCCTTCGTTCACGGCCTTCTGCAGGAGATACCGTTCAATTCCGTTCATCATTTCCGGAACGGTCATCGACGCCACGTCCCGGACGCCGTCGACGCTGAAATGGTGATACAGCGATCTGAGAAAATCTGTTTCATTGTCGAAGTACGGATTCAGCATCATGAAGAAAACAAAATCATCCCGTTGACGGAGTTCATGAATCAGCTTGCGGGAGAGAGTCGTTTTACCGGTGCCGATATCACCGAGGATCACGGTGAGTCCGCGCTTAAGACGCAGTTCGATGAGGACATTTGTCAGTGCAGTGTCGTGCTCGCGGGAGAGATAAAAAAAGTTGGGATCCGGACTTGTGGAGAAGGGTTCTTTTTCGCAGCCAAGTAGTTTGAAATAGCTCATGCGGCTTCCCTATTTATACAGCCCGTACACAAAAAAAATGAATAAAACACACTTATCTGCGCTTTACGCATTTTTGGCCCATTCATTTAGCACTTAAAACTAGCGAGATTCTAGACTTAGATTATACAAAAACTCTACTGTAAAGTGTATCATATTTAGTGCCGTATGCAAAGAATTATATAGCAGTAATAGGGATCGGTAGGAGTCAGTTAGAAGATTATGTTAGAGCTTAATTATGCTAAATTTTGATTAATAATGAGAAGGGTGAAAAAACGAGGAAAAAATGGTGGAAAAAATCAGCGATTCCACACAAAAATAAACGCGATCACAACACCGTTGATGAAAAAAAATATTCCCAAAAGCAAAAAAATGACGGTTCCGCTGAAAATATTTTTAGGGCTCATTTTGGTTATTTCCTGTTAATTTAAGATTATGTAAGTTAATTCTATTTTCGCTCGATCCAACGAACCCAATCGGCTTCCGCATCTTTCACACTCATTTTAAAATATTCTTTGAACTGTGTGTCAAAAATTATTGAGTCATCATAACTTTCTATAAATTTCATGAGAGTCCAAACGCCGTGTCTTTCAATCAAGTATTCGACCATGCTAAACGACTTCATGTACGCAAGGGTCATCTCCGTATTATTAAACGGATTCCCCTGTTCGCCTAACGCGCGGTCAAGATGCGCGATATCAGGCATACGTCTGGAAATTTGGTAGATCACCAACGCATCCTTAGCCTTGGGTTCGAGCACCTTACCCTCCACCCATTGCGCCAAGCCCTCATTCAGCCACTGAGGGATACGCTTCTGTGTAATGGACCGTATAAAGGCATGTGTAAGTTCATGCATTATAATGGGTTGCAGAGCAGCCGGAGTTGTTGAGGCGTTAGGGTACGGGATCCTTAATTTCCCGTCATAATAGCCGGCGACGCGTTGAGGCATACGCCAGTGATCCCGAAATTCATGAACCGGGTACATGATCACCGGTATTTTGGCTTTTGGGTAAAAAGACAGCTTGTAACAAACCGTGTTGTACGCCTTTTCGAGGTCACTTAAAAACTGCGCGCTGTTTGTCATCATGGTCGCGTTTGCCGAAAAAATAAAATGCTCAGAACTCTGCGTTTCGTAGTCTTTTTCCCCTTCAGAGGTTTCCAATTGACGCTCTAATACCGCAATGTTGGCGTCCGAGGGATTAAGCGTTCTGGCTTTTTCGAGATAGTCGTGTGCTAAGTCCAGGTTCTGAGTTTTCCAAGCGGAATGAGCGGCCTGCACGACGATTGTAAGATTGGAAGGATCGTAAACAGCGGCCTTTTGAAACAGAGCCAAGGCCTGCTCTTCCTGACCTTGCCGGGATCGGTCCGTCGCCTCGACAAATAAAGCGGCGGCAAACGCTTTTTTGTATTTCGGATCATCGGGCCGCATTTCCAGCGCTTGCTTCAGGTAGCGCTGCGCGTCACGGTAGTTTCGTTGTCCCTGAAAACGCACACCTTTTTCATAATACACGACGCTGAGATTTTTAGAGATCTGGGGATTTTCATTCGAGTAAACCTGCGCCTGCAATAAATCTTGCTCGGCGCCGTCAAGATCATGCGCGCGCATTTTCCGAATGGCGGAATCGTTCAACGCCGCGCCTTTTTTCAGTGCTTCGCGGTCCGCGGCAAATACGGGAGCGGCGTGACAGAAAAATAACGCGAGCGCTAAAGCGCTAAAAAACCTCTTTGATGACATAGGTTTTTTTGTTGCGGGACTCGTGATAAGTGCGGATGTTGATTTCTCCGAGCAGTCCTATCAAAATGAATTGAACGCCTGTCATCTCGAAGAAAATGAAGAGATAGAACAAAGGGTCGCCGGTCAGAGTTCTTCCCTGCGTGACTTTTAAAAACAACGCGGCGACGAAACACGCAATACCCGTGAATGCGGAAAAAAATCCGATTTTACCGAATATCTGAATGGGGCTCGTCGAATAACTGAGGAAAAATTTCACGGTGATGAGGTCCAACATCACGCGAAAAGTCCGCGAAATCCCGTACTTTGACAGACCTCTTGTCCGCGGATGATGCGTCACCGGTATCTCTATCAGGGAAACGCCGGCCCAGCTCGCGATCGCCGGAATAAAACGGTGCATCTGGCCGTACAAATTCAACTCTTCGATGACGCTCCTGCGATATGCCTTTAACGTGCATCCCGAATCATGAAGCGGAACACCCGTGACTTTGGCGATGATTTTATTGGCGACATTCGAAGGGAAAATACGAATGAACGGATCCTTGCGGTCCTTACGCCAGCCGCTGACCAAATCGTAACCTTCTTCGATTTTCGCGAGGAGGCGCGGGATATCCTTGGGATCATTCTGGAGATCGGCATCCATCGTGACGATAACGTCTCCCTTCGCATGCTCAAATCCCGCGGCGATCGCGGCCGTTTGTCCGAAATTCCTTCGAAACACAACGAGGCGTATTGACTTATCGAGAGACATTTCACGTTTAATTTCTTCCACCGAGCCGTCTGTAGAGCCGTCGTCGACGAACACGCATTCATAGGGACGGTTGAGGGATTTCAAGGCCGCGCGGATCTCCGCCAGAAGCGGAGAGATGTTTTCTTTTTCGTTAAAAACCGGAATCACGATAGAGAGCTGCGTCATAGAAGCATGTCGTTCTCAAAAATATATTTCATCGCAATGGAAACACCCCAGAACCCGTTCAGGACAATCAAAACGATCGCCAGCGCTTCCGCCGCCAAAGAATTTTTTACGGCTTTTCCGAGACGGTCACGCATGCGATCCAGTATATACGAGGCTAGCACAAAAAATGCGGGATACGCCAAATAAAAATAGCGGTGTTCACGGTTCCCGTTAAAATTGAGCAGATTCCACGGCGCCAAGAAATGAATAAAAAACGCGAGGATCCACAACCACAGGAAAAGAACCCTCGAATCCGCGATCGCGCCGCGAACGATGGCGTTGGTTTGCCGGCGCAGTTCCGCCAACGTGCCGTATGCAAGCCCCATCATCGGCGAGAGATACAGAATACCCAGAGAAAACAAAAACACCGGATGCGGACGCCTGTATAATGCGACCGCCCAACCGGACGTATCGCTCTGGATACTCTGCAGCATTAAACCCCAGTCGGGCTTATGAAGAGGATTGCCGTACACTTGCCATACCTTGACGAACCAAAAGGCCGAAACCGCGAGCATGCTGATTCCGAACAGCACGGCGGGCATGTTCACGGCCTTGCGTACGCAGGCCATGGGTGTCCATCGCTTGTCCGGATGATCCAGAACGGTAAAAATCCATATCGCCGGAAAAATAAACGCGGCTGTCTGCTTGGTAAGAAATGCCAAACCCGCCAACGCCCCCGCGGCTGCGATCCCGTTCCAACTTTTTTTGCCGTAAAAATAATGGAACCCAAAAAACGACAGCGTCGTCAATAAAACCAGCAAATCATCCGCCAGCAACCGGTGCGCGAGCATGAGACTCACCGGATTGGTAGCCATGAGCACCGCTGAATAAAAACCGGTGCGCGCTCCAAAAAAATACGCGCCCAACAAAAAGGTCATCAAGATCAAAGCTAAATTGAAAAAAAGCGCCGGTTTAACCGCCCACTGTTGGGTACGGTAAATAATATCGGGGCGAATAATCTTCACCGATTCGCCGAGATTGGAACTGCAAAGAATATAGGGTTGATCGGGCTCGGCCAGAAGTTTGTGCGCCCACATCAACGTCCACGGAAAAAGCGGTGCACGCATATGCAGAGGCTCATCGTAGTAACTTTGACCGACGATTTTCAAAATTTTCAGGAGATCGCTCTCAACGCCCGGGGATCCGGGCTCGGCGAACACGAGAACAATGGGCGGTTCCTTGGAAGGCTCGACAAACCGGATTTTGGATTCGCGCAAATTATATCCGTCGAATCCAAAATGCTCGAGCTTCATCGCGAGTGTCACATAATGACTCTGATCGCCTTTCCAGTGCGGCAGCCAAAATGTATAACGCCTTAGCCAGAAAGCACTTGCGATGATCAGAATGAGCAGAAGAAACGCGAGCCAAACCCTGGGAGTGACGTCGATTTTTTTCATCAGAAGGGCTTCATCAGAAGATAACGTTCATCAAAAATAGTCTCCCACGCGAGCGGAACGGCCCACCACGCGCTGAACGCGAGAAAAATAACGATCACCGCATCCACATACATAGGCTGAACAAAGAACGGCTTGGCCCACTGCCTGATTTTCTCGAGACCCGCCGCCGCGAGCACAGCGATCGCAGGATACGCGGGCAAAAGATAGCGTTCTTCTTTGGACTCGGCGCGGAAAACAAAGAAAAGGAAAAATGCGAGAAGCCAAAACCATAAGAACAGCCACGGATTCGCTCCGGTCGCGCGCGTCCATGCGAGACGTGCCTCGGTCCACAGCTGTTTCAGCGTGGCGTAGAGAAAAATCATCGGCGGGCACACATAAGGAATACCCACGGAAAACAAAATCGACGGATGAGGACGCTTATCCAAGACCTGAAACCATTTCCTGGACATATCAGTCGACATCTCCACCATCTGCGCGTAACCCGGGTGATAGAGCGGCGTTCCGTAGGTGTTATACACCCGCAGATACCAATGGGCCGAGAGAAATAGGCCCGTCGCGGCAAAGATCAAAAAATGCGCGGAAAAAATCTTCCGCGAAACGGCAAAAATATAGAGCCACACGATCGGAAGAAGAAGCAGTGCGTTCTGTTTCGTCAGAAGCGACAACCCGAGGCAAATGCCCGCGCACAGACTTCCCAGAAAACTATTTCGGTGATACGCCCAATAAAAAATGAATAGCGCGAGAATCACCCACATTGAGAAAAAATCATCCGCCAGTAGGCGGTTCGATGTGACAATCCCGACCGGTTGTATTGCCATGAGGTAGGCAGCTACGAGACCGATCCGTGAGTCGAACAATAACCGGCCGAGGAAAAAGGTCACGAGGATCACCGCGAGGTTGGATGCCAGCGGCACGATCGCAGCCCAGAATTGCGCTTTAAAAAACAATTCGAGCATTTTTTTGTCCGCGGTCCTCACCCCCTCGCGCAAATTGCTCATCACCACCAAGAAAGGCTGATCCCCCCGCGTGAACATCCGGTGCGACAAGGCCAGCATCGCGGGAAATAACGGCGCCTTATAGAACAGAGGCATGTCGTAGAAACTCAGCCCTTTCATTTCGTAGGCGCGAAGAATATCCCCTTTCTCGCCCGTGTTCAATAGCTTCGGAGAAACCAATCGGCTGTCGCTGTGGGTCCGTATGGCACGAATGCGGAGCTCGATATCGCTGAGATTGTAATCGGTGAGACCTTTGGCCGTGTATTTCATGGCCAACGTTACATATTGGCTTTGATCGCCTTGCCAGTGGGGCAACCAAAACGTATAATGCCTTACCCAGAACGCGCCCGAAAGAATCGCGGCGAGCAACACGAGGGGTAGTGCTTTTTTAAAAGCTTGGAGTGGACTCAAGATAGTCTTATTTAATCAAGAAATCCTGCGAAATACAAACTCATTGTTACCCGTCGGCACCGCCGCCGGATACAGCGCCCGCAGCTGAAATCCTCTGGCATGCAAAAAATCGATAATCTCCTGCGGCAGAGCGTATTCATAGGGATATCCGCCGATCCAGTCGACAACATCATAATAAAAATCCATACCGCGGCGCATCTTGAGAGGATTTTTGCCGGTGATCGCGAACTTGGCTCCGAAAAGCACGGGATAAAAGAAAAAGATCATGATTCTTTGAGCCCACTTCGGCGCGCGGTTATAGAATTTTTTAATCACGAGCCACACCGGAGACGTCCAGTGCTTGTGATAGACCGCCAACGCCAGAGTGCCCGCCTGTTTCACATGCCTCGTCACTTCTTCAAGCGCCGTCCACAGGGACCCCGTGTGATGCAGAGAGCCCCATGCATACACGAGATCGTATTGACCGATTTGCGCCATTTTGGAGGCGTCCAGTACGTCCGCCTGTTGAAAAGTAGGCAACGATTTGGCCGGGCCTAATATTTTAGAGTTTTTGTTACAAGTCTCTATAGAATAATGACTTATATCAATTCCACAAACAGGCTTCGCCCCCAATTGATGCGCCGCGATCGAGAAAATTCCGCTACCGCAGCCCACATCCAGGAAACTCAAATCCTCAAACGATTCGCGGTCAAAAAGGGCCCGGAGAGAACTCTTCGCGTCCTCAAAACGGGCTTCATTGAACGCGTTATCCGAATAATCTTTCCAATTCAAGCCGAAGTCAAAGCGTTTTTCTGAAACGTTCATTTGGATATCGCCTTCTCGAATAGCCGGAGATGCCTGGGGGCAAGTTGCCGCCAATCAAATTCCGCCTGACACCGCCGGCGGCTTTGGCCGGACATGGTTTCGCACAGTTGCCGGTCCTTCGCGAGCTTTGAAACACATTCTATCGTCTTTGATAAATCCTTGGGGGAAAATAAATACCCGTTCTGTCCGTCCATAACCAGTTCCCGGTGGCCGTCGATGTCCGACAGTAACAGCGGCAATCCGGTTGCCATCGCTTCGAGCGCGGAGTTCGACATCCCCTCCCAATGAGAAGCGCTGATATAGGCATCCGCCTCGTGATACTGGGTTAAAAGCGCTTGGCCCCGCAACCACCCCTTCATCGTGACGCGTCCGCTGAGGTTCAACGCCTCAATTTCCCGCGCGAGCGTTTCTTTGTCCGGCCCGTCTCCGACCAGAACCAACGATACCTGCTCAAGGCGCGCCACGGCTTTTAGAATGTGGGAAATATTTTTTTGACTGTCAACGAAACGCCCGACAAACAACAACCGGAAGACCGACGCGGGCATTCGCGCGGCCGCATGAAACACTTCGGCGTCCACCCCGTTCGGAATATATTCAATGTTTGGATTCGGTCCGCGTTTCGCCAGACGCTGAAGCCCACCGCCGTTGGCGATCAAGACACGGCTATGCTTCCACATCGCGTAAATAAAAGGACGGGTCCAGAAGTGAAACTTTGCGAGAGCTTGCGGATAAAAATCGGGGACATCCCCTCCGCGCAGCTCGCACACATAGGGCACCCGGCGGCGTCGCCATAGGAGATAGGGCGCGATCCCTCCGGGAATCGTCAAAAATGACACGCACACATCCGGGCGAAAATCACGATAGTAGCCGTCACTTTTTTGGGCAGTTTGTATCATATAGCGCAGCATCTCCGTGAGTCGTCCGCGAGAGACACTTTGGCGGCGCACCGGCAGACGTATGACGCGCACGCCGTCAATCGCCTCGTCATTTTTTAAATCTCCGAAGTGGGAAGTCACGACCTCGACCTGGTGGCCTAAACGCGCCCATTCCCTCGATAAATAATAGGTCGCGTTACCGGCTCCGGCGCCCACAGGCGGAAACTCATAACAGAATACGAGAATATTCATGTCATGTACCGCCGCTTCCACTGTTGAAACACATACAGCGTCCACAAAGCCTTGCGGTGATCGCGCTTTCCTAGGACGTGTTCTTGAAGGAGTCTTTGCACTTCCGGCGCATGGAATAATCCGTCTTTTTTTAGCTCAGAGGTCGAGAGTGTGTCTGCGAATTTTTCACGCAGATCCTCGCGTATCCAGCGCGCGATAGGAATGCCAAAACCTTTCTTGGGACGCGAGATAACTTCTTTCGGAAGACGCGATGCCATGACCCGCTTGAGAATATATTTGGACGTTCTTCCCCTCATCAATAGATCCACCGGCATGCGCGCCACCGTGTCCATGAGCCGCTCATCGAGGAACGGCGAGCGCACTTCCAGAGAATTGGCCATGCTCGCGCGATCCACTTTTACCAAAATGTCGTTCTGGAGATAAAATTTAAAATAAAAATTCTGCAGCCGCCTCAGCGTACCGGTCGAAACGCCTTCGGAGAGCTGTTTCAAGGGATCGTAGACATGCGCGCCTCCTGCCGCCTGTGACGGCGTGAGGACCGCCTGCGTTTCTTCGGAGGAAAAAGCACCCAACCATACTTGCTGTCTCACGGGATCGGGGTATCCAATCCCCTTAAAAAACTGCTTGAGCTTAAAATCGACGCTGAGATTGCTCATGGAAGTCGGCAGGCGATTCACCCATCGCCCCGCCTCCCGCAGAAGACCTTTCGGCAATCCCGCCAAACGCTCCGCCAGGATTCCCGCCTCAAACGTGGGGTAACCCAACAACAGTTCATCTCCGCCGTCGCCGGAAAGCGCCACGGTCACATGGGAACGCGTCAGACGGCAAAGAAGATAGGTGGGAATATACGAAGCGTCGGCCATCGGTTCATCCAGCGTAGCCAGAATCGATTCGTGCTCTCTTTTCATTTGTTCGAGGGAACAACGCTCCGTCACGTGCTCCGTGCCGAAGGCATCGGCGACGCGTTTGGCGTAGCGCGACTCGTCGAAGCTCGGGTCGTCAAAACCAATGGAGAACGTCTTGATTGGTTTGTCCGGCAGGAGCTCCCTGACCACAGCCAACACCGAACTCGAATCCAGTCCCCCGCTTAAAAAAACACCCAAAGGAACATCACTCACAAGCCGTCGTGACACCGATTCCCGAAATGTCCCCAAAAATTCTTCCTGCCACTGTGATTCAGTCTTGCGCTCCTCGCTGAACGAAGGCCGCCAGTAAACATTTTTGGAAGCTCCCGCCTCGTCGACCAAAAGAGTCGTAGCCGCTTCCATTTTAAAAAAATTCTTACAGATTGTTTTTGGCGCGGGCACGTATTCGAACGCGAGGTACTGGGCCAGCGAATCGTTATCGATCGTTTTTTCCAACCGGGGAACTTTTAACAATGCCTTCAGTTCGGACGCGAACGCGAATACCGACCCTTGATGAGCGTAGTAGAGCGGTTTTTTGCCGAGACGGTCCACCGCGAGAAACAAACTCTTTTTCATGCGGTCATAGATCGCAAACGCGAACATTCCTTCGAGTTCACGGACGCAATCCGCACCTTTTTCCTCATATAACTGGAGCAGACTCTCGGTATCGGACTGAGTCCGGAAGTGATGGCCCTTTTGTTCCAGAGCGCGCCGAATCTCACGGAAATTATAGATCTCCCCGTTAAATACCACCGTGTAGCGGCCGTCGGCGCCGGTCATCGGCTGATCGCCTGTCATGAGATCGATGATACTCAGGCGGCAATGCCCCAGCGCGACGGGGCCTTCGTGAAAAGCGCCCTGCCGGTCAGGTCCGCGATGGCGAAGGGCCTGCGTCATTTGGCGGATGACCGAGTCATCCGCGAACCCCGACTTCAGATCATAAATTCCTGCGATGCCGCACATAGGTTAGATTTTCTTGAAGATGATAAAACTACCTATCTCTTTTTCTTTCCGGTAATACCTCATGAAAACTTTTTCCATATCTCCGGGCGGCGGGTGCACCCAAAAGGTTCGGTCCAGCAATATGTATTCGGGAGCGGACCCGCTTTTCATGAACGCGGCGATATTTTCCTGTCCGCGCAGTTTAAAGACGTCTTCCACCGCAAAGTGTTTATACCCCGGAATCTCATACCGATAACGCATGTAATAATAAAAATCTTTTCTCAGCGCGTTCACGGTTCCCGGCCGGATATTCTCCGATAAATACTCCAGCGCGTCACGCATTCCGACCTCCCCGTAGTTCAGCCAGGACTCCGCGGTAGTGTATTTGGCGGTCTGATGGATGTTCAGCGCAGCGCTAATGGGTACGATAAGCCAGAAACACGCGATAAAAAACAGAACTTTAAAACCGCGCTTTTTAAACAAAGAAACGGCCGTGACAACCGCCAAAACGACGCCGATAGGAATAAAATACCTCACATTAATCGCTTTCCATCGCCAGCTGTTCAGGTTTTCCCACAGATAAAGAATATAATCTCCCAGTTTTAAATAATAAAACGTCAGCCCCAGCGCCAGCGCGCAGGAGACTGCCCAGAAAACGGTCAGAATCCAGGGCTTTTCCTCCAACGTTCGTAAAAACGGCTTCAATGCCTGGCCGAAACAATACGCCACACCCGCGATGAATAACGGATAGATCGGATGCTGATATTTCATCATGTCGACGCTGGGCTTCACGAGGAGATACGGGATCCATATCAGCGTCGCCGTGAGAAACAGATAATCGGCTCTCTCGAGAGTCCTGGCCCGGACAAAACGGATCAAACGCCACACGAGCGAGAATACCAACGCCAGAAAAAAGGGAGCCGTCATCCAAAAAAGAGGCCAGCGTGATATGGGAACAATCGTCTGAAACACCTTTTTGTAAAACGCCCAGTTATCGAGCCGCTTCACACGCCAAACATACTGCTGCTTGAGAAAAATCAAGATATCCGTGCCCGTGAGCACGCAGTATAGACCCCAGACGGTCCAGGCCAGCACCAGACCCAATAGCACCACACCGATGAAATCGATGGCCATCTTTTTCCACTGGCGGTTCAATAAGCGATATCCAATAAGTCCCATGGAAATAAACGTGGGCGTGATTTCTTTACTGAGATACGCGGCTGCGAATATCATCGCGAGAAGTGCGCGGGACTTGTAAAAAACTTTTCCCTCCTCGCGCTCGTACCGCACAAATACATACCCGAACAGCGCGGTCAACACCGCGATGCATGTCGTATCGGCGTCGATTAACAGCGTGTGCTGAAGCAAAAGCGGGTTCACCAGAAAAAGAATCAGCCCGAAGGTCCCCGCGAATTCCTTTAATTCCTCGGTCTCCCCTCGCAGTAATTCGCGGATAGTTAAATGGAGAATGCAGCCGATCAGCGCAAAACAAAGAACGCCAAAGGCGCGGGCCGACGTTTCCGTTTCCCCGAATAACTTAAACACAGCCGCGATCAGGTATTCATACAGAGGAGGATGAGGCATCGCCTCCCCCCGGTCGCCACCCATGGCGATCTCTGGTCCTCGGGGACCCGCCAGAGTGATCATGTGCGACCGGTTTGCGATATCGGTCTCATCCAATGTGAAGGGTTTATCCAGCGAATAATGAAAGCTGTAAAGCGCCATCGCCATCGCGGCGGCGAGGCCTGCTAGAAGAAAATATTTATTCAGCGTCCGGCAGAGGTTCATGAATGCCTGTGAATCCAACGGATTTCAAATATTTCGTAAAACAACCGTACCGAGTCTCTCAACAAATTTACTTTAGAACCTTCGCGGGGCAGGCATCGAACAGAAGCCTCCTTCACGGCAAGACCTTTTTTAAAAGCGAGAAAAAGAACCTCCAGATCAAATCCGAACCCGCGCAGACGCGAGCGCGTAAAGATCAGATTCGCGGCATTGGCCGTAAATAACTTAAACCCGCATTGCGTGTCCCGTATCCCTTTAAAAAGCACGCTCGACACGAGAAAGCGGAAAAAAGAGCGCATTACTCTTCGGGCAAACGCGTCCCTGTAGGGGCTTTCTTCAACAAACCGCGATCCGATCACCACGTCGTACCCTTCTCGGAAAAGCGGCAGATGCTTTTCGATCTCCGAAGGTGCATAGGAGCCGTCTGCATCCATGAATAGCCGAATGGCACCGCTCGCCTTCAGCATCCCGTCGCGAACCGCGGCCCCCTTGCCGCGATTCCGGGGCTCCTTCACAATGAGAAAGGCCCTGAAGCGGGCGGCGAAACGCTCCAAAACGGCCTGTGTTCCGTCGCGGCTGCCATCGTTCACAACCACGATCTCATAACGCTTGGACGATTGGCGGCAATGAGTCTCGAAGGCCTCGAGCAGGCTCCCGATGCGCCGCTCTTCATTGAAGGCGGGAATCACGACTGAAATGTCTATTGGATTTTCAGGCATATATGCTACATTGATTCCATGGACGCGATTTTAAACATTCCCATCAAAGATCTCATGACCAAAGACGTCGTGACGCTCTCCGTCAAAGATCCCTTCAGCGCCGTTTATGAGAAAATGAACAACCACAAGATCCGCCATCTTCCCATCGTCAACGACCGAAATGAGGTCGTAGGCATCATCACCGAACGCGATCTCTTCCGCGCTCATTCCCCGCGTAAGGTCGAGGACGAATTCGTCTATGACGCCGCGGAACTCGACACGCTGATCCTACAGCATTTCATGACGCGCGATCCGGTCACACTCACCCCCGAACACACGCTGCGCGATGCGCTGGGCCTGCTTGTCCGCCACAAGTACGGCTGTATACCCATCATCGACAAAAACACCAAAAAAATCGCCGGGATCATCTCACACAGCGATATTCTTAAGTTCTTTTACGAACGCATTTAGCGCCCAAACGCCAATAAGACAACCTGCTTCAAATAACAATAAATCACGAATAAACCGAATTTGCTCTGCCCTTCACGCCGGTCGGTGAACACGTACGGAACTTCTTGAATGCGATTGCCGTGCTTTGCCTTCACGAAGACCTCGAGCCCGATTTTAAAACCCAGCGGGTTCAGGCGAACCCCGTCCAGCGTCGACTTTCGGATAAAGAAAAAACCGGAAGTCGCGTCTTTAACGCGCGTCACCGGCCGCGCGAGATAACACGCGACCCTCGACGTTACACGCCGCTTCCATGGCCAGTTGGTGATTCCCCCGCCCGGAACATAGCGGCTGCCCAGCGCGATGTTGGCGCCAGACTGCACGGCTTGTATCAACGCCGGAATTGTCTCCACGGGATGACTGCGGTCTGCGTCCATAACACCGAAGATATCTCCCTTCGCCTCTTTAAAGCCGTCTATCACGGCAGCCGAGAGTCCCCGCGGCCGCCCTTTACGGTTAACCGCCACGACATGCGCGTCCTTCAACGCGTTGACCTTGTCCGACGTTCCGTCCGGAGAATCATCGTCCATCACGAGAATCTCATAATCATGCACCGAGGTTTTTTTGAACTCGTTTTGAATCGCATGAATCAATGAAACGATGTTTTTAGCTTCGTTATAAGTCGGAATAATCAGCGAGATCATGATTTTTTTGGTTCATAAAAGAAATAAGATACCGGCGAATCGCCCGTCCACGGCAGTTTCACATGCGTTTTGTATTCATAGTTCGCGTTGAACGCTTTCATAAAATTTTCAGGGAAACACCGGTTGGCGCGAAGCTTGGGCGCATAAAAAAGCATCACGGCCAGCTTGAATTCCTTCCGATTCAACGCCTCTAGGATTGGACGGTTGTCCCAAACACCGCTATACGCCATTTGTCCCATAGGAAAAGGCTCATAATAAATCTCTTTGCCGTTGGCGATTAAAAGACCCATGTCTTCGCTCAGCACGCGTCCGTCCACGCGGCGAATTACAGTCGACACCCGGTCAAAAAAATCCTTTTTTTCGGCGTATTCACGACGGATGGCTCCCGGATTCGCGAATGCCTCCGCGCCCATCACCAGTTGCGCAAAAACAAACAGCAGTAACGCCATTTTAAGCTGTGGGCGCGCGTCAATCCATACAAAACCTACCGCCAGAGACGTAACGGCTATCCATTCCAGAAAGTAATTGGTGTCAGACCCTTGCTTCCCCAGAGAAACGGTGAGCAAAACGGTAAACAGAAGATAAAGAAATACGAGTGACAACCGGCGTTTCAAGGGCCAATACACAAGCGCCACGGCGCTGATGAGAACAAGCGCCGGGCCCGCTTTCCATGCCTCCCACCAAAAGCGGTAGATAAACTGATGAAAGAAAAAACGTTTGCCGATTTCCATGACGTGTGTGAAATACCAGCCGTCCGTGCCGGCCACCAGAGCGGCGAAGACAAGCGCCAGCGCACATCCCTGTGCCACGAAATAACGCACGGCCCAGGCCTTTTGTTTCCGGATCAAGAGAAAAACAAAAAACGCAGCTCCGCTGGCGATCATCGATTGCTTGGTAAAAAAAGCCAATGTCACCGCAACGGTACCCGCGGCAAACCACCGAACCCCGGTAAAACCGCTGCGCTCAAAACGCTGAAAACAGTGAAACGCCGCCATTGCCCAGAAAACACCCAGCATATCCACATTCACCTGTACGCCCCATATCGCGATAAACGAGTGAGACAGGAATAAGAATGCCGGCAAGGCACTCTCCACGCGTCCCAGCCCGGAATGGCTTAGCGTGAGAAAAATGAAGGCCGCCGTTCCCAGCGTGGCCAAAAGGCAAATCGCGCGGCCCGCGCCAAAAGGCCCTTCAAAGATCCCGTTGACCCACGAAGACAGAGTAATGAAGACGGGTCCATACGGCACCAGTGAATATGGCGGCTCATTAAGATCTTTGTAGGGATTGTGTCCCTCCATGGAACGCGCGATCGTTTGTGCCATCGGGGGCTCTCCCAAACCGATCGCGTAAGGATAATCCATTTTTACCGCGGCCATAAATATAAATACGGCCGCGACGTAGGCGCCTATCCCGAATGAAACCCACTTCATGAATTTTTCACCGCTCATACGGCACCTTCGAATTCATAGAACTCCACGAGCGGCGGCAGTGCCGGATCACGCGGTAACGGTTTGAAAAAGGCCGGAAGGGGCCTGGTTTGAATCATTCCGATTTTTTGGCCGATCTCATAATAAGCGCCGTAAATCCGCGTGTTATACGCGACCGTCGGCAGATCCAGGATCGCATACCGGATTCGGTTTTTTTCGACGTATTGTCCAAGGTCCTCCATGGAGTCAAAGGTCGGCCATTCAATGACTTCGCCCCTGATCGCCGGGAAATAAAAAACATTGCTCGCAAGGTTCGTGCCGGCAAGCAACTTGTCTGATTGTCCAAGATTTCTCCCCGCCCAGTTCAGCTGATACGTGATGAGCGGGTTAAACCGGTACGATTTTCTCAGATCCGCTTTTCCCCAATCAAAATGCTGTGTCAAACTGAACAGATAAAACACCGCAAAGAATGCCGTGACAAAGATTGTGTTTTTTCCCAATAGGCGTTGAATCCCCGCGGCCGCTAAAAAAAGAATCAGAAAAAGGACAGGATACAAAAGCCGCGTGGGAGGCGCCCCCGGGAAGATCTTGGAGAACCACCCCACAAAGACGAGAAAAAACGCCAAAGACGCTAGCGACACCGTCACGGCCGGATGGCCGCGCCTAAACCAAATACCGAGCCCAAAGAAAACGGCGATCGCGACCGCCCAAGGGACTTGCCATGAGACCGTTTTCTCATGAAATCCCTGCAAAGTTTTCAACGCAATGGGGTTCTTCCACACCGCGAATGGCTTGAGTCCGTCCACCAACATCTTCACGTCCCGGACGAGAAGCCCTTCCCTAAAAATTTTCCACAGTTCCGTCGGCTTGTGGCTTTGCAGATAACTCCTCGCAGTCGGAGGATTCTCGTGAATATCCGGCCTCAGATAATCATGCCAGCGGTCCAACCACAGCACCGCGCGGCTATCGCTGTAGAACGGCGTGCCGAAAACTTTGATGTTCCGTATCAAAAGCGGAGATGCCACCAAAAAAAATAGGACAAAGAAAGCCCAAAACTCCTTTGATTTTATCCTTTCCAAGATTTTGGCGGGAGATGCGGCTAACACGCTGACGATAAAAATAGGCAAACACAGAATACCCAGACTCTTGGAGAGAAACGCCAACGATGCGAACACGCCCGCCCATAGCCAGTGACTGCGTTTCTCAAACCCCAGCACCGCAAAAAACCAGAACAGAACAAAACAAAGCGCGAACAATGCCTCCGCGGCCACCATCGTGCTGAGATGAATGAACGTGGCATTCAGAAGAATGAGACACACCGCCACGAGTGCGATGTCGACGCCGAACAACTGCCGTATCACCGCAAACACGACCGCGAGGAAGATCAGGCCGATCAGAAAGGTGATTTTCTTGGCATCCACGAAAAACTCAAGACTCCGCTGGGCCTTGGGCGACAACGCGAGAAGATACAGCGGATGCTGTGTGGCTTCTTTATAAACGCCGCTGAGGGAATTTTGGATGTGTGAGAGCACACCGCCGGTCTGTCGGACCTCATGGGCCGCTTCAAGGTATGCCGTCGTGTCCATCTCGGCCGGATCCTGATGCGCCATGATTCCGATTCGTCCCGCCAAGAGGTACCCGAACAGCAGGACTACCAGCAGCACATTTTTATGCATTGAAAAAAAGTCGGATCGCGTCGACAACGGTGTCTACAGATTCAAAAGGCATCTCGGGATAAAGCGGCAGGGATAAAACCGTCCTCGACGCGTGTTCCGCGACGGGAAAACTGCCGGCGCGATACCCCAAACCCGCGTAAGCCGCCTGGAGGTGCATTGGGATCGGGTAATGGATACCGGTGCCGATTCCTTTTTTCTCGAGATAATTTTTTAATGCGTCCCGTTGCTCTGTGCGGATCACATACAGGTGGTGAACCTGCTTGATACCGGGTGCGCGGGGAAACAACCGCACTTCTCTGATTCCGCGAAGACCCTGGTCGTATCGTTTTGCCAGGGCGATACGCTTCCGGTTCCATTCATCCAGGTGACGCAGCTTAACGCTGAGAACGGCCGCTTGAAGCGTATCGAGACGTTGATTGAATCCTTGGACATCGTGATGATACTTTACGACCGATCCGTAATTTCGCAACAGAAGAAGTCTCCGGTAGAGCTCCTCATCATTCGTGGTCACCATGCCGCCGTCCCCGAATGCGCCGAGGTTCTTGCTTGGATAAAAACTAAAACATCCCATCGCTCCCATATTCCCGCACTTTCTGTTGCCGACGGAAGCGCCGTGCGCCTGGCAGGCGTCTTCTATAATTTGAAAATGTTTTCGGCGCGCGATTCCCGAAAGGCGCCGCATCTCCATGGGCCTTCCGTAGAGATGCACCGGGATCACGGCCCGCGTTTTCCGCGACAGCACGCGGTCCAAGAGCCGCTCATCAAGCAACAGCGTATCCGGATCGACGTCGCACAACACGGGTTCGGCTCCGACCTGGGACACGGCAAGGGCCGTCGCGATGAACGTATGAGCCGGAACGATCACTTCATCGCCTTTTCCCACCCCGGCCGCGCGCAATGACAGCGACAGCGCGTCGAGTCCGGTGCTGGCTCCCACCGCAAAACGCGTGCCGATGTATTTGGCAAACTGATTTTCAAAGTTTTTGAGCTCCGATCCTAAAATGAATTCCGAAGAGTCCACAGTCTTCTTCCAGGCCGCGTTTAAAGAGGGTGCGAGTTTTCTATTTTGTTCTTTGAGGTCGAAGAAAGGAATTTTTGTCATTTTTTAATGCCCAGTCCGAGAAGGAAAATGGGTCTGAGAATGCTCCACCACCCCGTAATCGGCCGCATCTTCGTGTATCCCAGGGCTTTCGGAGGATAAATTTTGGTGACGGGGACTTCTCTCACTTTATAACCCAGTTTGATAAATTTATAAAAAATGTACGGTTCGAGCTCATACTCATTGAGCCATTCCTGATCGATATCGATACGCTTATCGGCGAACACGGAAACGCGCAGCGCTCTGAAGCCGTTGGTGCTGTCCGTGATTCGCTGTCCCGCGATCAGGGAAAATAGCGCCGGGTGCACAAAACGCGTGGAGAGTTGCCGGTAAACGGGCATATTCCCGAAATCCCCTCCCGGCAAATACCTGGATCCCTGAACAAAATCATAACCGTCGTTCGCGATGGGCTCCACTAAACGATGAATCTCGGCAGGCCTATCCTTATCATTACCCGCCAATATCACCAAAATATCGAATTTATTATCTTCGGCATAGCGAATGGCGCGCCGAATGGCGGCCCCGACTCCGCTGCGACGCGCTTGTGTCAGGACTTTAACGCCCGCCGCTTCAGCGGCCCGGCGCGTTCCGTCCGTAGAGCAATCATCCAGCAATAAAATCTCGTCAATTCCGGAAACGCCTTCGAAACGCTTAAAAACAGAAACAATCTTTTTTTCTTCGTTAAATGCCACCGGAACCGCCAGCACGCGAAGACGGGACATTATCGGACCGGGGCTATTCTTTCTTTGGAGAGCCGCTTATAAGCACTGCCGCATGCACCACAGACGGCCTTCTTGCCGGAAAATTTAAGCTTGGTCCTGCATTGGCAGATAAAATCTTTGATGACCGCAGGATGACCATACGCCAAAGCGAACGCGGGAACGTCTTTCGTCACCACGGAACCGGCACCTACAAACGAATACTCCCCCAACCGGACTCCGCACACAATCGTCGCATTGGCTCCGATCGTGGCTCCTCTGCCCACGTGCGTCGGCACAAAAGGAGTTTGACGGCGGCTCTTGGGAAAAAGGTCGTTCGTGAAAACCGCGTTCGGACCGATAAACACATCATCCTCAATTTTCACGGCATCCCAGAGACTTACTCCGTTCTTCACGGTCACGCGGTTTCCCAGACGCGCTTTGCCTTCAATAAAACAATGGTCACCGATATTTCCGTCGCAACCGATCACGGCTCCTGGCAGTACATGCGCGAAAGCCCAGATGCGAGTCCCCGCTCCTATCAAAGCACCTTTTTCCACCAATGCTTTTTTATGTATAAATTTTTTCATCGTTGTTTTGCCAGTATTTTTTCGATATCTTCCAGGGTTTTGACGACCGCCGTTGCGGAATTTCCGTCGGAAAGAGGATTTTTTCGGGAGATGAGGCACTCCACGAAGTGATCGGCCTGTTGACGCACGGGTTCTACGGTTTTTACATGAGGCGTCAGCGTTTCGCCCTCCTTCACGAGCACCTGAAACTCGCCGAAATCCTTGTAATAAGGCGAATATTCAAGGTGTTTGGCGAATATTTCGACGGGACCCGTGGTCGCCATGTCATTCCATGTCACCATTTTCTTATTTCCGACGATCGTAATGTCACGGATTTTTTTAGGATCGAGCCAGCTCACGTGAATGTGCGCCATAATGTTGCCCGGGTATTCCAGCGCCAAAAACGCGACGTCCTCAATGCCTTTTTGCACGTAGCATTTTCCTGTGGCCGAGAGAACCTTGGGTGAGCCGCCCAACAGAAAGTTAAAAATGGAAATATCGTGGGACGCGAGATCGTAAACAGCATTCACGTCCTGTCGTACGGGGCCCAGATTTGTTCTCTGCGCGTGTGCGTAGTAGCTATCGCCGCATTCTTTGGAGTCGATGATTTCTTTTAATTTTAAAATACCCGCATTGTACAAGAATACGTGGCCCACCATCAGGATGCGGCCCATTTCTTTGGCGAGTTTGGTCAGCTCTTCACTCTGCTCAACTTTAATCGTGAGAGGTTTTTCACAGAGAACGTCTTTGCCGTGCGACAGTGCGTCTTTGGCGATGTCAAAATGCGTCGAAACAGGTGTCGCAATAACAACGGCGTCAATGTCGGAGTCTTGGGTGATATCCTGCCAACGCCGGGTGGTTTGGACACCGGGGTAAAGCGCGCTGACGGATTCGAGACGCTTGGCATCCTTGTCGCATATGCGCGTCACCTGTGTTCCCGGATGGAAAAAGAACGCGCGGATCTGGTTAGGACCCCACTGACCGCAGCCGATCACACCGATGCGTTTTTTAGGCATAACGATATATTAACACTTAGCTTATGTCTTCGGCAGATAAAAGTAGTTTCCGTGCTTAAAACCCATCAAACGGTAATGCTGACGCACTGTCTTGATAAACTTCTCCGAAAAAAGGCTGTTCTTCACCAATAAATCCGCATTAAACGCCAAAACCACGGCACCGATCTCCCTGTTTCTCAATTTCCTGAGTATTCTCTCCTCATCCCAGACACCCGCGTTCGTCGCTTGCGTGAACTCAAAGGGTTCGAATACCACGGGCCGCCCGTTGGCGATCAAAAGGGCCATATTTTCGGCGATCACGGGGTCCGGGAGTCTATTGAGAATCACCGAAACTTCACTCAACGAGTGTTGGATGGCCCGGCGTCCCTCATTGGGAAATCCGGAGACCCAAGCGGGGCTGATAGATAAAATATAGGCGCTTTGTATCCAAAAAATCACCCAGACCAAATAACCGGCGTACTTGGAAACCGTTTTCTTCTCCATCGCAAGAAACAGGATACCCATCGTGGCACAAAGCGCCCAGCAAGGTCCGAGAAAATAATTGTCATCGGACCCGCTTTTGGCGAGCACCGCCGTGAGCAAGAGCGACAGCAGAAAATAGCATGGGATTAGACTTAATTCTTTCCGGCGTGCGAGACCGGCCGTAAATAGCAGCGTTATCGCCAGATACCCTGCCCACCGCGGAAGAAATTGATGCCAATATTGGTAAAAGAGCTCGAAATAGAGAGGTTGCGTGGAGAGCATTTTCTGGTGTGCAAAGAAATTTCCGTTCGTCGCCCAGCCGAGCAATAAAAAAGGCACCGAGATAAACACCGCTTGCTGAATCAGATAAACAAGCGCCGCGCGGGATGTCGAGCGCATAAAAAAATACAGGGCCACCGCCCCCATGCCGGCCACCGCACTCTGCTTTGTGAAAAAAGCCAGAGTAAATAAAATCATCGTCACCCATTTCCATCGCGTGTCCGGGTGCTTGGGGTCTCGACCGATCCAGTAGAGCGCCGCCAAGAGTCCCGCCGCCTCAAATGCGAGTGCCGTGAGGTCGTTTCGCATCGTAACGCCGTGCCGCCACACAACGGGGAACGCCAATAGCATCGTGGCAAAAACGCCCGATACCAGACGCCCCGCATCGAGTCGACGCAGAATAAAATAAATCGCTGTCACGCAAACACTCAGCGCTGCGAGATTCACGATTCGACCGGCCGCCAACACGGATGTCGTCGTCAATGACACCAGATACGTCAGGTAGAGGTAGATCGGAGTGTACACGACCATGATGAACGGTTCCGTCGCGAGGTCTTTGTAAATCAGAGGGTATTGCGGAATGAGCCGGACAGGCTCCGCCAGGACGGGCTCCACGTAATTAAAGGAATATTTATAGCGTACGGCGTCGACCGCGTTGAGCGTGAAAGCGGCCGCGTTCACCGCGAGCAATGCCGCGGCGAGCCACAAGAGAAGCCGAGTTAAATTCTTAGCGTCCGACTTCTTATCAGTAAACGCGAAACGTCGCTGCGCTGTCATCCTCGTAAACCTTTTCATATACGCGCGAATAGACACCCGCAAACCGTTCCATGGCCTGCTTAAAGGCCTCCGGACCGGATTTGGGATCCGTATAAATTCTGTATTTATGTAGAACGACGTATTTGACTTTATTGTCGATCAACATTTGTTTTTGCTGAACCCAATTGCCGTTATAGGGCAACCGGTTGATCAGAGACAATTCTTTTTTGCGGCCCACGTATCCCTGCACGTCGGGAATGCCATGCATCGTCTGATACATCATGTAACGGCCGCCGTCCCAGGGCAGGTTGATGATGGCAAAATCTTTCACCGGCTCCTCAACGATGGGCCGGTACGCGGGAGGGAGTTTTACAGATGTCGTTTGAGCGCACACCGAATAAAAATCCGCGAAGATCAACGTCGCGATGAGCGCGATCGAGATCCTTTTAAGACGCCCCGAGGTCTTGAGAAAGCAAATCGCCTGGGCCACGAGCACAGATAGAAAGAGATAAGAAAATACGATGGTTCTCGACGGATTTCTCGCATTTTTAAAAAAAGGAATGTGCTCCATCACCGCATACGGCAGAACCACCGGCAATTCTTTGCCATAAACATGCAAAACCGACCCCAGCGACAATAGTAAGAAACCCAGCATGCCGAATAGAAACCGTTTATCAATACCCTTGCGCCCCCACAACACCAACAACAGATTCGCCCATCCGAGATAAACGACCTTTTCCCAGGGCGACCAGTCATGGGTGGCGTTGACGGCACGGACAACCGGAAGATTCGACAGAAGATGCGCGTTCCCCGGAACGATGAAACCCAGAAGATCCGCGACAGACTTCTTGGGACCGATGGCATTCACCGCGAACTCCCCGCCCTTCCCCGCCTGAATCATGGGCCACAGGAGCGGCATCAACGCCAATACCGCGACCGCGAACGCCGCAACCGACAACACGGTTTCGCGTTTCAGAAGACTGCGCGCCTTGAGCGCAAAGAAGAGCTGATGCAGCGCCATAAAGATAAAAATATAAACCAGGTAGTTCCAGTCGCACAAAGCGCTCAGCACAATAAACACCGCGGCGCGCAGCGCGTCGCCCACACGTCCGTTTTTCATGGCGCGCAGGTAGTACAGCATAAACCAAGGAATGAATTGGATCGAGGCGATGGTCACGTGGTGCAACGCGTGGGCAAAATGCGACGGATTGAACGCAAAAATAAACCCCGCAACGAGTGACGCTGTCTCATCGCCCGTGATATCCATCGCCAAGCGGTAGGCACCGACACCGGCGAATACGAACGAGGCGAGGATAAACAGATTAAACAGCGTCACATACGGGAGCACAATGTGTGCAACCGCCGAAACGAACACTCCGAAATAAAAATAATTGGCGTACAGCAGGTTTACGCCTTCAGGGAAATAAATCATGTTGCTGTGCAGGAAGGCCCAGTCCGGACGCCACAGGGATTCCGCGCCGTACCAAAGAAACCAGAAGAATTGGGTATTGTCCTCCGGCGGGCCTATCAGATGGCTCGAGAAAACAGAGAAAACCGGCCAGAAAAACAGCGCGGTGCAGACGGAATAGATCAGAAAAGCCCTAAACGACGGCTTTCGGAGCATCAGTTGAATTTGATTTTCCTCATCGCGATGAAACACATGCTTAGCAGAAGGAATCCGTGTCTAAACCGGTGGATCTTTGTCGTGCCGTAGCGGCGTTCATAATAGCGCACGGGCACTTCCACGATCCTGAGATTTAATTTGGCGGCGCCGAACAATAAATCAAAATCTCCGAATGGGTCAAAGTTGCCGAAATGCGAGCGGTTCTTCGCGATTTTGTCATAATCTTTCTTATAAAGCGCCTTCGTACCGCACAGAGTGTCCTTAATGGGTTGTCCCAGAAGGTACGTGAACGCGATACTGAAGAACTTGTTGCCCAGAATGTTGAGAAAACGCATCGCCTGTTTTTCCATCTGGTACACCATGCGGGTTCCGTTGATAAATTCGCCCCTGCGCGAGACCAGCATGTCATAAAATTTGGGCATATCCTCCGGGGCCACGGAAATATCCGCGTCCAAAATGATAAAGATATCGCCTTGAGCTTTTTCGAAGCCGATGCGCACCGCATTGCCCTTCCCCCAGGAATTCGTCTGGTCATAGAGCTTTATATCCCTGTTCGGAAAAGCCTTTTGAACGCGTTCGATCTCTTCGCGGGTTCCATCGTTGGAACGCCCGTCGACAAACACGATCTCCAGATGGCTTGAGAATTCCGGCAGGCGCTCGATCAGCTCCTGAATGTTGCCTTTCTCATTACGGCAGGCGATCACCACCGATGCGCTCGGTTTCGTCGTATCCGCTTCGGGCTCGGGCCTCGCGATGATGAAATCCATGAGACATGCCTTGCGCAGCAGAGGCAGGTTGGCCAGGATCACATTAAAAAATTCGGATATCAGAGGAACGTACACGGGCAAAAGAACTTTGCGCGTTTTCTTGATCACGTCGAAGCCTGACACATAAAGCAGATTTTCCAAATCGCCAAGCGACAGCCAGTTCTGAATATCCTGTTTCATGCGAAGGCCAACCCGGTTGCCCAGGCGAAGCACGGGTTCCCACAGGTAATTGTAATAATTGATTATTACACGCGTCGAGGGGTGGCAGACCTTCCTCACCTGCTGAAGCACGAGTTGCACGTCTTCGAGATAACCGACGAGATCGGACAGGATGACGAAATCGAATTTTTCGTCCAACGTGAACGTTTCCGCGAAACCCGTGCGGAATTCAAGATTGGGGTGATTCTTCCGGGCCAGTTCGGTAAACGCGCCGCTCGCATCGATGCCCACGCCCCGCGAGGGCTTGAGCGCGGCCAGGAGATCTCCGTCGCCTGAACCGATCTCCAACACACGCGCACCTTCCGGCACAAAAAAACGGAAATAATCGGTGACCTTTTTGTAATAATACCAGTTTTGTTTTTTCCAGCGGGGCCGGTCGGGTGCCAGCGCGTCGAATTTGGCCCGTGTGGCTTCAAGCTTTGACTGCAGAAGGGAAAGAGGCACGAATCCTTTTAAAACTTTGCCAGAATGCTTTGAGCGATTTTTTCCGCCGTCGCTTTGTCGGCGAGACGCGTCGCAAGTTCCAATGCGAACTCTATCGCCGTCCCGGGGGCGCGGCTTGTCACGAATAAACCGTCCGTGACAACCCGGTCCGTGGAAAAGAGAACGTTGGGGCCCATCTTTGTTTCATACCCCGGGAATGCAGTGGCCTTTTTGCCCGCGAGAATCCCCTGGGAAGCCAGCACCACCGCGGGAGCTGCGCAAATGGCTCCCACGATTTTTTGCGCGCCGATGACCTTATCCAAAAGTTGTTTGACCTGCGAGGATTTGCGGAGATTTTCAGCGCCCGGCATGCCTCCGGGCAGGATCACGGCATCGGGAATGCCTTGGTAGTCTTCGAGGCGAATATCCGTCTTCAGCGTAATACCGTGAGCGCCGGTCGCTTCGGTCTTTCCGAGTCCCGCGACCGTCACGTCCACACCGGCACGCCTTAAAATATCGATCGGCGCGATGGCCTCGATTTCCTCAAAACCGTCCGCGAGGAGTACTAAAACGCTTTTTTTCATCGAACACCGAAATTATTTGACGATTCCCGTTTCCAGCCACCGGTACCGGCCTTCCAGAGCGCTGCGGCCGATCCTGTAGATCATTTTATCATCATTTTGGGTCTGGGATCTAAACTCTCTTTGAATACGCAGCGTCGCCTCGCGGCAGAAGAGATCTGCCAGCTCTTCGGGGCTGTTGTCTCCCGGATTCTGCTCGGTCAGGAATGCCGCGCGCGAACAGGTCGCGGCCATCGCGAAGAGATCCGTTCCGATATTCACGAAACGCGCCAGAATCTGCTGGCGTTTTTCCAAGCCCTGTTGATGCACGGCCATCGCGTGAAACAAATCCCGCGCCAACCGGTGGCTCGTCTTCTCGACAAAACGAATATGATGACGGATCGCCGAAGATACGCGCGCGTGGTTGCGCCAACGGCTCAAATACATCCATTGCCTGGGATACCAGACCGAATAATGCGCGAACGCTTGAAATAGTTTTTTGATTTTTTCTCCCGCGGGAACTTTGGGATTCATCAGAGGGAATATTCTTCTCAAATGCGGATCCATCGCCTCGCGCGCGATGAAGAGGCGCATGATTTCGCTGGTCCCTTCGATGATCAGATTGATTCTCATGTCACGCAACATACGCTCGACAGGAATAGGATCTTCGCCGCGTGCACGAAGAGAATCCGCCGTCTCGTATCCCCTGCCGCCGCGGATCTGAACCGCCTCGTCAGTAATGCGCCACGTAATTTCCGTGCAAAACAGTTTGGCCATGGCAGCTTCAAGGCGCACGTCGACCTTGCCTTTGTCGACCATCGCCGAAGATAGCCACGTCACGGAGTCCATCGCGAACGTCGTCGCGGTCATCATGGAAATTTTGGAGGCCACGGCTTCATGACGGCCGATGGCTTGTCCCCATTGCACGCGCTTGTTGCACCAATCGCGAATGGAATAAAGGATCTGCTTGGCACCCGCGGTACAGGCGGCCGGAACCGTCAAACGCCCCGTGTTGAGAGTGATCAGTGCGAGCTTCAATCCGTTGCCGAGGCCCCAGAGAATGTTTTCCTTGGGGATTTTCACGTCCTTGAATTCCAGGAGACCGTTTTGAATACCATGAAGACCCATAAAACTGCAACGGTGCAGAATCTTAAAACCCGGCGTGTTTTTTGTCTCGAGGATAAACGCCGTGATCTGGGGTTTTTCCTTGCCGTTGACGATCTTCGGAGGAGTTTTGGCCATAACGATAAGCACGTCGGCAATAACACCGTTCGTGCACCAAAGCTTCTTACCGTTGATCAAATAATAATCGCCGTTATCCACCGGTGTGGCAGTGGTGCTCATCTTCGCAGGGTCAGAACCGACGTCGGGCTCCGTTAACGCGAATGCCGATACGGCTCCCTTGGCGAACATAGGAAGATATTTCTTTTTTTGTTCCGGAGTTCCAAAAAGTTTAAGCGGCTGCGGTACGCCGATGCTCTGGTGAGCCGATAAAAGGACGGCCGTCGAAGCGCAATAACTGGCGACCATCCCGACCGCGCGATTGTAATTAATTTGCGAGAATCCCAGCCCGCCGTATTCTTTGGGAATCTTGATGCCAAAACAGCCGAGTTCGGCCAATCCCTTCATCACGCTGTCGGGGATTTGACCGGTACGGTCCACTTCGTCGGGGTTCAGATTGTTTTTGAGAAAAGGTTCGAGCTTGGCCAGAAAATCATCGCCTATCTTCTTATCGGCGGCATCCTGCTCGGGATACGGAAAAATCAGGTCCCAGCGGACTTTGCCCGTAAAGAGATCCCCCACAAAACTGGGGTATTTCCAGGCCTCCTCGCGGGCGTCTTCGGCGACGGCTAGTGACTTGGCCTTCTCTATATTGTCCTTCCCTTTGAGCAGTTCCATAGGTCTCCCTAAAAATTGTATGAGGTTGCTTAATCTTAATTAATATAGCATAAAACCTAAACTTAGGAAAGTAAAACCGCAACCTCTAGATGCTTGGTCTTGGGAAACATGTCAAAAGCCGCCACCTTTGTGACCCGGTAGACACCCGCTAAATGAGTGAGATCCCTGGCCAACGTGGCCGCGTCACAAGACACATAAATCAGGCGATAAGCCTTGCGGGCCTGTACCAGAAAACGCACGAGTTCCGGCGCCATCCCCTGTCTCGGAGGGTCGAGAAAAATGACCGGGCGGGACGATTCGTCCTGCGCATAGATGCCGGGGAATGTTTTTTCGACACGCCCGGTGATGGAAGTCAGCTGCGTGATTTTCTTTTCCTCCCGGTTCATCGCGAGGGCCGCGGTATTCGGACCGCTCTCCTCGATGCAGACGATCTTGGGGACTTCACACGCGCTGAGGAAACTAAACGTCCCGACTCCCGCGTATAGATCATAGAAAACGTCGGGCTTGGTTTCTGCCACCCACTGTTTCACCTGTCCGGCGAGCAGCGTCGTCACGGCCAAATTGTTCTGGAAAAATCCTGTGGAGTTGGCGATCAACTCTTCGTCCCCGATACGGACGCGGATAAAGACTTCTTTGTCGTCGCCGACGATTTCATTTTTATGAGAAAGTTTAAACGTAATTTTTTCCTGGTCCTTCTTGAAGCGGTATTTCGCCTCAAAAACGCCCGTCAGCGCGTCGTCCAGCAACAGGCAACGGTCTATTTGGATTTTCGAATGATTGTCACGGCCGATAAACGCCATCGGCTGGGCCGCGGAATCCCTGGAAGTCCTGTGAAGTGTCACGCTGTTGCGGTAGCCGTATTCGCGCGGAGAGGCCGTGATCGGAAGATAGACTTCGTCCGGCAATTTCAGCGGAGCCAGTACTTCTTTTAACTGCGATTCTTTGGCGGCAAGTTCGGCGGGATATGTCAAATGCTGGTACTGGCATCCGCCGCAGCGCGTGATATAAGCGCATGGCGGCTTCACACGGTCCGGAGATGTCTCGAGAATTTTAAGAATTCGCGCCTTGAGGAAGTTCTTTTTATCAGCCGTCACGCGCGCAACGACGCGTTCGCCGGGCAAGGCGCCCTCAATGAAGCAGGCCTTGCCATCGTGATGAGCAAGGCCCTCTCCCCCAAAAATCAGTTTTTCGATCGTGACTTCGACCGGAGTCGTCAATTAGCTCAGCGACTGCTTAAAGCTCGGACGGGCTTGGATACGCTGAAACCATGCGGTGAGATTTTTGAGATCCGCCGGAATGCCCGAACCGACGATGGGCAGAGCCGCGAGGTGCGGCGTCACCGAAACATC
>CAYUTV010000003.1:1290-2401 GCA_964447745.1 uncultured Planctomycetia bacterium | reverse complement strand
TACACGTCGCCGTCGATGATCGCCGGAACGGTGCCTTTAGGACTGGCTTTTTTGAAATCGTCCGATTCCTTCACCTGCTTGTCGGCATGCACGTCGATCTGTTCAAAAGGAACTTTCTTCTCGTGCAGAACGATCTTCACTTCACGGGAATTACCTGAACGCGGAAAACAATAGAGTTTCATGACGGCCATCCTTTTATGACTTAGGGTTTCCAGATTTTAGAAAATAACACGGCTTCATAGTCACGTCTTAATTTTTCAAACACAAAGCGGTAAATCTCTTCGCCCGCCGTTTCCGCCTCGCGGATACAATCGGGGATGCCGACGCCGCCGTAGGCCGCACCGGTGAAATATAACCCGCCCATTTTTTGAGTGGCTTCTCGGATTTCCCCGACGAGCTGAAGATGATTTAAGCCGTATTGTACCATAGAACGCCAATGGCGCTGAAGGGATGTAAAACGGGGTTTAGAGCGTATATTTAAGAGTTTTGAGAGATTTTCATGCGCGAGCCGCGCTATACTTTCGTCGTCCATTTCCAAGGTCTCTTTTCCGAACGCGCCGCCGAGAAACGCGCGAAGCAGAACACTCCCGTCAGGTGACCGACCTTCGAATTTTTGACTGCTGAAGGAACAGGCGAATACAGGGTTCTTTTCGACGCGCGGCGACACATACCCGAATCCGTCCAGCGCGTGGCCGATATCCGCGCGGGAATACGCCATGTTCAGAGTCATCACGGATTCATATGCAATGCGTTCGAGTTTCGCCGAAATATCAGGCGCTATTTTGCTCAGTAGCTCCGCGCAATGAAACGCCGGCTGCGTCATGCATATGGCGTCAACCAGGTATTCCTGATCGTTTACGAGAAGCTTCCATTTTCCCGTCTCATTGTCGATGAGAAGTTCGCGGATTTCAGAATTTGTGTGCAAGGTCCCGTGCGGAAATTCCTGCACCAGACGGTCTATGAGCGTCTGCATACCCCGTCTCAATGTCGTGAATAAGCTGTAACGCGGGCCGCTAAGGTCTATGAGCTTTTCTTTTCGCGCGTCAGATTCTTCGAGTAGTCCCCGGATCACGCTGCCGTACTTGCGTTCCAATTCCACGAATCTCGGCAT
>CAYUTV010000003.1:0-1190 GCA_964447745.1 uncultured Planctomycetia bacterium | reverse complement strand
GCCTTTTTTTACGACAAAACTCCGGCGGTGTTCATCCCGCGTGCTTTGAATCTCCTCTTCCAAGCCCAGGCGCCGGCAGAGCGCGGTGCCCCAGGGTTTCTCGGTGATAAACGCATCCGGACCCTTTTCGAGAAGAAACCCGTCGCGGTGTTCAGTTGAGATCGTCCCCCCAAAATTCGGCCCCTTTTCGAACAATAAAATTTCCAAATTGGGAATCCGGTCGGCCTTGCGTTGTTCGGCGAGTTTTAACGCGCATGTCAGCCCCGAGATGCCTCCGCCGATCACGGCCACGCGAATCAGTCTCACGCTCATGAAACCTCCATCAGAGCGTCCTGCGCTCTCCGGCTCAGTTCCTGAATAAACAGCGGATGATCCATCACCGTGCTTGCTCTGTAAAACTGTAATTTTTTTAACGAAGCGGTTTTGTTCGCCTCCACGTCCAAATCGTAGAGTACTTCCATGTTGTCGCAGACAAATCCGATCGGAATGATCACAACGCTGGATGTGCCGGCGACCTGCCGTATCACGTCGTTGACGTCCGGCTCGAGCCAGGGATCCTGCGGTCGTCCGCTGCGGCTTTGATAGGCCGTCGTCCAGTTCTGTACGTTCAATTCCCGCGCCACGCGTTCAGACGCCTTCTTGAATTGCGTTTCGTATCCGCTTTCCTGCGACATGGAAACAGGAATGGAATGCGCGGTAAAAATAACATGGGCGTTTTTGGGCAGGCGGTACCCTTTCAACTGATCGGCTTGAGCCCGGATGAACAACTCGTCATCCGATAACGAATCGAGAACGCGCAATTGGATATTCTTCGTCGCTGTTTTTTCCTGCGCTTCTTCGAATTTTTTCAAATATTTGTCATGGCTCGCGAATGAACGAAAGGACGAGAGTATTTGGACCACCACGCGATCGATCCTGTCCTTTTTCAAACGCTCCAATGTCTCGGTAAATGACGGGAAAGAATGCCGGTACGCCGCCAGCACGGACACGTGAACCCCCTGGAACTGCAAACGCCTCTCGAGGGCGAGGCGCTGCCTCTCGGTGATCTCATTATAAGGAGATTTGCCTCCGAAATGATGGTAGTGCGACGCCACTTCATCGATGCGCGACGCCGGTACCGGCACCCCTTCCAACACGCTGTCTAAAAAGGGTCTCACTTCATGCGCGGCTCTGGGCCCCCCGAATCCTAG
>CAYUTV010000002.1:35110-53215 GCA_964447745.1 uncultured Planctomycetia bacterium | reverse complement strand
TGCCGTATTCATTGAACGCCGGAATCTCTATAAATTCTTTATCGCCGCTTTTAGCGATTCGCGATTCGCCGGGATGCGTCTTCTGAATGAAATACGAAACCGCCTCACCCTTTTCGCCTATGCGAACACCCGCGCGGATCGACTTGTCTGCCCGCTTATCTGAAGGCGTATCCAGCCGGTCAGATTCGATCACCTGCAAAGCCGTCCTGTAAGGGCGTGAAGGATCCTCGATCATCATCGGAACGATCAACGCTTCCCCGTTTTCGAGAATCTGGCGGTCGACAAGCTGCTGGATCTCGTAAAAGTCCATGCGCCTGCCTGCATCCGCATACGGAATCCATCTCTTCCAGACACGCTCCGCGTCTTTCTGAAACTTCGCTGCTTCTTCTTCACCGAGCCCGATCTCATCCCTGTCGATACGCGACTGCGGACGAATGCCCGAACCGACCACATTAACTGTCATGGTCGAGGTAATGCCGGACGCATGAGCATCGTTGCGGTTTAAATCGCGGCTCCGTTCGCGAATATCTTTCAACTCCGGCAATAGGTCAGCATCTGCGGATCCGCCACCGGGCATCCACGATGAACGAAGGCGGTCGCGTGACGCCCCCTTGTAAGAACTGAACGATCTGGTGACCTTTATGGCTTCGCGGTACATCCGCCGTTTAAGTCCCGCGCGCGGTGAAAAAAAAGAAACAAGGCCGTCCAGGCCGTTGGATAATTTTTCCGCCAGCGGTGTTTTCATGACGGCCTCCCGAACGACGCATATGTGGTCGCCCCGCCTGCCCCGGCAATCTCGCGCCTGAGCTGATCTCGCAGCTTGTAGAGATCCTGAAGCGGAATGTACTGAAGGTTGCGGCCGCCGATGGAATACGACTGAACCGCACCGCCGGTGATACGCGCGTTTATCGCAGCCTCGACGTTATCAAGCATTTCCTGTTTTGTAGCCATAGTCCGCTCCTTTAAACCCAATAAAAAAGCCCACACCTCGCTCGTCGACGAGATGCAGGCTTTTTACTGCTATTGGGAGCACGACAGTGATCAGCTGTCCCGCTTTGAAAACTTCTAATTTAATATTACCGCAATCACGGCATATAACAAGATGGTCGTTACTACAAAATAGTAAAAATTATTTTTCATCATTTGCCTCCACCGATTTAAAATTTTTTCCGCATTTGACGCACAAGTGGTACCTGATCGGCGGATGGCTCGAATAGCATTTAACGTCTTTGCTCCGGCATCTGGGACAGCGGACAGGAATAAAACGCACGCCGTAATCTTCGCTTTCGATTTTCGGACGGCCGGGAGATCTCCCCGCCTCCGATCCGCCGCAAGGCAGCCAGCCTGATCTTTTCTCGATCCACTTTCCCATCAAAGCCACGCTCCTCCCGGCTTCCTGATCCAGTTCCTCCGGCTGTGGTCTTCTTTCATTTCCGGCTGGTGCGTCTTCATGTTTTCCATGCGCATATTAAGCGCCCGGATAATGTCTGCCGCGGACAGGGCATATATCTCGGCATCAAGAAAATGATTCGCCGCCGCTTCTTTTTTCTTCTGCCAGATCTCTTTTGCTTTACCTGTTGTGCGGTTCCGTATCAGAACCTTATGCTCGGAAGAAACCTGGGCGAGATATTCGTCAGACGGATCGCGGTACAGGTGCCATTTGCACGGATCTTTAGATGTGACCAGTCGGTTCATCTTGTCTTTGTACTGGTTTACATTGATATTCCACAGGACAAGACCTCCCGGGATGACCGCTCCTGTCTTCGAGTTGATGTCGATTTTGTTTGCCCGGTAAAAACGGCCTCCCGCGATATCTTCAAGACCTTTAACTGCTTTGCTTTTATCTCCCCAGTAACGGCAGAAGCGGTAAACCTCGTCCGTCCTGAAACCCGAATCGACGCATGTCATATAAACGGTAAGCCGCTCTTCCGACCCTTCGCGCCGGTACTCGGTCTTAAACAGGGCCTCAACAATATCCTCCCAGTATTCGACCCGTTCGGCACGGATAAGCCAGGATTCTTCTCCGTACCCCCAGCCACGGATCACGTAATAAAAATGGTCTTTCTGAACGTCAACCCCGGCCGTAAGAACCAGCACGCCCTGCGGAACCGTCCCCGGATCGTAATCACGCGCAAGCGACCTGAGCCTGTCAGCCGTGGTTTCCTCGATCTTCTCTTCCCAGACTTCAGCCAGCCACGAATTGACAAAGTTCATCAGAAGCTCGATATAATCTTTCGACTTCAGGAATTCGCAGGCGATATCGCTCCAGGTAAGCCATGGAGAGTAAAGAGAACTGATCCAGAATCCGCGATTCCTTGAAGGTTCTTTCTTCTCCGAAACCCATTCGCCTGCCTGCATCATCTTGTGCTTGTGAGCATCACCGATCTTTTCTCCGCAGAACCTGCATTCGTACCACGCAAGCCTCCCGGTCTTGATCTTTTCCGGAAGAGATTCTTCTTTCGGCCATTTGATCTGGCTGAACACAAAGACCTGCTTGCGCCCGCAATGAGGGCATGGCACATAAAACCTGCGCTGGTCTGATTTCTCGTATTCACGGAAAATATAACCTTCACGCGTCGTCGGAGTTGAAACCTTCACCGTCTTCCTATTCCAGAAAGTCTTCTGCCGTTCCTGCGCGAGTTTTATCGGATCCGCCTCCCTTCCCGAGAACCTCGGATACTTGTCGACCTCATCAAGAAAGAGATATCTGATCGGTCTCGATGCCAAATCCGCAGGGCTGTTCGATCCCGCGAAATAAAGCACCATCCGGTCGAAATGATATTCAAGCTTTGTAAGATCATCGCTATTCTCCGGCACATATTTAAGCAGCGCATGCGACGATTCGATCATCGGCCTGACACGGTTGTGGGAAACGCTCTTTGCGTCGTCTGACCTCGGCAGCACAAGAAGCGTCGGCCCGGGATCCTGGTCGATAACAAACCCGAGCATATTGAGCATCGCTTCAGTCTTTCCGACTTGCGACGCAGCCATGATCGTGATCTCTTCCACGGCCGGATCGGTGAAAGCATCCATCACTCCCTGAAGGTACGGCGTCCTTGAAGTTTTCCACTTCCCAGGCTCCGCCGAACTCACCGGGTTGAGGTGCCTGAACCTGTCAGACCACTGGCTGACCGTTATTCTCTCCGGCCTCTTCCAGGCTTCCCTCTCCCTGACCGTCCATATCCGGGACTTGCTCGATATCATTTATTTCCTCTTTCTTTGTTCCTGCGAATTCGTCAATGATCTCCCCCAGGGCGTCATAAAGGATCGCTTCGACCTCCCTGGGTTCTTTCATACTTAAAACAGGAGCGAGTTTCGTCGGCAAAACAAGCAAAGACCGCTTCACGATCATGATCCTGGTCACCATACCGCGCTCAACATCCTCGCTCGATACAAGCTCTCCGAGTTCTTTCCGGTAGGCAAGAAGCTCTTTCTTGTACCTGACCTCGCTCAGTTTTGACTGCCAGACATTCTTTTCATCCTTCTTTGCCCCGCCTTTTGTAAATTCACGCCAGTTCTCGATCTCAAGCAGGTTATACGTGCCTTCCGGCCTCACAGGCATGCCATCCCTGACCCAATACTGGACCGTCCTTGTCGATACCCCGAAAACTCGGGCAACCTCCTCCTGCGTAGCCACAACGCCCTCCGGCAGGTTCGCTTCATACCGCTCAAGCTCGTTAAGCTCTGCCCGGGTGAGCGGTTTATCGTTCTTCAGCTTCTCAAGGAGATAAACCTGCCTCTTCCTCTTCGCGACATCGACAACGCTCAGTTTTTTGTCTTTCTTCCTTTTCACTCCGTGCCTTCCTTCTCAAGGATCTCCCGTTTAATATGCTCCGCCACGGCGCACATGAATTTCGGCATCACCGCATTTCCGATCTGCGCCCACTGCTCTTTGAATGTTCCGGCGAATTGAAAGTCATCAGGGAATGAAGCAAGGCGTTTCAGTTCCCCGATCGTCAGAAACCTTCTTTCCTTCCAATGAAGGATCCCCGACATCCCTTCAGCGAATAGCCTTGTGATCGTGCAGAGCGGACGCTTTGGATCAGCTTTGATGAGATTGAAATAACTGTTGATCCCGAACTTCTTTGTCATGAAATGCGCAAGCGACTTTCCCGGCGGAATCGCGTAATAATAATCCCTGGCTTTGCCCTTCGGATAAACGACCTGTTCCGCGCAGTTAAAACCTTCAAGCGCTTTGCCGACCGAGACAACTCTCCCGCAGCCTTTAGGAAAAGACGGCTCGATATTGAGATCGTTCCTCACGCCGATAAAAATAAGCCGTTCCCGAGACTGCGCGACGCCGTAATATTTGGCGTTCATCTGCTTGCACTTGACCCGGTAATCGAGGGTCTTGAGGGATTTCAAGATATCGATGAACCGCCCCTTCATCTTGCCTTTAACCATCCCCGGCACATTCTCCATAAGAAAAACTTTTGGCTTCAGGCCGTTGATAAGGCGGATATATTCAAGGAACAGATCATTTCTTGAATCATTGACCTCCCGCCTGCCTGACATGGAGAACCCCTGACACGGCGGACTGCCGTCAAAGACATCGAGTTCGCCGGGAACAAGCCCGCAAAAATTCAAAACCTCTTCAACGGTGACCGTACGGACATCCCTCACCCAGGACGGAACATCGGTGAAATTAAGTTTGAATGTATCCGCAGCGATGCCATTCCAATCCACCGCCAAAAGTTCGCGGTACCCGGCAAGTTTATAACCGAGAGAACTTCCTCCGCACCCCGCGAAGACCGATATCACTGTTGGCTTACCATTCATAGCCGCACCCCGGACATTTGTGAGCTGTCGGGATCGCCTCATCCAGCTCCTTTTCTCTCAAGCTTTCCTCTATCACAGCCTCACCAGCCTCATTGTCTTTCTTGAGTTCCTCGAGTTTTAACCCGATAAAACTTCCGAACCCGGAATCTTCGATCTCCTTGAGAATCCTGGCGAGGCCGTCCGTCCAAGTTCCCTCGATGCTTTCGTTGTTGAGAGCGACATTCATCGCCTTCTGCCCTTTCTCATCGAGATCAACGATCACAACCGGGATCTCACCCTTCACACCCAGTTCTTTTAATGCCTTGTAACGCTGATGCCCTCCCACGATCTGCATGTTCCGCTGATTGACAACGATCAAGCTGACACAGCCAAACTTCTCAAGGCTTGCCTTCAACCCGCTGAACGCCTCCTGGGTAATGTCCCGGGGATTCCATTCGGAAGGAATGATCTCCTCAAAATTGACCTTCTTTAATGTTACAGGTATCTTTTTCATGTGTTCTCCTTGAACGCCAGACCGCAGCTCGGACAGGTCAGTTCGTCCGTGATCTCTTGTTTCGCCTTCTCGACCTTCTGATCTTCAAGGCCGACAGCGACAACCCGGTCCCGCAGCTCATCCAGCTTTAAATCCTGATACTGCCCGCCGATCGCTTCCTTCAATTCGGCAAGAATGGCATGAATGTTTTTTGACCAATGCCCCGAGATCCGCTTGTTGTTGAGCGTGACAGCCAGAGCCTTTTCAGCCAGGTCATCAAGATCGACCATAATGACCTCTGCTGTCTCAACTCCCAGAGATTTGAGTGCCTCATACCGCTGGCATCCGCCAACGATCCGCATATTGCGCCTGTTCACGACCAGCAGTTCGGCATATCCGAATGATTCGATGCTTGCTTTCAGCCCTGCCTTTGCCGGATCCCCGATTTTCCGGGGGTTGTACGGCGCCGGAACCACCTCATCAAGCCTGATTTCCCTGATTTCAGGGTCAATATTGACCTTTTCCATGTTTTTCCCCTCTTTTTACGAACACGAAATGATTAAAAATTTTTCAAATCACTCACGACCCGCGCCTCGCCCGACCCGCGCCCAACACCCCCCGGCAAGGACCCGAGAATGTTTTCGCGGTCAAAACGTAACGCATATCGTCAGCACCCCCGCGCTCATCCAGTACACAGCGTGCCGGACATCCCCCTGGTATCCGTAAACACAGGCAGCCATGAAATCCAGCACGATCAGGGTTATTGGGAATATCTTTTCCATCAGACAATCCTTCCGTTAAAGATGCGTACCGCATCGCCCACCTTGCTCCAGTACTCTTTGTCCTCATCAGAGAACTCCGCCCACATAGCATCCATGGGTTCGACAACCGTCCTCTGAAAGACATTCTTGTCCTTATCGATATTGACGCCCTTGGCCATCATGTAGTTGTTCCAGTTCGTCCCATCAACAAAACGCTTGTATATTGCTTTGAACTTCCTGAACTGCTCATCCGTCATAATTGCCTTCCAGTAGAAGAGAAAGAGTTGTTTTGTATTTACGCTTATATCTATTTCTTTTTTCTTTTTTACTTATGTATATAGGAGAAAAAGTTTCTCTTCTTTCTCTACCCCTGCGCTAACCCTTTGTAATTTCAATAACTTCTGCGGTTGAAACACTGCAAAACAAGTTCAACCGATGCTCTACTTCTCTACTAATAGGGCCGCTCCATAAAGTCATCCTGCGTTTCTCCGCCCTTCAACCCGATCCCGAACCAGAAAATGTTTCCTTTGCCCTCGCCCGCTGAAAGCATGTCCTTCGTAAAACCGCGCTTTTTCATGTAATCGATGAACTCGTTGCGTTTGACATAACGCAAGCCGTTATCTTTTGCCCACTGCTGAATGTCTTTAAGGATGAGGCTTGCCTGCGCTTTTAGATCGGTCCCCAGGACACAACGCTCTTCAATATAGTTGCCGATCAGATCGGACTCTTCCTGGTACTCGTTCGTTGCGGCAATGACCTTTTCCGGCCTGCCCAGGCCGTCCTTTTGCCACATCCTGAAACCTTCAACGGCCCAGGCAAGAATGCCCTCGTATTCGGCTGCCAGCTTTTCGTCCAGCTTCGGGTCGCGCTCTTTGGGAGCGACAACCTTATCGAACGGAATGGTCACGATGCGCCGCCAGATCCCTTTATCTGTCCCTGAAATATTCGGTTTGTGGTTCGTTGCCAGAAAGATCTTGAACGTCGCGAAGAAATCGAAATATTCCCGGTGCAGAAATCGCGCGGAGATCGGGTCATCGCCTGTAAGCTGCTTGATCTGCGCTTCAGCAAGCGCCCTTGATTTACCGGATTCAAGCGACGTGACAAGCCTCGTCCCTTTGAGCCTTGCAATATCATTGGGTATGGAATCGTTATACTTCTCCATCAATGTGGATGACGGCGTGTTGATCGCGTAATCGCCGAGGATCTTGAAGACGTGTTTAAGGAACGTCGATTTGCCGTTCATCCCGACGCCGTAAAGGATAAAAATGCACTGCTCTTTTATCGATCCCGAGAGCGAATATCCCACGGCTTTCTGCATGAACTCGACCAGCTGGGTATCTCCCAAGAATATCGACATCAAAAATCGCCGCCACTCCGGGCAGTCAGTCTCTTTCTTGTAATCGAACTCGACCCGGCGCGTGATCATGTCATCTTTGCTGTGGGGCCGCAGCTCTCCGGTCTCGAGGTTGAGCGTTCCGTTCATGCAGTTGAGCAGAAATATATCCCTGTCAAAATCTTCGTTCTTGGCTGAAACGCCTTCGCTCCTGACCAGATTGATCATCGCTTTGAGCCGCGCTTCCGATTCGCTCTTGACCGCATGCTTGAAAAGAAACTTGTCATTGCTGGCCTGCGCCATCTGGTACATCTGCTTGACGGTATTCTTTGCGAGCTTTAGGATCCTGAACCTGTCATCCCGTTCCCATCTCGTGCCGTCCCAAATAAACCACCCGCCCAGGGCATCGCAGTATTTAATGTCCGCGCCGCATTTCTCAAAAAACAGGTTTGCGCTCCAGACATCCGTCAGCGGATCTTTCGCCTTATCGCCCGCGTTGTACCGCGATACGCTTTTCGCTATCGTTGAAACTTCTTTCTTTGGCAGGGGCGGAACGCACCGGGTATCATTGATAGCCTGAAGCGTGATATCGATCTGCGGATAGTCGAGACCCATCTTGCGCAGCTTCACGCCCATGTGCATGAGCGTATCGTTGCGGTTCTCTTTGATCTTTGCCCCGCTGTCTGACAGATCAACAACGGTCTTCTTTTCACTGAACAGGTCGAGCAGCCATTCCGGGGCATCGGCGACCATCGTCTCGTCGGGATGGTGAGCCGCTTCCCATTCGTAGGAACGGCCGTCAATGGAACTGGGCGGACCGATAACGTACCCGCCGTCACCCCTCAAATCTATGCCCGGCCTCAACCCTGTCTTACAGCCGACGCCTTCCGGAGGATAGCGGAAATAAATATGCCTTCCGCCGCTCGGCGTGAGGGCTTCGATTGTATGGGGCATCTCCCCGAATTCTTTTTCCAGGTCTTTGAGCGATTCATCCCCGCAAGCGCCATTCTTGACGTCTATATCGACAACGAAGATCCCGGAAACTTTCCCGGTCGCGATCCCAATATTCGAATGGTTCTCCGCGAACATCTTTCTGATGGCCGCTTCATCATGCGACGCATCCTTAAATCCGTGCTGCGTTAAAGGGATCTTCTTGTTGCATGGGAATACCGCCCAGCCTCTCCTGGCATAAATGATTGCCTGATCAAGCATGTACCGACCTCAATATGTAGAAAGGGGGACGGCAAAACGCCGCCCCCCTTATGATCTTTAATACGGTCTCTTTTCCCCTGTGTCATCCTGCGCATCCTCCTCGTGGACCTGGATCGCATCTACCTTCGAAGCGAAATCCTTCCAGAGCCGCTCACAGACCGCGTACTCTTCAGGCTTCGCATCACCAGCTGGCGTGACCTTTAACACCGCGTAGGTCGCGATATCGTTGGTCTCCATTTGCGAAACAAGTTTGTACCTGCGGGAGAACATGTCCCCGCCACAGAACTTCGCGAGAGACAGAAGGTTCTTCCCTGCCCGGTAACTCGTTTTCGAGAAACTCACGATGATCGGCATGGGAACGCCCGGGAAGTACGAGAAGAAGTTGATGAACGTCGTCGCCAGCGGCTTCTCGCCGTTGGGGCCGAACTTCGCCTCCTCCTTGACCTTCGGGTCCAGCGGATCGGTTGACTTCCAAATGACCGCCCCGGGATCGAAGTCCGGGTTGAAATTCGGGTCGTCCTTGCTCCGCGGATTAAAACGGATGTAATTTTTGAACGTAAAGACCGGGATGAACTCTCCGGGCAGCGTCTCCTTGGTGAGTGAGTTGATGATCGATCCCACCTTGACGCCTTCCAGACCCTCGGTCAACTCGGGAGAAAGCGCCTGCATCAGCTTCGCGCGCGGAATGATCAGGTCTTCCCGATCAACCCCGCCTTCAAAACCTCTCTGAACGCCGTCCGCCTGCATTAAAGCGCCGCTTTGTACTTTTTCGATTTCCTGTGACATGGCCTGCCTCCTTTATGAATAGAGCCTGATTGACGGTTTAAGGTAATAACTAACGAACTCCGGGACTTCCGCTCCGGTCTCTATGCACTCGCTCGTGAAACTCGAGAGGCTCTGGGGCAGGACCGTTGTCTTGATAAGGTCCTCTCTGCCCTGTTCCTTCAAAAATTCGAACAGGCGCTCCATATTTTCCTCTTTACAGCTTGCATAGAGTCTCGGCTTTTGGATCTGCGCGTACCCGATGCCCTCATACTTGGCAGTGGCTACCGCAGAATTCGATTCCATGAACTCAATTAAAGCGAACTCGGTCTTTTCGTATTCCTCCTGCGCCAGCTTTAGCGATTCCTTGATAGCGTCCCGCTTTTCTTTGGCGCATTTGAACTGCAAGACCAAAGTCCTTTCTGCAGCTTTTTCCATCGAACTCCTCCTTTATTCGGTAAAGTCTTTTTCCGTGATCTTCATGCTGTTGTAGCCGTTGCCTTTGACAGGCACGACGACATAATGCACGCCGCTTTCATCCAGAACGATCTGGGTGATCTTGACTGGCACTGTGATCTTGTCTCCGATCTTCAACATTGTTCCCACCTCCTTCCCGGGTAATAAAGTTTCTGACTTCTTCAACGCTTCGGCAGACCTTGACTCTTCCACCTGCCTTTCGAATTTCTCGCATGACGTATTCCTGAATGGGAGTAGCCTTGTTAGAATTGACTTTAAGCTCGACCGCATAGAACATTCCCTCCTTGCAGATGATCAGATCCGGTATCCCGGCGGTGAACCTGTCGGCGCTTTTGTAGAACCATGCCGACGGCAGCTCGCGCCGCAGATAATCAATGACCTGATTTTTTAGTTTTGTTTCTGACAATCGCGTAAACCGCATCCTGCAACCCCTGCTTCTTCTGAAGCACTTTCACAAGTTCCTCGTCGATCGTTTCCCTGGCGACCATATAGATATAAAGACAGCTGTTTCTCTGGCCGATCCTGTGGATCCGGTCCCGCGCCTGGGCGTGCGCTTCATAGGAATAATCGAGGCTGTAAAAGACCATCGTCTTGCAGCTGACGAATGTCAGGCCGTGGGCCGCGGACCTCGGATGCGCTATGAGATACCTGACGGATCCGCTCTTGAACCTGTTGATCGATTCGTCCCGGTCTTTCGTGCCTGAATAAAGCGTCGTGACCTGGTCCGCTCCGTACTTTTCCGAGATCATCTTTTCGATGACCCGGACTTCTTCGTGGAACTGCACCCAGATGATCACCTGCTGGCTTCCCAGTTCTTCCAGGATCTCCTCAAGCTCCTTGAGCTTTGACGGCCTGTCGATCGACACCGCTTCGCCGCTTTCTGAATAAAAGAACCCGGATGTCGCCTGACGCAGCTTCATTAATTTGGCGAGGACAACCTGCGCCGCGATCTCATGCCCTTCGATCTCCGTGATCAGGAAATCCCTCATCTCCTCATATGCCGTCCATTCTTTGGCGCTGAGTTCAACCTCTCGCACCTCGTCGATCTTCTCGGGCAGGTCCAGCGCCTCGCTCTTCTTCACCCAGTGCGTCACCGGGCTTACCTCTTCCATGAGCCTCCTGCGGTTCTCGGCCGTTATCGTGTACTTCCACCCCTGGCTCAAGATCTCCCGCATCTCGTGCTTGCTCACGAACTGCCCGTTCAAATACTTCCGCTCGCCGTACCGCTCAAGATGAAAATAGGAGTTTCGGAAGGCATAGAAGGACTTGTGCAGAAGATACGGGCTGACAAACCTGATCTGCCCCCACAGCTCTGCCTCGCTGTTAGGCATCGGCGTGCCGGAAGCGATGATCCTGTACCTGAAGTATTCGGTCAGTTCCAGGAGCGTCTTTGTAGTCACGCTCTTGTTGTTCTTGAGGCGCGAACTTTCATCAAGGACGCACATGAACGAATTGCCGAACACATGGCTCATGACTTTCGGAAAATACTTCTTTGATATGAGCGCCTCGTAATTGACGATGATGATGTCCGGCTTCTCGTTCTTGATCTGTTTGAGAGGCATGGATGAAAACTCGGTGAACTTGCGGATATCCTCTCCCCACGCTGAATTGACCAGAGACAGAGGACAAACGACCAGAAGCCTCAAGCCCGGATTGACCTGTCTGTGCCTCTTAAATATTTCGAGGCATGTCCTTGTCTTCCCCAGGCCGGGATCGTGGAAAAGGGCGCAGCATCCGTTATTCCTGACCGCGAACTCGACCGCATCACTCTGGTGTTTAAACAGACTTTGCATTTTTCCTCTTTCCGCACGGCCTGTTTGCCTGGACCAGCTTCTGGCGGTTGTACCAGCTCAAATTTTTGTAGATCTCCTTGAGACCCTTCTGGACTTTCACGGCTTCGGCTCCTTCTTGACGCGTTCAACGCTGAAATTCCGTTCGCCGATGAACTTGATCATCAGCCCTGTGAAGACTTCAGCGATGTGCTCGCCAACCGGCCCGGAAACATCGATCGCGACCTTGTCATCCGCCGCCAGATATGCGGCGTTAAGCCTGACTTTGGCCGCTCCGAAGGTGCATTCAGCCGAAAGGACCGCGAAGGCGATCTGCTCTTCGATGAACTCCCGGCTGACCTGCTTTTTGAATATGAACTTGCAAACTTCTGACATCGCTTTTCTCCTCTGTGGCGTACATACCGGGAAATTCCCAGAAGTGTTACACCCTGCGTTAAAAATATTCGTGGAGCTGCTCTTGCTCGAATACGGCTTTGATGCGTTTGATCTCCCTGTAAACCGTCAAACGGCAGGACTTCATCGCGTCCGCTGCTTCCTTGACGTTCTTGCCTTCCTCTAAAAGACGGCAGAGTTCCTGCTGCTTAGGGGTCAGGGTCTGGACAGTCCGGGTGATATCGATCTTCAATTCCGCGTGGATACGCAGATCGGTGGCGTGATTCTGGTCAGCTGAAAGAATGTCTAATAAGGAAGGTGCGTCATCCGCATCGGATAACGGCTGGTCAAGCGAGACGGACTCGAGGGCTACCTTGCGCCTGTCCGTTCTTGACTTCTCAACGATATGCCCCATTTTGTGGCGGACGACCCGGGACATATAGGTCTGCCTTGAAGCTCCGGCATCCGGCCTGTAACTGTCTTTGACTGAATGCCAGTGAGCCAGGCTTTCCTGAAGAAGGTCGTCGAAATCCTGAAGCTCAAGACATCTCCAGGATCTTCTCATTTCATCGATTACTTTTTTTGCGACGCCTACTTCCCAATCCTCGAACAACCCCCTGTAACTTGATCTCTTCATGAGACACCTCGCCTTTCTTTTTTTTGAGGTGTCTCAAATGGGGGATAAATAAAGGATAGGGCTTTTGAGGCCCCTACAAAATCACGGAGGAATCCGTGATTTAAGTTTTCCGACGAGGCGCGACTTTGGAGATGTCAACGGCCCCGCTGAATTCCTCTTCTGTCGGCTCTCTTCCCAGGATCCCGGTCAGGACCTGAAAAACCGCTTTAGAGATGGCCTCGTAGTGAATGGCCCTCTCTGTTGCGGACACTGGCTTGTCCGGATACACGGCTATAAACCTGTCCCCGAACTTTTCCTGAACGTTTTGAGCGATCTTCTTTCCCATCTTTGAACTCCTCTGGGGCGTACATACCGGGAAAGTTGGGAAAGTGTTACAGGCAGGGGTAACAAAAACTCAAAAAATCCGGTATATACGCAGCAGAGGGCAACTGCCCAAAGAGAGCAAAAAATAGGTGTCTTTTATAGGCAAAAAAGGATATAATTTAACTATGAAAAACAAAGACGCCCGGTCGCTTCCGCCGGACAAACAGGAAGACATCAGAAAGAAAGCGGTTCACGCGGTTTTAAAAGACGGCAAGACCCGGGCCGAAACCGCGAAGGCTTTCGGCGTGAGCCGCCAGAGGGTTGAACTGTGGGTCAAAGAATACAGGAAAGGCGGAATGACCGCCTTGCGTTCCGGCAAACGCGGTCGTCCGGCAGGAGGCGCACTCTCCCCTGCCCAGTCAGCCAAGATCACGGCGATCCTGAAAGACGCTCCCGGCCCGGTAACAAGGAAAGCCGCTGCTGAACTAATTAAACATGAACTGAATATCGAGGTTTCGGTATGGACCGCCGGAAGGTATCTGGCGCGGTGGGGATTTAAGAGGAGGAAAACATGATATTTGCCACAAAGACAGACAAGAAGAAACGCTGCATCATTTACACAAGATGCTCAACCGATGACCAGGCGCAGGGCGATTACACCACCCTGGACGCCCAGGCACATCACTGCAAGAACATGATCGACGCCTTCGGGTACGAAATGGCGGACTTTGGAGAGAAAGGCGTGGTCAACGATGACGGATACTCGGGCAAAGACCTGAACCGCCCCGGCATCCAATCTATCCTTAAAGACATCCAGACCAAGAAGTCCTTTGACGCGATCGTCTTCTTCCGCCTTGACCGCCTCACAAGAAACCCCCGGGACCTTTACGGCATGATCGACCTGTTCAAAGCCAACGAGATCGACTTCCTTTCTGTCCGCGAGAATCTGGACAGCTCGACCGCCATCGGCCGCGTGGTCATCGGGATCATCGGGCTTTTGTCCGCCTTTGAACGAGAGCTGACAGGCGAACGCGTCAAGGCATCCGCTATCGCCAGAGCCAGACAAGGACGCTGGGTCGCAGGAAAACCGCCGTTCGGATACAAACAGATCCCTGACGGCAATCCCCTGCCGAACGGCCGCCAGCCCCACAAGGTCGTCCTTGATGAGAAGATCGCTCCCTTCATCAAGCGGATCTTTGAACTGGCCGCTGACAACAAGACCCTGACCGATATCGGCCAGGACATGATCAGCAACAATGTCCCGACATCAAAGAACTTCATCTGGCGCAAACAGACAGTCGCCAAGATCATCAAGAATCCGTTCTATAAAGGAAAGGTCCACTACTCCGGCGAAACGCACAACGGCACCCACCAGGCAGTCGTTGAAGAAGAACTCTGGGATCGGGCGAACAAGATCATCTCTGCCAACCTTCCGGGCCACAGGTTCATGCCTATCTCAAAGGATTACGCCAGCAAGCTGAAAGGGATCCTGAAATGCGGACATTGCGGAAGCAGCTTTGTCTCCACCCTGGCCCACAGCCACAACGGAAAAACCTTCTATTATTACGAATGCAGCCGCGGCAGACAGAGACTCGGATGTGACACACGAAGGATGTCAGCGACAGGTTTTGACCAGGCAGTCCTCGACTTCTTCTCCCGGGCATCAAAGGATAAAGAGATCATCGCCAGCACCATGAAAGACGCCGTTAATCACAGCAAGAAGCAGCTGACCACCTACAACAAGGAGACCAAAGACCTTCAGAAGAAACTGGGCAAAGCCAAAGAAGCAGCCGAAAAACTTCTGAACCTTGCGATTGATAAGGTAATCACGAAAGGCACGACTTACGCGAAAAAGATGGGTGTGATCGAAACAGAGATCGCTTCACTGGAAGACAGAATATCGAAGATTGAGGCTAAACGGAGGATTGCGGACATGTCGGCCAATTCGACCGAGTACCTGCACTCGAACATGCGTTTTGCGATGGAACGCATGGCAGACAGCCCGCCAGAGGCTCAGATCGCCCTTTTAAAGTCACTGCTCAAGGCGATCGACTTGCACGATGACCATGTGATCATGCGTTTTTATCTCGGAGACCCCTCTGGGGAGATCTCCTGTCCCATTGAAGCGCATCAAGAGCGAACCCTGCCCGGTTCTCCCGAACAGGGTTCGCCTGTGCGTCAACAATGGCGGAGAGTCTGGGATTCGAACCCAGGGTCCCGTTTTACCAGGACAACCACTTAGCAGGCGGTTGCATTCGGCCTCTCTGCCAACTCTCCTAAATTTGCTGCTTAAAATTCAACGCGGACTTTATATGTTACCTTAACTTCCCCTTTTTTGGGAATTAAGATACTTGCGCGGGCGCTAAAGGCGCTTTCTTTGGTGAACGGGTGAGTGGATGTGACGATCTGCCAATCGCCATAAAAGGGTTCCACGATAGAGACCGTGACGTCTCCGTCCTTATGATTGCGTAGGACGATTTCCCATTCCGACTCATGCACGCGGGATGTCACGAGCTGGTAATTCTTCTGCGAACGTTCGGCCACGACGTCGAACGCTTCTCCGAGCTTCAGACGTACTTTTTCATCCGTCGGTGTGTGCTGAATGGTGTCCGAACCGATGAGTACTTGAGACCCGTCTGCGTCTTTCTTATAGAAGCGCATCGTCCCTGCCGGCAAGGGCTGACCCAGTGCATTCGCTTTGGAATTCACAAACTTCATATGCACATTCACCGGCACGCGTTTGTCGGGATAATTCTGCGAATAGTAGGGATTATTGAAGAAATTTTGATTTCCGAATACCGTGTACTCTTTTTCGAATGCGATCCCCTGCGCCTGCAAGAGCTCGATCTGCTTGGTCTGATTATTTTTGACCGAGGTAGGACGCGTTAAATCATAAAGATGATATTCAAAAAACGCCTTTTCCTGAAAAGACGCGTCTGATTCCGCCGCGGCATATAAGGCTTGCTTGGCGAAACGCGCTCCCATGGGTGACGGCGCGGCTACGTTTACCTCGCCCGCGACCAATTTTAGTTTCGCGTCCTTGAAAGAAGCGCCGCTTTGATTTTCCAAAGTCACCCACCCCATAAGATCACCGGCCGTATCTTTCTCGTCCAAGATAAGCACGTAGTCGGCTCTCCACGAAACGCCTCCCGTAAGATAGGACACATCGAGCGTCTGCTGAGTCTCGCCCTCGTTTTCATATAGCCACATGAGCGTGGGTTTGGAGATCAGATTATCGGGAATCTGGGGCACAACCTTATACCCCGGGTGTCCCAGATAAATCTCGTCTCCGATTTGATAGATCTGGCCCTGATTGCTTAAGAGTGTCGCCTCCACCGTATTCTTGCGGTCCTGGAATTCGTTGAATTCCACGATCTTGATGGTCTTACCCTCATATTTGTCGAGAACCTTTTCATGGCTCATCAGATCGTATTCATAATTTTGCTCGAGAACCTTGAACTTTCCCGACGATTGAATCGCGACGGTCTCCGGCATGATCTGTGCGGGGACGTCTTTAAAACGAAGCTCTCCCTTCCCTTTCACGAGAGGTACATTCCGCGACTCCTTGATCAGAGCCATGCCTTGATTGTAGGCCGTGACGGACACCGTGCTCTGATCGTCGAGAGTCGTATTGGATACTTCGGTGGCATGGACGCACGATGAGATTCCCAGCATCAACACGATAAATAAAATTTTTCTCATAAATCTCCTCGGAACAACGGAAAATCAACGGAGAGGGTAGGATTCGAACCCACGGTGCCTTGCGGCACAGCGGTTTTCAAGACCGCCGCATTAGACCACTCTGCCACCTCTCCCTATTTCTTGATAACGGTCAAACCGCCTAAATAGGGCCTTAATACCTCGGGGACCAGTACGGAACCGTCGGCGTTCTGAAAATTTTCTAAAATGGCGATCACGACACGCGGCAGCGCCAGCCCGGAACCATTCAGTGTATGCACCAGTTCCGCTTTGCCGGTATCTTTCCGCTTATAGCGAATGTTCGCGCGGCGCGCCTGAAAGTCTTCAAAGTTGCTCACAGAAGACACTTCCAACCACCGGTTCAATCCCGGAGCCCATGCTTCCAAGTCATAACACTTGGCGGCCGAGAAACCCATGTCTCCGCTACAAAGAAGGATGACGCGGTACCGCAAACCCAGGAGCTGTAAAATTTTTTCTGCATCACCCAGCATCTTCTCGTGTTCTTCGTAAGAGTTTTCCGCTTTGGCGAACTTTACAAGCTCGACTTTGTCGAACTGATGAACTCGTACCAGACCTTTGGTATCTTTGCCGTAGGAGCCTGCTTCGCGCCGGAAACAGGGCGTGTATGCGGTGTATTTAAGCGGCAGGTCCTCATCTTTAAGAATCTCATCGCGGTGTAAATTAGTGACCGGCACTTCTGCCGTCGGTACAAGAAACAGGTCGTCGTCCTTCAGAGCGTACATATCTTCTTCGAACTTAGGAAGTTGCCCAGTACCTGTCATTGATGCTCTATTAACAAGTGCAGGCGGCCAGAATTCCTTGTACCCATGTTGGGTAGTGTGGGTATCAAGCATCCAGTTGAGCAATGCCCTTTGGAGCCGCGCTCCTACCCCGCAATACACCATAAAACCGCTTCCGGAGATCTTGGCACCCCGGGCTGAATCGAGAATACCCAGGTTTTCTGCCAGTTCTGTGTGCTCTTTGGGCTTAAATTCAAAGGTTTTGGCGCTTCCCACCTCTCGAACCACCGTATTTTGGGCAGAATCAGCTCCTATTTTGACTGATTTATGAGGTATATTTGGGATTAAAGACAATAAATTGGTCGTTTTATTCTCAATATCAGCCACTTTCTTGCTTAAATCGTCAATTTTTTGGGATACGACCCTCATAGAGGCGATTGCCTCCTTAGGATCCTTCTTTTCCTTCAATAAAGCGCTGATTTTGTCGTTGGCTTGGTTCTTTTGTGCGCGGAGAGCGTCTAATTCTTGAAGAAGAGCGCGGCGGTCCTTATCCAGGGCTAAAAAGGCGTCAAAATCAAACTTGGGGGCGCGGATCTTGAGGTGGTCCCGCACCAGTTGTTGATTGTTTCTTATAAAAGCTAGATCTAACATTCCCGGCTACCCCTATTTAGCGTTGAGGATCGGCGCCCTACGCTGCGCAGTCTGCTCGTCAGCGTAAAACCCGTCGACGAGCAGCTGTGCTCGCTCCGGGTCGGCCACTCGTCTCGA
>CAYUTV010000002.1:0-35010 GCA_964447745.1 uncultured Planctomycetia bacterium | reverse complement strand
CTCGATCCTCTCTCGGCTCATTTTTTCACCGAGAATTTCAAAAAACCCCACCATCATAAAAAATGAGCCGAGAGAGGATCGAACTCTCGACACTCGCCTTAAAAGGGCGATGCTCTACCAACTGAGCTATCGGCTCGAAAAACAAAAAATTAAATCTGTGACAGTTCTTTTTCTTTTTGGCTTTGGGCTTGATCGACGAGCAGGATGTAACGATCGGTGAGCTTTTGGATTTCGGACTGGAGCTTGAAGCTCTCGTCTTCCGTGATCTTCTTCTCTTTCTCGATCTTCTTGGCGTGCTCGTTGGCTTCCCGGCGTATACTGCGAAGACTCACGCGCATTTCTTCGGCGAGTTTGGCCGCGATCTTGGCCAATTCTTCGCGGCGTTCACGCGTCAGCGTGGGGACCACGAGCCGAATACCCTTGCCGTCTACAATGGGATTGATTCCCAGATCTGATTCGAGGATTGCCTTTTCAATAAACTTGATCGCAGAGGCGTCCCAAGGCATGATCACGAGCGATTTGGGCTCGGGCACGGAAATGTTGGCCATCTGTTTCAGCGGAGTCATCGCTCCGTAATAATCGATCTTCAAATGATCGACCATCGCAGGATTGGCGCGGCCTGAGCGGATCGCGGCGTACTGGTGCCCCAGAGAATCGAGCGAACGCTTCATCTTTTCTTCGGAGTCGTGAAGAATCGCTTTGGCTGTGTCCATTATTTATGCACCGTCGTTCCGATTTTCTCGCCCGAGATCACGCGCTGAATATTGCCGTGTTTCATCAGGTCGAACACGATGATGGGAATATGGTTATCCATGCAAAGACTGATTGCGGTGGCGTCCATGACCTTCAGGCCTTTTTTGAGAACATCGATATAGCGAACTTTGTCATAACGCTTGGCGCTCTTGTTCTTTACCGGATCGTCCGAATAAATCCCGTCCACTTTGGTGGCCTTCAAAATCACTTCCGCGCCGACTTCAATGGCACGCAAAGCGGCCGTGGTATCAGTGGTGAAATAAGGGTTGCCGGTTCCGCCTGCGAGAATCACGATGCGTCCCTTTTCCAAGTGACGAATCGCGCGCCTGCGAATGTAGGGTTCCGCGAGGGCTTCCATCGCGATGGCGGTCTGAACACGGGTAAATACGCCTTTTCTCTCCAGCGCGTCCTGCAAAGCCATGCCGTTGATGACCGTCGCGAGCATTCCCATGTAGTCGGCGGTCGAGCGATCCATTCCGCGCTGAGCGGCTTCGCCGCCGCGAAAGATATTGCCGCCGCCAATGACTACCGCGAGTTCCACGCCCATCTCCTTCACTTGCTTGAGCTGAAGCGCTATTGATTCCACAATCGCGAAATCAATCCCGTGATCCTGGCGGCCCTGCAATGCCTCTCCGCTGATCTTCAGGAGTACCCGTTTATAGGCGGTTTCTTTCTTCGTCATGCGGTCGTATTCTCGCCGAGTTGGAAGCGTACATACTGCTTGATCTGAATAGCGTCACCGAGCTTTTTGCCGGTTTCTTCGACGAGCTTCTTCACGGACACTTTGTCGTCTTTGATAAACGGCTGCTCAATCAGGCAGTTGGCTTGATAGAACTTATCAAGTTTTCCCGCCAGAATTTTTTCGACAATATTGTCCGGCTTGCCCTTCACTTCTTCTTTGTAGATATTTTTTTCGCGCTCAATGACGTCCGCGGGAACCTGATCGCGCGAAAGACACAGCGGGTTGCTCGCGGCGATCTGCATCGCGAGATCCTTGCCGAGCTGCTGAAACGCCTCTTGAGACGATTGCTTGCCGGTCAACTCAACAATTACGCCGAGCTTGTTGTTCGAATGAATATAGCTGAAAAAGGTGCCTTCACCGTTGACGACTTTCGCGCGGCGAACGAGCATCTTCTCGCCGATTTTTCCGGACATTTCGGCCAAACGCTGAGTGATTTTTTCAGAACTGATAGCGGCTTCACCCTGAGTGAGCGCGGCTTCGAGGGCCGAGATCGCGAGAGCTTTGAAATCTTCCGTTCTGGCGACGAAATCGGTTTCGCAGTTGGCTTCAACGAGGGCTGCTTTCTTGCCGTCTACTTTGGCGACAATCAGGCCTTCTTTGGCATCGCGGCCCGCGCGTTTCGCGGCGGAGGCCATGCCCTTTTTACGAAGCAGGTCGATGGCTTGTTCGATATTTCCGGCGGTTTCCACAAGCGCGGCCTTGCAGTCCATCATGCCGGCGCCGGTTCTATCTCTTAGTTCTTTGACTGCATCAGCGGAAGCGGTCACCACGTTACTCCTTCCCTGCAACGGCTTCAGCCATGGCTTTGTCGTTGGAAGCAACATTGCGTTTAACTTTTTGAAGGCCTTCCATCAGGCTCTCCGTCAGAATACTGGTGATCAGTTTGATGGAACGGATCGCATCGTCATTGCCCGGAATCGGATACTGCACGAGATCCGGATCGGAATCCGTATCGACAATCGCGATGACGGGAATGCCCAAACGATTGGCTTCTTTGACCGCGATTTCTTCCTTCTTGGCGTCGATGACAAACATCGCACCCGGTAGACGCGTCATTTCTGCCACGCCGATGAGGTTCTTTTCGAGTTTATCAATTTCCTTTTCCAGTTCCGCGACTTCTTTTTTCGTCAGCGCTTCAAACGTGCCGTCTTCTCTCATGAGAATCAAGCTCTTGTAGCGGCGAACGCTGTTGCGGATCGTAGAATAATTGGTCAACATACCGCCCAACCAGCGGTTGTTTACGTAGTACATTCCGGCTTTTTTGGCGAATTCTTCGATAATGGCCTGAGCCTGGGGTTTTGTACCGACGTAGAGTATGGGATCGCCCTTCGCGGCGATATCGCGGATGAAGTTACATGCGCGTGTCAGATGTTCGGCAGTTTTTTCGAGATTAATGATGTAAATGCCGCTCTTTTCGCCAAAAATGAAGGGCTTCATTTTGGGGTTCCATTTTTTGGTCTGGTGACCGAAATGGACACCCGCTTCGAGCAGATTCTGGGTTAATTCTTTAGACAAGGTCGACTCCTTTATGTTTTTAGGAACGCGTAACTATATGTAGAATATAGTCTTACGTACGGTTTCCCGTTATTCCCGTTTTGCCTGCTTACGGTGGCTATGCGCACTAAGCGGCAAAACCCTTCCGTTCAAAAACTCCCTAAATCCCCATGGATAAAGGGATAGCCACAATTTGAAAGCCCTTATTATACCAGAGTTTTAATGCCAGGCAAGGATTAGTTTGGCGTGGAAATCAGGCCCTGAATTGGAGCTCGTAAAGGTGCTTATAGAGGCCATTTTTGCCCAAAAGTTCGTCATGATTTCCGCTTTCGGCGATGCCGCCCTCCTGCAACACGACGATTCGGTGGGCATCTTTGATGGTAGAAAGGCGATGCGCGATGACAAGCACCGTTCGGCCTTTCATAAGCTTATGAATGGCGTCCTGAACTAACGCCTCAGACTCCGAGTCCAAGGCGGAAGTCGCTTCGTCCAGAACCAGTATAGGGGGATTTTTTAAAACCGCGCGCGCAATGGAAAGCCGCTGGCGTTCTCCGCCCGACAGGCGTACTCCCCGGTCACCAATGACGGTCTGATAACCCATAGGCATCCTGGAAATAAACTCGTGGGCGTTCGCGATACGCGCAGCGTGCTCGATATCGCTCTGAGGCGTTTTTGAGCGGCCATAAGCGATATTCGCGGCTACCGTATCGTTAAAGAGAATAGTTTCCTGCGTGACGATCCCGATCTGGTCGCGGAGAGAGCCCAGCGCAACGTGGCGTATATCTTTCCCGTCAACAATCACTTCTCCTTTGACGGGATCATAAAATCTCGGCAGCAAATTCACGAGACTCGTCTTACCCACGCCGCTCGGACCCACCAATGCGATGATCTCGCCGGCTTTGACCTTCAGTTGAATGTTATTTAAAACGATTTTTTCGCCGTATCCGAAAGAAACATTCTTAAATTCTATCTCCGATTTAAACGGCGCGAGTAACGGCGCATTCGGCTTCTCTTTAATCTCATTGGGTGTATCCAATGTGTCAAAGATTCTCTCGGCTGCGGCCAACGCATGCTGGGCGATGCCATAAACCCGGCTCAGGCGCTTGAAGGGTCGCAGAAGTGAGAAAAGGGCCACGAGAAACGCGATGAATGCGCCCGGCGACATCTGTTTGTCGATGACTTCCTTGCCGCCGAACCATAAAACAACTCCCAGACAGCAAACACCTATGAATTCCGTCAGAGGGCTAACAACTATCATGCGGCTGATCGAGAGCATCATTGTCTTATACAATTTTTGATTCTGGTGCTTAAAACGATCCGTTTCATATTTCTCCATGCCGAAACCCTGAACGATACGGATGCCGGAGATCGTTTCAAAAAGCGTAGAATTAATATCGGCGATCTGCTCCTGAGCGCTGCGGCTGATCTTTTTGAGCCGCCGGCCGACCTGCAAAACGGGATAAATCACGAGCGGAAGAAGCACGAAAATGATCAGAACCAAAGACCAAGGAATATCGAAAATATAACGGACCACCAGCAGTGCCGCGATGTTCACTAAAATCTGAATCGGTTGAAAAAGAAAATCAGTCAGCCCTTCGGAGATCGCGTCGCGAATCACGCCCGTATCATAAGTGATGCGGGATACCAACGCACCGGTCTGAGACCTCCCGTAAAAACTCAGAGGCAAACCGATGATCTTCTCATAGACCATGTTGCGCACATCCCGGATCACGCGCTGACTGACGTCGTTCATGAGAATCGACTGAAAATACTCGGAAACAAGTCTAAAAAAGGACAGGATAATCGTCCAAATAATGACGAAATTTAATAAACGCCAGCGTGAAAAGGAATTGATGCTTTCGATAAAATTCACCACGAAAGCCGGCAGCTGATCCTGATGAGGAATGACGATGGTTTTGCCGGCCAACACGGTATCCACGAATGGGATAACCAGGCCTATCACAGGCAAAGTAGCCAGCATGGAATTGAAGACCATGGCCAGGAAGGCCAGGCCCAGGAGACCCAGATGGGGCCCCGTAAACGCGATCATTCTTCGGTAATTGTGCATAAACTCAGGTGATCATAGCATTCCTTTATCTTGTAAGCAAGGGTCGGCTGAGCTACAATATGCGGCGATGAAACCACTTAAAGTCGCTGTCATCGGCACAGGAAAACTGGGCTCCCGCCATGCCGCGCAGTACGCCAAAATGCCCCATGTTGAGCTCGTCGGAGTCTGCGACACTCAGGAACAGAGAGCCCAGGATATCGCCCGCGAGCACAAAACAAAAGCCTTCAAGGACTACCGGGAACTTTTGACCATCGCGGAGGCCGCGAGTATCGTCGTACCCTCCCATTTACATCATGCCATCTCCAAAGATTTCATGAACCACAATGTGCACTTGTTGGTCGAAAAACCCATTACGACCACGCTGGATCATGCCGATGATCTGCTAGAGCTCGCCAAAGAGAAGAGTTTGATCCTCCAAGTCGGGCATATAGAGCGTTTTAATTCCGCCATTCGCACCATCAAGGGAATCATCAAGAACCCGCGGTTCATTGAATCGCATCGCCTGGGCCCCTACGACCCGAGGGTCGCGGATACGGGCGTGACTCTGGACCTCATGATCCACGATATCGACATCGTTTTGGATCTCGTGAAGTCGCCGATTAAATCGGTGGACTCCGTCGGCGCCTTTATCCTGTCAAAAACCGAAGATATCGCAAATACCAGGATCCGTTTTGAAAATAACTGTGTGTGCGACCTCACGGCGAGCCGCGTCACACCCGAAGTCGTTCGTAAAATCCGGATCTTCCAAGATAATGCATATATTTCCCTCGATTATGTGACGCAGGAGGCTCAGATCTACACCAAAGACATCACCGGTATCCATCACAAGAAGATCGATATCACGAAAACCGATTCGCTGAAGGAAGAACTCACCGATTTCGTCGAATGCGTGCGCAGCGGTAAACGTCCGCTCGTCTCGGGCCAGGAGGGCCGCGACGCGCTGGCACTCGCACTGCGCGTATCCCAACAAATTCGCGACGAACAGCCCCGTTAAAGAGGGTTTCGCCATGTCCAAGAAAATCTTCGTCATTGCCGGTGAGGCCTCCGGCGACTTACACGGCGCCAATCTCATCGAAGCCATTCGCCGTTCCGGCAAAGGGCCTTTTGAGATTTACGGCGTGGGCGGTGACCGGATCAAGGCGACCGGAGCCGGTGAATTTTACGATCTGGCGCATTTTCACGTCACGGGCATCACCGACGCGATCAAGCGCCTGCCCCAATACCGCGAGGCATCACGCGTGATTCTGGCAAGTGTACGGCGCGTTCAACCCGATATCATCGTCTTCATAGACAATCCGGGATTCAACCTTCATCTCGCCGAAAAACTGCAGGATCTCAACATCCCTCTCGTATATTTCATCGCGCCGCAAGTATGGGCGTGGGGTACAAAGAGAATTCATAAAATCCGCAAGTTCTTCAAAAAAGTTCTTGTCGTGTTTGAATTTGAGAAACAGATTTTTGAGGATCACGGGGTGGCGGTAGAATGCGTGGGCCACCCGCTGAAGGACCTTTTGGAAAACGTCGCCGTGGACAGCGCTCAGATCACGGGGCGTCCGTTTGTCTCCCTGCTACCCGGCTCCCGCAAGGGAGAGCTGAAGCTTCTCTTGAAGACATTTCTGGAAGCTTCCCAAATCATGACGGCCAAGATTCCCGGAATTCAGTTTGGTCTGATGAAAGCTCCTACGTTTCCTTCGTCTTATTACAAACAGTTTCTTGGGACAAAACACCCGAATGTCCGCCTAATCGAGGAGAATTCGTACGGAGTGATTAAGGCGAGTGATCTGGCGATCGTCTGCTCGGGCACGGCCACGCTGGAATGCGCGATTCTGCAAGCGCCCATGATCATTTCATACAAGGGTACGTGGATCACTTATCAGGCCGCCAAACGCATGGTCAAGGTCCCCCACTTGGGACTGCCCAATCTTGTTTTACAGCGGAGACGGTTCCCGGAACTTTTGCAGTATGAGGCCACACCCGAAAAGATCGCCAAAACGGCCCTGCATTTGCTTCAGGACAAAAAAGCCCTCGAGCAAATGAAGAAAGATCTGGCCACGGTAAGCGATAAACTAGGAAAGAAAGGCGCCACCCTGCGCGCCGCCGAAGAAGTCCTGAAGCTTATAAAATAGGCAGGTACTGCTCGATCTCGTAGTTCGTGATCTCGGCGCAGTATTTTTCCCACTCGATCTTCTTATTCTCGATCAAAGAATGGAATATATGTTCGCCGAGCGCGTCTTTCAGAAACTTACTCTGTTCTGCGATCGCGATGGCCTCCCCCAAACTCATGGGAAGCATGTCGAGCCCTTTGGTGTCTCCGCCTTCAAAGGCTTCCGGTAACGAGTACTGGTGCTTGATTCCTTCGAGTCCCGCCGCCAGCATTAACGCGAATACGAGGTATGGGTTGCAGGCCGCATCGGGTGAACGCAGTTCACAACGAATAGATTTCTCGTGTCCCTTTTTGTACATGGGAATTCGGACCAGGGACGAGCGGTTCTTTTTGCCCCAACACACGTGCACGGGGGCTTCAAAACCGGGTGTCAAACGCTTGTAAGAGTTCACCCATTGATTCGTGACGATGGAAATCTCACGAGAATATTTGAGCAGACCCGCGATGTAGTGCTTGGCGGTTTTGGACAGATGATTTTTGTCGTTCTTGTCATAAAACGCGTTGCGGTCACCGTCGAATAGCGATTGATGCACGTGCATGCCGCTGCCGTTAACGCCCTTGAGCGGTTTTGGCATGAATGTCGCGTAAAAACCGTTCTTCAGAGCGATCTCTTTGACCACCAGGCGATAGGTGATCGCATTGTCGGCCATCGTCAACGCGTCCGTGTAGCGTAAATCAATCTCGTGTTGGCTGGGAGCCGCTTCATGGTGGCTTGATTCGACGCCGATACCCATTTCTTCGAGCGTCAGCACCGTCTCGCGACGGAGATCCGATGCCACATCAAGAGGCGTCAGATCAAAGTAGCCGCCCTTATCCAGCGTTTTTGTGCCGTCTTGATTTTGGAAATAAAAGAATTCCATCTCGGGACCCACATAGAAAATATAGCCCATGTCCGAAGCCTTTTTGAGATGCCTTTTGAGACACTGACGGGGGTCGCCGACAAAAGGATTGCCGTTTACGTCCACGATATCCGCGAACATTCTGGCCACGGCGTTTTCTCTGGGCCTCCACGGCAGGATCTGAAACGTGGATGCGTCCGGCAAAGCCCTCATGTCGGATTCGTCGCTACGCGCAAATCCTTCGATGGCGGAACCGTCAAATCCCGCGCCCTCTTCCAGCACCTCGGCAAATTCATCGATCGTGATCGCGAAGCTCTTCAGCTGACCCAGAATATCGGAGAACCAGAGGCGGATGAACCGGACATTATTTTCCTGCGCCTTTTTTAAAACAAATTCTTTGCTCTGTTTGGAGGAAACGCCTGCGACTTTGCTCTTCGCTGCCATGATAAACTCCCTATTCTTCGGAAATGAATTTATAACCGATATTGCGCACGGTTTCTATAAATGTTTCGGATCTGCCTTCAATCTTGGACCGCAAACGGCGGATATGTACGTCGACCGTGCGCGTGCCGCCGTAATATTCGTAACCCCAAACTTTGTTCAGAAGAACTTCCCTCGTAAAAACGGTCCCCGGATTGGAGCAGAGAAACTTCAGCAATTCAAATTCAGTGAACGTAAGATCGATTTTTTTATCTCCGATGCGCACTTCATACTTGGAGATATCGATGCTGACTTTGCCGCGTTGGATCAGATTTTTTTCGTCGACCTTGTGAACTTTTTTAAAGAGATGCTTGAGACGCGCCACCGCTTCGGACAAACGCAACGGCCGGAACAGCACTTCCTGCACGCCGGAGGGCAGATCGGCGTTCTTCATTTCGGTTTCGTCGATCAGGAAAACCACCGGGACATCCTGTAACTGGGCCTCTTTCTTCGCCGCGTAATACAAGTCCATGGCTTCGGTATAGCGGTTCTTGGGATTCAGAATAATGAGGGAAGGATCTTTTTCGGAAATACCGGAGGCGGAAAGTCCGTTCATCGGCACAACACGGACAACGAAGTGGGTCTCTTTTTTTAGAGCGTCCTTAAGCTCCAGACCCTGCTTGTTCTGGTCACCGATGATGAGAATATTGCCAACCATAAAACTAAATTCCGACGACAGTCATATCTTCCGCGTCGGCCCTCTCGATAATTTGGGACAGACGTATCATTAACGTTTTCTTGGATTCTACCGCTAAAACCCGGCTTTGAACAGATTTTAATGCCTCAAGGGTATCCAGACCCACACAGGGTAAATCAAACCTCAAATCCTGAATAGGCTTGGCCATTTTGACCACCACGGCTCCTCCGGCTCCGAGAGTGCCTCCGCGTCGAATGGCCTGATCGGTGCCCTCCACGGCTTCCACGGCCAACACCACGCCGTTCTTCACCACCACGGTCTGGCCAATGTCCATTTTACCTATTCCTTTGGCGATCGTGCGGCCAAAACGGATATCCTTCCATTCCGCGTCCGTCGGACGGCGCTTCGTGAGCACTCCTTTGGCGGCAATCGAGTCCTTGAGGTAAATGCGGGAGTCTACCACCGACACGCCGCACCGCGCCTTCAAGAATACGCTGAACGCCCGAAGCAAATGGTCATCTCCCTTGTTCTGGCCTCTCACAATCAGCTCTTTAGCCTCGTGATCCATGCCAACTGGGTTGTAAACTTGTTTTTTGGGTACACCGCCGGCCAAAACCACTTTTTGAATTTTTGTTTTCTTGAGAACCGTGACGAGCTCCGCCAGAGCACCCAGAGTGATGTAATGAGCTTCTTTCACGAACGATTCAATGCGCCTGTCCGTATGGCCGGCCAGACCGATCAGGATTACGGGTTTATTCAGTGAAGAGGCCGCCTGCGCGAAAAGAAGCGGGAAATCCCCTTCTCCGGCGATAAGCCCCAAGGGACTCGAGTCACGCTCAAACCACGACATCGGCGTCTTCCGCTTTCTCTTCGGCCCGACGGCGCAGAAATCCGCGCTTGGAGTTCTCGATGAAGTCGAGCAGGTGGCGGACATGTTCATTGTTCGAATAGTTTGAGGCTAGTTCGCGTTTGGCTTCTTCCAGCGAAAGGCCGGAGGACAATAGATCCGCAAAAACCTTTTTCATTTCAATGCGCTGCTCGGAACTGAACCCCTTACGCTTCAGTCCCACGAGGTTGAGCCCCACCATCTTCGCGGGATTCCCGTCGCAGATCGTGAAAGGCAGGACGTCCTGTACAACTTTGGCCAATCCGCCTACCATGGCCAGTTTTCCGACTCTCACAAATTGGTGGAATGCCGCTAGGCCGCCTATCACCGCCTGGTCTTCCACGGTGACGTATCCTCCGAGCGTGGCGTTGTTCGCCATGGTAATGTCATTGCCCACCTGACAATCATGCGCAACGTGGCAATACGCCATCAGCATATTACGGTTGCCGATGACGGTCTTTGAGTTTTCCTGGCTGCCCGAATGAACGGTGACAAATTCCCGGATAATATTTTCGTCTCCGATTTGGACGTAGGAGGTAAGATTTTTTGATTTTTTGTCCTGAGCGGCCAAGCCGATCGTGGCGCCGCGATATATCTCGCAACCGGCACCCACCGTGGTGTGACCGTCCAATACCACATGAGAGCCAAGAATCGTTTGTTTGCCGATTTTTACGTGAGGGCCAATGACGCAGAAGGGCCCTATCTCCACGCCTTCGGCGAGTTCCGCCTGTTTGTTCACCTCGGAGCTTGAATGAATTTTAGGCATAATCCCCCAGAGAAAACATGATTTCTGCGCTGCAAACTTCTTCCCCGTTTACCGTGGAAACACAGTCGCAAATACCTATCCTTGTCTTCATTTTGAGAGTGGTCACTTCCATGCGGATCAGGTCGCCCGGCGCCACAACTTTACGGAAACGTGCCTTATTGATGGCAATTAAATAGGCCAGTTTACCTTGATTTCCAGGCAGTGAAAGAACATAAATTGCGCCCAGTTGGGCCATCGCCTCTATGAGCAACACGCCCGGCATCACCGGCTTCTGTGGAAAATGCCCCTTAAAAAAGTCTTCTTGGCCGGTCAGTTGCTTGGTCCCCACGATTCCGTTCCCACCTATTTCAAGAACACGGTCAACAAACAAAAAAGGTTCGCGATGCGGTAACACCCTTTTAATTGCTTCGACATCCATGGGAAGTTTCACACTCATAAAATTCGTCTCCTATTAAGCTTCTGCTTCGCGGAGTATTCTTTCCACCATCAGATTGTTCAGCGCATGCCCACTGCGAATACCGATAAAACGCGCCTTCAAAGATAAACCGGTCAAACAAAGATCTCCAATCATATCGAGCGCCTTATGACGTGCACATTCATCGGGAAAACGCAAGATAGCGCCCAAGGGTCCTTTTGCCGATATCACAATTGTGTTATCCGGGTCGGCTCCGCGGCCGAACCCTTGATCACGCAGGACCTGCACTTCTTCGTCCGTGCAAAATGTCCGCGCGGGTGCTATCTGAGTTTCAAACAATTCCTCATTTACTTGAAAATCAACCGTTTGGCCGGATAAAAAGGGATGCGGATAATCCAAAACATAACCCACACGAAAAACATCCGAAGGAAACGCCACGATTGCTTTGGTCTTTTCCGCTATAAATATAGGCTCTCTTAACTGGAAAACCTTGGTTTTATTTTTCTGTTCAACAATTTCAAGCGACTGGAGAAAATTGACATAAGGTAATGCGCTGCCGTCCAGCGCGGGCATTTCTGAGCCGATCACGTCGATGGTTATATTCGTAATCCCCAACCCATGCAGGGCCGCCAATACGTGTTCAACGGTCATCACAGGGTCCTCACGAGTGCCCAAGGCGGTACAACGAATACTGGATTCGCGGACCATCGGAACCGGACGGCCGTGCTTAAAAAGACGGATCCCCTCATCTTCGCCCGCAGGTTTGAAAATGACGGTATGTATCAGCCCCGTATGAATGCCTATACCGCTCAGCGTGCCTTCCTTACGAATGGTTTTTTGGAATAGAGCCATTATTTTTTGCCACTAAGAATCTTCTTTATTTCGGTGATATCCTTGAACATTTCGGGCAGACGCGAAATCAACGCAAATAAGCGCTTCTGTTCCGAGATAGGTTTTGCGGGACTACCGAGCATCACAACATCTGAGGGTACCGATTTCGTCACTCCGGAGCGAGCACCAACCACCACATTATCCCCCAGTTGAATGTGGCCCACGAGCCCCGATTGGCCTGCCATTATTACGTTTCTTCCCAACTCCGTAGACCCCGAGATACCGCATTGTGAGACAATAATACTGTTCTTTCCGATAACAACGTTGTGCGCGATCTGAACCAGATTGTCAATTTTGACGTCCTTCTGGACCCAAGTTTTTAGAAAACGACCGCGGTCGATGCAAACATTGGCGCCGATCTCGACATCGTCGTCGATCTGTACATAACCGACCTGCGCTATCTTTACGGGCTTGCCGTTAACCGTTTCGTAACCGAATCCGTCACTGCCGATGACACTGCCGCTGTGAACAATCACGCGGTTGCCGATCTGCGAACCTTCACGAATGGTAACATTGGGGTACACCCACACGTCCTGCCCCAGAACACTCTTTTCGCCGACAAACGAATTCGCCTCGATGGTCGAACGGTCTCCGACCACAACTCCTGCCCGTATCACCGCGTGAGGGCCCACGGAGACCTCACGGCCCAATTGAGCGCTAGGGTCTATCACGGCCGTGGGATGAATCCCCTCAATGCGCGCGGGTTTATCAATGAAAAAAGAAGCGACTTTGCTGAATGCTAGAGAAGGATTTTCCGCCAGCACGAGTGACTTGGCTTTGTGGACGGTTCTTTCGGGGGTGATGACGGCGGATGCCGAGGTTTGATCCAAAAAAGGGAGATACTTATCGTTCACTAGGAACGTAATATCTCCCTCCCTGGCTTCTTTGATCCCAGCTACACCGGTAATTGTAATCGATCCGTCGCCGACCAGCTTGCCGCCGACCAGCTCGGAAATTTCTTTCAGCTTAAGACTTTTTCCCGCGTCATTATTTCTTTTTGGCGTAGGAGTCATTCAAGGTCTTGATGACCTGAGTGGTCAGATCATTTCCTTCACTCTTATAAACGAGAACGCGGTCATTGAATATGTAAGAATAGCCCTGATTCTTGCCGAAATCTTGGAGCACTACTTCGATTTCTTTGAGAATGTCGCGGACCATGGTATCGCGTTCTTTTCTCAGCTCATCGCGTGTGACCCTGTCGAATTCCTGCAGCTTTTTGATCTTGTCATCAATCACGGCCTGTTTGTCTTCCTTGGCCTTGGCTCCGAGCAATTCCGCTTCATCGCGAAGTTTCTTTACTTCGGCGACCATTTTATCGCGCTCTGCCTGCTTGGACGTTCCTTTGGTCTCCAGAGATTTATCAAACGATTTTGTCTTCTCGTATTCGTCGAAAATCTTCGCGAGATCCACATAGCCCAGCTTTTCGGCGGCCGCGAAAGCCGGTGAAGCCGCGATCAATAACATCACTAATAGAATGAACACTCTTTTCATTTACTTCTTACCTCCTTGTTGAAACGATGTAAGGTTAAAACGTTGTTTATTAAAATCCTTGGCTGATGTTGAAATAGAAACGAAGCTTTTTCTTTTCGCCTTCTACTTCATCCAGAGGATAGCCGGCGTCCAACTTGACCGGACCGATGGGAGTCTTGATACGAACACCGGCGCCGACGCCCGAAAAGATGTTGCCGGACCCGAAATCTTCCAGTTTCTCATGCACATTTCCCGTGTCAAAGAAGACCGCGCCTTTGATAATATCGGGGAATATGGGAAACGTCTCTTCGACGTTGAAAACCCAGTAGGATTCGCCGCCGATGGGCTCTTTGTTCTGTTCATCGCGGGGTCCTATGCGGCGCTCACGGTAACCGCGAACGGTATTGGCACCGCCTAAAAAGAATCTCTCATAGATGGGAACGTTCGGCGAATCGGAATACGCGTCGGCAAGACCGCCGCGAATCTTGAGTTCCATGACGTTCTGATCGAAGTGTTTGAAATATTTGCTCGCAACGCCGGTGAGCTTATAGAAGTCTCTGTCGCCGGCAAAAGGTCCGCCCGCGACCTCACCCGTTCCGCTGACCATATAACCGCGTGTGGGATTGTAGATATTGTCTCTCTCGTCATGAGTGAGTGTTAACGCCAGGCTCGACGTCACATTGGTTCCCTCTTCCGCTCTCAACGCGGCGGAAGCATCTTCACGGATATCGGAGATCTTGACCTCTTCCAAACGATAGACGAGCAGTCCTTTGTCAAAATCGGTAAATTCCTTGCCCAAGCGCAAATCAAAACCGGTCTTTTCCTGATCGAAGAAATAACCGGAGCTTCCCGATCGGTCAAAATCGCGTTTATAAACGTCAAATCCGAAAGAATAAGGGTATCCGAAGACCCACGGCTCGGTGAAGCTGAGTTCCGCGTTTTGGCGAACGCTGCCGATTTCAAAACGCAGTCCAAAATCCTGTCCGGCGCCGGTCCATGTCTTTGTATTCTGCCAATCAAAATTTTTCTGACGAATCTGGACGAAACCGATGATGTTGTCGATAGAGCTGTAACCGCCGCCGAAACTAAATTCGCCGGTTTTGGTTTCCTTGACCGTCACCACGAGATCCCTGGAATTGGGAACCGAACCCGGCTCGGTATCGAAACGGACGTCTTCAAAGAATCCGAGATTATACAATCTCTCTTTGGATCTCTTGAGCTTGGCGCCGCTAAAGGATTCGCCGGGATAAGCGCGCAGTTCCCTGCGGATAACAATGTCTTTGGTCTTTGCATTGCCCTGAACACGAACCTGATCGACGTAGGTAAGTTCATTTTCAGTAATGGCATAATTCACGTCCACGCGGTCCGTGGATTCATTGTACAGCGATTCGGAGAGAATCTGGGCCGAGAGATAGCCTTTTTCAAAATACAAATCTTGAATGTTGGCGACATCCAGCCGAAGCCCTCTGCGTGAAAAAGGCTTATCGGTTGTCATTAACAGAACTTTCAATATGTCCGCCTCGGTCAGAATAGAATTGCCGTTCAGCGTGATGGTTCCAACGATGTACTTTTTGCCCTCGTTTACATGGATGATAAGAACAACACCGCCGCCGTCATCCAAGGGTTGGATTTCTGTCGTGATTTCCGCATCGCTAAAACCATTTTCGTCATAATAAGCCTTGGCGCGCTCGACGTCTTCAATCAATTCTTCTTCCTTTAAATAACCGGACTGGAACCAGCCCCAGAAAGTCATCTTTTTGGTTTTCAAGCGCTTGATGATTTCGCCCGATTTGAGGGATGCATTTCCAACGACTTTGATGTCCTTCACGCGGACTTTTTGACCTTCGTCGATAAGGATGCGCAGAATGGCTTGATTGGTCTCAGGATCCACATCCAGCTGACTGTCGATCTTGGCTCCGGAAAAACCCTTCTTTTCATACAGCCGTTTCACGGACTCAACGTCGTCGCGAACACGCTTTTGGTCGACAAAATCGCCGAGCACTGAGAGCATTTCCTTTTTAATCTGGTCAGATTTAATCTGACGACTGCCTTCAATAGTTATTTCCGAAAGAACGGGTTTTTCAACAACCACAAAGACGACCTTTACGCCATCCTCGTAATCTTCCTGTTCGATTTTAACGTCCGTAAAGAACCCGAGGCCGTAAAGGCGCTTTAAATCTTCATTGAGAACCGCGGAAGATACCGGTGAGCCGGGCTGTGTTTTTATCTTGGAGAGAACCGTGGCGCTGGAGACGGCTTTGTTGCCCCGCGTCTCGACGGCTTTGACGAGCTTATCGGACTCTTCGGAGAAGGCCCGGCCTGTGACTAAGAACAGGCTCAATAAAAGGAGTAAAAAAGATGCTTTTTTCTTCATAAATGAATGACCTACTTTAACATAAGGAGGGGGTCTTGTCTAACCCTCTTTTAGCGCATTTCTTCGCGGCGGACAAGTTCGAGGTTTTCAAATCTCGTAAATTCGTGAATGAACGCCAAATGAATCGATCCCACCGGGCCGTTACGCTGTTTGGCGATGATTACCTCGGCCCTGCCCCTGTTTTCCTCAGTGGGGTTGTAATATTCTTCTCTTAATAGAAGGACGACCACGTCCGCGTCCTGCTCAATGGCGCCGGATTCTCTTAAATCGGAGAGCTGCGGCCGGTGATCCGTACGCGATTCCACCGCACGCGACAGCTGACTGATCGCGATGAGCGGCAGGTGCAGTTCTCTGGCCAATTCCTTTAACGAACGCGAGATCTCCGAGATTTCCTGCTGACGGCTCTCCGAGTTGCCGGTGCCGCGCATCAGCTGTAGATAATCGAGAATGATCATCTTGATGTCGTATTGCGCTTTTAGGCGGCGCGCCTTGGCTTTCAATTCCAGAATGCTGATACCGGGCGTATCGTCAATATAGATGGGTGCTTCGGATAATTTGGCGGCTGCGGAAGTGAGGGCCGGCCAATCGGACTGTGCGAGAAAACCGGTTCTCACTTTGTGCGCGTTAACGCGTGCCGTAGAACAGAGCATTCTCTGAATCAACTGTTCTTTGGACATTTCCAAGCTGAAAATAGCCGTGGGACATTTCGCCATCATGGCCGCGTGTTCAGCTATGCAGGTCATCAAAGCGCTCTTACCCATCGAAGGACGGGCCGCGATGATCACGAGGTCTGAGGGTTGAAGTCCGGCCGTCTGCGTATCAAATTCATGAAATCCCGTGGGAATTCCGGTGATGTGTTCTTTGCGCTGATAAAGTCGGTCAATGGTTTCAATTTGTTTGCGGATGATGTCTTTGAAAGATACGATGCCGCCTTCGAATTTGCGGCCCGTGATGTCAAAAATAAGTTTTTCCGAACGGTCCAAAAGCGCTTCCACGTCCTGCGTGGTGTCAAAGCAGTCCGTGACAATTTGAGTGGCGCTGGAGATGAGGTGTCTTAAGATGTATTTTTCTTTGACGATCCTAGCGTAATGCATCACGTTGGCGGCCGTCGCAACGGACGACGTGATCTCTGCGAGGTAGCCCGCACCGCCTGTCTCTTCAAGCTGGCCTTGTTTCTCCAAATAATCGGTGAGCGTCACGAGATCCACGGCTTTGTTTTCATTGAACAAAGACAGCATGGCCGCAAAAATCTTCTGGTGGGAACTTTTATAAAAAGCCTCGGCTTTGAGAATCTGCACGCATTGCCCGATCGCATCCACATCAATCATCATGGATCCCAGAACGGCGACCTCGGCTTCGAGATTCTGAGGAGTCACTTTTTCTTTTTGAATCAGTTCGTCCAGGTTTCGCACAAAGGCTCCCTAATCTTGTTTGACGACTTTTAACTTCAGCTTGGCGGACACGTCACGATGCGTCTTGACGAGAACTTCGTAGGAGCCGAGCTTTTTGATGGGCTCGGGTAAATGAATATCTTTCTTTTCGAGTACGATGCCCTGGGCAGCCAATTGTCCCTGCACTTCATGGGAGGTGACTGCGCCGTACAACTTGTCGGACTCGCCGACGCGCACGGGTAGCGTCAGAGTCAACGCCTGGATTTTGTGAGCGACGGCCTGTGCGGCGTCCTTTTCCAACGCTTCCCTCTTCTGAGTCTGCGCCTTTTCGTTCTCGAAGGTTTTGATGTTGGCGGGCGTGGCGGGCAGTGCCTTGTGATGCGGAAACAGAAAATTCTGGGCAAACCCCGGCGAGACTTTCACGACCTGTCCTCGACGGCCCAGTTTGGGATCATCCTGAGTCAACACCACTTGAACATCCATTCACACCCCCGAACTATAAAACCTCTGAATATTACTCCGCGACGTACGGCAACAGAGCCAGTTGTCTGGCGATTTTGATCTGCCGGACCAAATACCTCTGGGATTTCGCGTTCGTTCCGGAAATACGGCTGGGGATAATCTTGCCTTTTTCCGTGATGAAATAACGCAGACGATTGATATCCTTATAATTAATCGTCTCGATTTCTTCGGGTGTGAACTTGCAGACCTTCTTGCGAAGGACCTTTTTCTTATTCTTGTCGTTCGGTTTTCTTTTCAGCTTTGGCTTCTTTTCCACTTACCTATCTCCTCAGTTAGAACGGTGTCTCTTCTTCTTTGGCGGCATCGGGTGCCGGAAATTCGTCCAATTGAATTTCTCCGATTTCTTCTTTGGCGCTGGCCTGTGATTCCATGGGCATGTCCGCGCCACGGCTGCTACCGCCTTTGTTGCCTAAGAATTGGATGTTGTTGGCAATGACTTCCAGGGCGCTGCGCTTCTGTCCGTCCGGTCCGTCCCAAGAACGGCTCTGCAGGCGTCCTTCCACAAATACGGGCTGACCCTTTTTCAGGTACTCGCCGCAAACTTCACCCATGCGCCCCCAGACGACGATCTTCACAAAACTGACTTCTTCCTTCTTTTCACCGGTCTGCATTTTGAAAACACGGTTCATCGCGATCGTAAAGCTGGCGATGGCCGAACCGCTGGGAATATAGCGAAGCTCGGGATCGCGCGTGAGATTCCCGATCAGCATCACTTTGTTTAGACTGGCCATGGTGCGCCCCTCCCGAATGGATTATAGTTCTTCTTTGTTGATTAAGAGATATCGCAGGATCTGGTCGTTCAACCGCAAAGTCTGCTCCATCTTCTTTGTATTCGAAGAATCCAGCTGGAAATTCACGATGACGTAATTACCTTCCTGCTTTTTATTGATCTTGTAAGCGAGGCGTCTTTTGCCCCATTCCTGAAGACCGTCCACTCGGCCGCCGTTCTTGGTCACGAGGTCCTGAAGCTGAGCGACCGCGTTCTTTGAGGCGTCCTGCGTCATTTCCGGATTCAGGATAAACACACCTTCATAACTTCTCATACACACTCCCTTATTTGTTCGATTGTAACTGACTGAGACGCTTCTGAGCCGCCTCAAATCCTTCCTTCACCCAACTGACGCAAACTTCAAGGGCAATCCCCAAGATTTCGTCAATCTTTTTGGTTTCGTCCGCGTCAAACTTTTCCAGCACGAATTCGGACAGATCTTTGGGCATGTCACTCGTTCCCACACCTAAACGCAGCCGGGCGTATCCGTCCGACCCGAGCGCTTGTCCGATGGATTCCAACCCATGATGACCGCCGGCGCTGCCGGACGGCCTGAGCCGCATCTTTCCGAACTGAAGATTCACATCATCGCAGACGACGAGAATATTCTCGGGTTCCGCGTGAAACTGTTCGGCAATCACTCCGAGCGATTCACCGCTTCGATTCACGTACGTCGCGGGTTTTACGAGAATCACTTCCCGGTTCTCAGCGATCTCGGCGAGCAGTTCTTTTTTATGCCGCCATTTCGAATCGGAGAACGCCTGTCTCTGCAATCGCTCCAGAACGAGAAACCCTATGTTGTGGCGCGTCTTCTCGTAATTCTTTCCCGGATTGCCAATGCCGATGACAAGGTTCATCGGTCGCCGACTTATTTCTTCTCTTTGTCTTTGGAAGCTTCTTTAGCCGCTTTGGGCTCTTCCTTGGTCTCCGCGCCTTCTTCAACCTTCTTCTCGCGGATGACTTCGAGTTCCGGCGTTTCCGTCGCCGTTTCGTCCTCGACCTTCTCCTCATGCAGCTTTACCTGGAACAGCAGAATATCCGGATCGGTCAGTACTTTGAGCTTCTCCGACAACTGCAGATCTCTCACGTGAATGGATTGGTTCAGCTTCAAGCCGGTAACATCCACATCGATATGAGGCGGAATGTCCGTCGGGAGACACTGAACTTTGATATGGCGAACCGGGTGATCGAGCATGCCCTTTTCGGTTTTAACGCCGTAGGCTTCGCCCGCGGGAACCACTTCCACTTCGACGATGATCTTGTCGGTGAGTGAAATTTCGTTAAAATCCACGTGAAGGATATTGCGTTTCACGGGATCATGCTGCACTTCTTTGATGATCACGGGACGGCCTTTGGCCTTCTTGTCCTTCTCAATCTTCAGATTGATCAGCACGTTTTCGCCGGCTGAGGTGTGCAGGATGCGGGACAATTCCTTGTCGGCCAACGTGATGTTGACCGGTTTTTCGCCGCGGTGATACACGACACCCGGTATGCGGCCTTGGCTGCGAAGTTTTTTGACCAGAATCTTTCCGGTTTCTTCGCGCACGATTGCTTTGAGTTCTATCTGTTCCATTTTTACGTCCTCACTTCGTTAGTTAAATAAACTGCTCACGGATTCTTCTTGGTGAATCCTTCGAATTGCCTCCCCCAACAGCGGAGCCACTGACAATACCCTGAACACAGGATCTTTTTTCTCCTTGGACAGCGGAATGCTGTCCGACACGATGAATTCTTCGATAGCCGATGCCTTGATTCGGCTGAGCGCGGGTCCCGATAAAATCGGATGGGACACGGCCGCATAAATTTTTAATGCGCCCGCTTTTTTCAACGCCGCCGCGGCCTCGCAGATCGAGCTCGCCGTGGCCACAAGGTCATCCACGATCACGATATTCTTGCCTTTGACGTCACCGAGGATATTCATGACCTCGGCGTGTTTGTCGTCGATACGGCGTTTGTCCACGACGGCAAAATCGGCGCCCAGACGTTTGGCGTAAGCACGCGCCATCTTGATGCCGCCGACGTCCGGTGAAGCGACCACGAGATTCTTGATCTTCTTGGCCTTGAAATGATCGACCACGGTATTGACCGCGAACAGATGATCGAGCGGAATATCAAAGAATCCCTGAATCTGACCCGCATGTAAATCCATCGTCAGCACGCGGTCGGCTCCCGCCGTCGTAATCAAATTGGCGACGAGTTTCGCGGTGATCGGAACGCGCGGTTGATCTTTTCTGTCCTGACGCGCATAACCGAAATAAGGCACCACCGCCGTGATACGGCGAGCTGAGGCGCGACGGAACGCGTCAATCATGATAAGAAGCTCCATCAGATTGTTGTTCGACGGAGGGCAGGTTGGTTGAACGATAAATACGTCCCGGCCGCGCACGTCTTCGTCGATTTTAACCCGGATTTCGCCTTCGCTAAACTGCGTGACGGTTGCCTGCCCGATAGGTACTTTTAAAAATTTCGCTATTTTTGCCGCGAGTTCGGGATTGGCGTTGCCCGTGAATAATTTCAGCTGACCGTTCATTTTCTTCCCTTGCTGTTTTTACTGAGTGATTTGGCCGGAACCCCGATCACGATCCCTTTGTCCGGAATATGACTTCCCTTCGTCACCACCGCACCCGCTCCGGTCTTGGCGCCGCGGCCCACCGTCACGGGTGCAATCAAAACCGTGCCGCTTCCGATTTGCGCGTTGTCCTTGATGACGGTCGCGTGTTTTTTTTTACCATCAAAATTTGCCGTGATCGTTCCCGCGCCGACATTCACGTTGTTGCCGATGCGCGCATCGCCCAGATACGATAAATGCTTTACCTGAGAATTCTTGCCCACCTGAGAACGGACGAGTTCCACGAAATTACCGATCACCGATCCGTCTCCGACCACCGACGCGCCGCGCAAACGCGCGAACGGGCCGATCTGACAATTCTTGCCGATTACCGTGTTTTCCTCGATCACCGTGTGCGGCAAAATCACGGTGTCTTTACCGATCTTAACGCCGGCGTCGATCACCGTGGTCTTGGGATCGCGTATGTTTACGCCGTTTTCAATCAATTCGTTCAAAATTTTTGTTTGCATCGATTCCTGCAATTGGCTCAACTCCAAGCGCGTGTTCACTCCCGCCGTCTCACGCGCGTCCTTCACCAGCACCGACTCCACACGGCCGTGTCGCGCGAGAATCTCAACCACGTCGGTCAGATAATATTCGTTTTTGACGGGATTTCTGGGGATTTCCCTCAGAGCCCCGAACAATTCCTTTGCGCCGAAAAAGTAGGCGCCGACATTGACTTCGCGGATCGCTTTTTGTTCCTCGTCAGCGTCGATTTCCTCGATGATTCCGCGAACGGAGCCGCCCTCATCTTTAAGAACGCGGCCGTACCCGCGCGGGTTCTCCGCCATCATCGAGAGAAGCGTGCAATCGGCTTCTCCCGCCGTATGGGCTTTTTTTAAATCGGCCAGTGTTTCAAAAGAGATCAGAGGTGTGTCGCAATATAAAACGGCGACTTGGCCCGTAAATCCTTTCAAGACCTTCACGGCCTGCATCACCGCGTGCCCCGAACCCAACAATTCTTTTTGCTCTACGATATGCGCGCTGCCGCCGAACGCTGTTCGTACACGTTCAATCCCGTAACCCGCGACCACCACGGTTGTCGCCGCTTTTAGCCGGCGGGCCTTGTCCAGCAAATGCCAGAGCATCGGCTTGCCGCAAATCAGGTGCATCGCTTTGGGCAATTCCGATTTCATACGGGTGCCCCTGCCGGCCGCCAAGATCACGACCGCGAGCTTCATGCGACTTTCTTGTTCTCGCCCTTTTTATCAATGAGCAACGGGCGGCGTCTGTGGAGCACCGTGTTCCCGTCAATAAGGCACCGCTTCACTCCCTCCATCGAAGGAATGTCGTACATCACGTCCAGCATGATTTCTTCTAAAATGGCTCGCAGACCTCTGGCGCCCGTACTCTTCTTGATCGCTTCGCGAACGATTTCCAGCAGCGCGTCGTCCGTGAATTTGAGATCGACGCCTTCCATTTCAAAAAACTTTTGATACTGGCGCACCAAAGCATTCTTGGGCTTCACGAGAATATCGAGCAAATGTTTTTCGTTCAGCGACTCAAGCGTGGTTACCACCGGAAAGCGCCCGATAAACTCCGGGATCATACCGTACTTGATCAGATCCTCGGTTTGAACCTGTGCCAACAAAGTTTCTTCCTTGAGCGCTTTGCCTCGGGCCGACGAAGAAAATCCGATTTCCTTCTTGCCCAGGCGGTTCTCGATGATTTTATTCAGACTGCTGAACGTGCCGCCGCAGATAAAAAGAATGTTTGCGGTGTTCACCTGCACGTATTCCGCCTGCGGATGTTTGCGTCCTCCCTGAGGAGGAACATTCGCGGTGGTGCCTTCCAAAATTTTTAACAACGCCTGTTGAACACCTTCGCCCGATACGTCGCGCGTTATTGAAACGTTCTCGGATGTCTTGCCGATCTTGTCGATTTCGTCAATGTAGACGATGCCGATCTCGGCACGACGCACATTGAAGTTGGCATCCTGGAGCAACCGCAGGATGATGTTCTCGACGTCTTCGCCGACGTAACCTGCCTGCGTCAGAGTCGTCGCATCGCAAATCGCGAACGGGACTTTGAGAATTCTCGCGAGCGTACGGGCCATTAACGTCTTGCCGGAACCCGTGGGACCGATGACGAGAACATTGGACTTCTCGAGTTCAACGTCCTTGATCTCTTCGCCGGAATATACTCTCTTGTAATGATTGTAAACACTGACCGATAGCTGCTTCTTCGCGCGGTCCTGACCGATCACGTATTCGTCCAAAATTTTTTTAATCTCATCCGGCTTCGGGAGATTCTTCAACAACACTGGCTCGCGGTTGGCCTCCTCGGTCTCCCTGGAGATCACCTGATGACAGAATTTAATGCAGTCTTCGCAAATCAGAACGCCCGGCCCGGAAAACAGCCGTTCGTCATTTTTGCAGACCTTCTGACAAAACGAGCATTTATGTTGTTGCGCGGTGTTTTTCATAGAAATTTTTTAAAACTGCCCCGCATGGATTCGAACCATGACTCACGCCTCCAAAGGGCGGTGTGCTACCGTTACACCACAGGGCAAACCCTTTAAAATGTGGAGGCGATAAAAACTCTCCGGCCTTTTTTGTTCTTGAAAAACGAAGCCGCACGGCGCGCGTCGCGTTCAGTCCTGAAAATACCAAAGACCGTGGATCCGCTACCGGACATCAAACTGCCCAGTGCGCCCGCGTGAACCAGTTGCTTTTTAATTTTTAAAATTTTTGCAACTCTATTATTTTGAATAACTTCCAGACTGTTCGTTAAGAGCTTCGAGAGATCTTTCGAGCGGCCCTCATGAATAGAGTGGAGCAGCATTTTAGCATTGGCTTTTTGTAGTGTCAAGGCATCGCTGGACTTAGGACGATTCGGGCAAAGTGGCGCCCGGAGGGCCTGATAGGCCTCTTTGGTAGAGATACCAAACGACGGCTTCACGAGACAATGCCAGAGTTTGGCGTGATTTTTGGCGGGTTTAAACGCCCGCAGGAGTTCGCCGCGGCCGGCAGCCAGCGCAAAGGGCGTATCCATGATAAAGAACGGCACATCGCTGCCCAATTCCGCCGCCAGCGCCAATAATCGCTTCCGGCTAAGTCTGAGCCGCCACAAACGGTTCAAACCCATGAGTACCGCAGCCGCATTGCTGGATCCCCCGCCCAAACCCGCCGCGACGGGAATGTTTTTCTTTAAGCGGATATGCACACCCTTACGGACATTCAGGCGCTCGCGCAAAAGAGCGGCCGCGCGAAAGGCCAAATTCCTCTCATCACACGGAATATCCGCCCGGCCGCAGTCCAATGTGATGTTTTTGGCTCTCGAACTTAAGTGGATTTCATCGAACAGACTGATTCGCTCGAACAGGGTTTCCAACTCGTGAAAACCGTCATTTCTCCGGCACAAAACCTTCAGATACAGATTAACCTTCGCCGGGGAAAGAACTTTCACGAAAATTTCAGGGGGTCACGGCGGATTGCGCGGGTATGACGGCGGGATCCGTGGTCTCCGTCGATTCCTTGGGCATGTTCACGTCGAATAATTTGAACACTTCCTGAATGGACTGTGATTCGAGGAGATAATTCTCAAGAATATCTTCGTCGGTGAGTTCCTTATTTTGATACAAAATCACGGCTTGTTTATCCACCACGAGCTTTTGCCTGTTCAAATAGTCCTGAATCTCGACTCGGTCAAAATTCTGGAACCGGTAACCCTCCAAAACCTGATTCACGATCTTGAACATATTGATCATCATGTCATTGGGATCCGAGGCCTTTAACGCGACGATGGAAAAACGGAAAACCTTGTCTTTTTCGGTTTCGTCAAAGTTGCCGTCAACGATCACCGAGTTGGCGCCGTCTTCGGGAGAGCCCTTCATGAACCAATAACGAATGCGTTGAGCCATCTGCTCGGCCAAAAATTTTTCATAACGCACTTCTTTGAGAACGAAGGTCTCTTTGTCTTCGGTGGGTTCGAGCTTTTCCTGCCCGAAGGTGATACGGTTCACGGACTCTTCAAGACCCAGCATATCGGCGTTCTGGCGGCGGGCGTCGTCGAGTGAACGCGTAACCACAAGCTGGTTGCCGTCGCTTTTGTCTCGCAACACCACAACCGAATACTCAAGAGGCAGGTCACTCGAGAGCGCCACACGGATAATGACGCTCAGGATCTTCCACATTTTTTCCTGAATGTCTTTGGCGCCTTGAGGGTCGGCGGCCTTGGCCAGATTGTCGAGATAACTCAAAGCACCCACGGTCTTGCCGACCACACGCGCCTGCACTTCAATGTTGTGTTCGTTTTTGGAAATATCTTCGATGGCCTTGGGGACTTCGGAACCCGGATAGCTGTACTTGGGCCCGCAGCCCGACACAACCATTGCGGAGACAAGTAAAACGGACACCAGGGTTGTGATGCTAGTTCTATTCACGTTGCGCCTTTCTGAGAAGCGACGCTATTTGATCGGCGTGTATTTGGCTGATACGCGAGGATTCGATTTGCCGTACTCTTTAAAGATGGCCTCGATCTCGTCGTAGTCGAGCTCAAGACGTTTGATCAATTCCAGGGCAAATCGCTCAAAGAGTTCGTTTTCCTTGCGCAGAAGATCTTCGACCGTCTTGAGACATCCCTGAATGATCTCATGCGTCTCAGCGTTCAATTTTTCTTTGATGCTCTCGGACAATTGATCCGCCGGAATATGCATGTAATCGCCTAGCGATTCGGTCTTGCCCATGCCGAGAGTCCAGACCATGTAATGAGCCAAACGCATCGCGTGCTGGAAATCGTTGGACACACCGCTTGAGGTGACGCCGAATTTCAATTTTTCGGCGACGTACCCGGCGAGCAACACGCAGATCTCCGCAACAAACCAATCCTTGTTACGGAACATCTCGTCTTCGGTCGGCAAAGAATAGGTCACGCCTCCCGCGGGACCGCGCGGGATGATCGAGGCCTTGAAAACGTCATCCGTCGGATGCAAGAGATAGGTGACAATCAAATGGCCGGTCTCGTGATAGGCCGTGATCTTGGCTTCCTTTTCGCTAACCTTGCGGTTCTTCTTGAGACCCAGATCGATTCTCTCCATAGCTTCGGAGATGTGATTCAAGTTCACCACGTCCACGTTATGACGCGTCGCAATTAACGCGGCCTCTTTGACGATATTGGATATATCGGCAGGGCTCTTTCTGACGGCCTTGCGGGCCAAGCGAGCCACGTCGAGGTTGGAATCGTATTTAATCTTGGACAAGTAATAACGGAAAAGTTCTTCGCGCTCCGCGAGATCGGGACGCTCCACATAGATCTTTCTGTCGAAACGGCCCGGGCGCAGGAGAGCCGCGTCCAGAGAATCTTCGGACGCGTTTGTCGCTCCGATGACGATGACGTTTTCTTCCTTGTCGCCTAATCCGTCCATCTCGGCCAGAAGCTGGTTCTGCGTGGAGTTGGTTTCCTCGGTACCGCCAAACGCGGAAAACACGCGCTTGCGACCCACCGCGTCAATTTCATCGATGAATATGACACACCCGCCTTCGGCATAGGCCAAACGGCGTGCTTTTTGGAAGAGCTGTCTAACACGCGAAGCGCCGACGCCGACGAATACCTCCACGAATTCCGCACCCGACATAGAGATGAAGGGAATGCCGGCTTCCGTCGCGATGGCCTTGGCCAAATAAGTTTTACCGCAGCCCGGAGGACCCATCATGAGCATGCCGCGAATGATATTACCGCCGATTTTTTTGACGCGAGCGCGGTCTTTGATAAGCGAGACCAATTCCTTCGCCTCAACCTTTGCGCCTTCCATCCCGATGACGTCGCCCCAGTGGATGCTGACGCCTTCGCTCTTAACCTGTTTTTTCTTCAGTTTCTGAAGACCGCCCTGGAGAACCCAGGAATACAGAACAACGAAGATTACCGCGCTGATGGTTGCCTGAAGACCCATCGTGGATAGCCACGCCACCATGTAGGAGCGTTGATAGGAATCTATCGAGCTTAACGCCGCAAAGGGGATCCAGAAAATAAACACGATCCACAAAATGACAACGATCTTAACCCAGTGATTCCACCAGAATAATTTCAGTTTACGCCACACGCGATACCTCTTTCTTGAGAGAAAACAGGTCCCTTGAAGGGTTTGATAATGCTTTGAACGTCGAAAAGACCGTGACTGAAGAAGAACCTCTTATCTCTTCTTGTGTCTGTCTCTTCTGCGTCTCTTTTTTCTTTTATGAACCGCCATTTTATGGCGTTTTCTTTTTCTTCCGCAGGGCACTTGGCTCTCCTACTAGTAAATAACCTTGTTTAATGGATACTCGATAATTCCTTCCGCGCCCGCTTCTTTCAACCGCGGAATAAGATCCCTTACGATTTTCTCATCGATGATCGTGTCAACGTCCACCCAACCGGGTTCGGTCAAGTTCGCGACCGTCGGCTTTTTCATCGCGGGTAACAGAGAAATAATTTTCTTCAGATTTTTTTCTTCGACGTTCATCTTCAGACCGACCTTGGCTTCGGCATGAATCGCGCCGATGAGAAGCATCGCGATGTGCTGCATCTTTAACTTCTTCTTTTCGTCTTTCCAGACTTTTTCATTCGCGATGAACTGAGTGGTGGAGTGGCAAAGCGTTTCAACGATGCGCAGATTATTCGCCTTCAGCGAAGATCCCGTCTCCGTCAGTTCAACGATCGCGTCAACAAGGCCCGAGCCCACTTTCACCTCGGTGGCGCCCCAGCTGAACTCTACGTCGGCCTCAACACCCTTGCTCTTAAGGTATTTTTCCGTAAAACCCTTGAGCTCCGTGGCGATGCGTTTACCCTGCAAATCCTTCGCGGAGTGAATCTTCGAATCATTCGGAACAGCCAGAACCCAGCGCACCGGGTTCATGCCGGTCTTAGCGTACACAAGTTCTTGCACGCGAACAACTTGGGAGCCGTTCTCTTGAATCCAATCTTCACCGGTAATGCCGCAATCAAGAGCGCCGTCTTCGACGTAGCGTGACATCTCTTGAGCACGAATCAAAACGCACTCGATTTCCGGATCGTCAATATAAGGAAAGTAAGACCTTGAGCTAATGGAAATATTATAGCCGGCCTTCTTGAACATCTTGATGGTTGATTCTTGCAAACTGCCTTTAGGAAGACCTAACTTTAACTTCGTAGAGCTAGACACCAGACACCTTTCTGAGATAGACAAGGGCGGGAGTTACGCCCGCCCTCATGGAAAAAACCCATGCTTATTGGTTTGAAGTAGTTACATAAATTAACTGCTGGTTAATTTATGATTGACCAAGTATAACATGGCTTAATTGATGTTGTCAATTTGAAGGCCATTAGGTATAATCCCGTCTTATGCTTAAACATCTCCGCAATAAAAGTACCCAAAAAAAGATTTACATTCTCATAGCGATAGGCGTTTTGCCCGCCTTCTTGATCTGGGGCGTACAGGTTGGAGATGAAAATAAGCAATCTCCTTTTACCCTGGGAACCATCGACGGGAAAAAGATCACCGTCAAAGATTATAAGGACAGTTACTCAGCGCTGTATCACCAGGTTCAAATGGTGTACGGAGACAAAGCCAACCAGCTGCTCCCCTATTTCAACATCCGCGGACAGGCGATGGATCGGCTTCTGCTGCTCCATTACGCCCGGAAAAACGGCCTTAAGACATCCGACGCCGAAGTGGTGAGATGGATCGGCTCTCAGCCCGTTTTTATGGAAAAAGGTGCTCTGAGCATGGACTTGTATCAGCGCCTCATCGATCGTTACCTCCGCACTACCACGCGCGTGTTTGAGGAAGAGATACGCGGCACGCTGACGTTGGAAAAAATACGCGCCAAGCTAAAGTCACAGGTCGTGGTTTCTGACGACGCTCTGCGAAAGGCATACGACGCCGAAAAAGGTCCAAAGACGGTCTCTTATATTTTATTCGCAGCCGATCCCGCTTTGATCGCGTCTCAGACGGTCACTCCGGATGAGATTGAGAAGGTCACGCCGCTCCTAGCCTCCAAGCTCACCGACGAAAACACCGGCAAGCCGTTGGAAAAAGCGGCCTCAGACGAAAAGATCGAATCCATCATCGCCGAGCAAAAGGCTAAGAGCGAACTATTTAAAAAGGCTGAGGAGCTGCGCGTTAAAATAGCGGCGGACGGCATTGACAAAGTCGGGCAGACGGAAGGATTGCAGCCGGTCACCGTGGAGAACTTCGTGAAGGGCGTGACACTCCCCTCGTTGGGCGCTAATCCCGAAGTAGAGCAGGTGATCGCGGGACTCAAGGAAGGCGAGACGTCGAATCCTCTGATGCTTAAGGAAGGCGTTGTGGTGCTTCAGGTCCAAAAAGTGACTCCCGCGGATAACGTGAATTTCGAGAAAGATAAAAAAGAATTTAAGGAAATTTATATCGAATCTGAGGCCGATAAGTCGATGGACAAGATACTCGCGGAACTGCGGGAGAAGGCCAATATAGACGTCGAGGTTCTGAGAAAACTGTTCGGCGAAGACGAAGAGAACTAATTCCTCCCTATCCCCCCTTTTTTAACAAATCCTTCAATTCCTTCATGAAGTGATTGATGTCTTTAAACTGGCGATAAACGGACGCGAAACGCACGTACGCGACTTCGTCGAGTTTATGGAGATGCTCCATCACGATTTCGCCCACCACCTGCGCGCGCACTTCTTTGTCAAAATTTTTCTGGAGCTCTTTCTCGACTTTGTCGACGATCACTTCGACTTTTTCGATGCTGACAGGGCGCTTCTCGCAGGCCTTTAGAATACCCGCGATCACCTTGTTTCTATCAAACCCTTCGCGGCGGCCGTCCTTCTTGATGACCATGAGCGGAGTTTCTTCGACATATTCATAGGTGGTGAAACGCTTTTTGCATTTAAGGCATTCGCGGCGGCGGCGAATGCTTTTGTCTTCGTTCGCGGAACGCGAATCGATGACCTTGTCCTCTGCGTGTGAGCAGAAAGGACACTTCATCAGCGGTTGGCTCCGGCCAGCTGTTTAGAGTCCATGTGCGCCAAGAGATCCGGATACAAAGGATAATTCTTGGTCAGCGCCAATACTTCCTGACGAACCTTCGCGATTTTCTCCTCCGAGCTGATGGACGCCAATACCTGGTCGATCCACCCAGCAATCTGCGTCATCTCTTTTTCCTTCATACCGCGCGTCGTGACGGCCGGCGTGCCTAGACGTATCCCGCCGCCTTTAAAGGGGCTCTGCGTATCGAAAGGAATGGAATTCTTATTCACCGTGATCGCCGCTTTATCGAGCGCTTCGGCGCTGTCTTTGCCGGTCAGCCCTTTTTTAGCGACATCCACCAGCATCAAATGGTTGTCCGTTCCTCCCGACACAAGCCGGTAGCCCTTTTTGGCGAGTTCCTCAGAGAGGACCTTTGCGTTCTTCACGATTTGCTTCTGGTAATCCTTGAACGAAGGCTCGAGCGCCTCTTTCAATGCGACTGCCTTCCCGGCGATCACATGTTCCAAAGGGCCGCCCTGGATTCCGGGAAAAATCTCGGAATCGATTTTCTTGGCGAATTCATTGCGGCAAAGGATCAGACCGCCCCTGGGCCCGCGAAGCGTCTTGTGCGTGGTCGTTGTGACGAATTCCGCGTAAGGCACCGGACTCGGATGCAGACCCGCCGCGACAAGACCCGCGATATGCGCCATATCCACAAAAAAGATGGCGCCGACTTTGTCGCAGATCTTGCGAAAACGCTCGAAATCAATGATACGCGGATACGCCGAAGCACCCGCAAGAATCATCTGCGGCTTGTGTTCCAATGCCAATGATTCCACCTCGTCATAGTCAATGCGTTCATCTTTGGCGCTGACGCCGTAAGGCACTATCTTAAAAAATTTGCCCGAGAAATTCATGGCGTGACCGTGCGTAAGGTGTCCGCCGTGCGCCAGATTCATCGCCAGTACCGTGTCCCCGGGCTTCAGTGCGGAAAAATAAACCGCCGCATTGGCCTGGGATCCCGAGTGAGGTTGGACATTGGCGTGTTCAGCACCAAAAAGCTTTTTAGCGCGTTCGATGGCCAGCGCTTCCACAACGTCCACGTTCTCGCAACCGCCGTACCAGCGTTTTTCGGGGTAACCCTCGGCGTATTTGTTCGTCAACGGAGAACCAACCGCCTCCATGACAGCCATGCTTGTAAAATTTTCACTCGCGATGAGCTCGATGTTGTCGTTCTGGCGGTGCGTTTCTTTTAAAATCGCTTTGAAGACTTCCGGATCCGTTTTTTTCAATGAATTCATTTTTTGGAACCCACCTTTCTTTTTTTTCCGCAAATCTTTTCTTCGAATTTGGAGATCTGCCCGACGCGACGCTTGTGGCGGCCGCCTTCAAACGGAGCCTCGAGCCACGCTTCCACGATCACATCGGGTTCGTCGAGAATATGCTCGGAGCCCAGCACCAAAACGTTGGCGTCGTTGTGTTGACGCGAAAGAACGGCGACGTTTTTATCAAAACAAATGGCCGCGCGAACGCCGGGCAGTTTATTGGCCACGATCGCCATGCCGTTGCCGCTTTTGCAAATAAGAATACCCAAATCCACTTTTTTTTCAGAGACCGCTTTACCTACCTTGTACGCGAATAGCGGATAGTCGCAGGAATCCGCGGATTTCGTTCCGTAATCCACGGTCTTGTAACCGCGTTTGGCCAAAAAGTCCGAGATCTCTTGTTTTAACGCGAATCCGCCGTGGTCGGCGCCCAATGCGATCTTCACAATTCCTCCACGATTCTCTTTAAGTGCTGTTTAATGGCGTCCAGTGTGCTCTTATAAAATGACGAGGACATGCGTATGGGATCGGGAATCCCCTGGCCCTGTCCGCTCAATAACGAAACCTTGTCGGCCGCTTCCGGATAGAGACTCAAAATATAATCCCGGTGCAGATGCTCCATCGCATAAATTTTGTCCGCTTCCTCAACCAGCTCCCGGGATAAACGCCGGCTGCGATGCTGGGAAACATCGATCCCTTCGTCACTCATCGCGCGGATCGTTTCTTCGGTCGCGGGAAAGCCGTCGATGGCGCTGATTCCGGCCGAGGCCACAAGAAATTCATCGCTCCTGTCTTTGACCAAAGTACGGAACAACCCTTCGGCCATTACCGACCGGCAGCTATTTCCCGTGCAGACAAAGAGAATTTTCTTCACTATAAGGTGACTTCCTTCGCCAGGATGCTCTTGCGGTTCGTGTCTTTGTACTTCTGAATAGCTTTTGAGAATTTCTCTTCCGAAATGCCCAAAATTCTACCGGCGAGAAATCCGGCATTCTTGGCACCCCCCGAACCCACGGCAACGGTCGCCACGGGAATTCCGCCGGGCATTTGTACCGTCGATAAAAGAGAATCCAGGCCATTCATGAAAGGTGACTCAATGGGGTAACCGATAACCGGCAGCGTGGTATGTGCTGCGACAACGCCGGCCAAATGAGCCGCCCCGCCTGCTGCGCAGATGAATATTTTGACGCCCATTTCGGGAGCCGTTTTTTCAACAAACTCCACGGTTTCCTTGGGCGTGCGGTGTGCCGACAGCACTTTCGCGACAAACGGAATTCCCAATTCTCTCAAGACATCGCCACAGGGCTTCAACTGCGGTGCGTCTGAATCACTGCCCATCAAAATAGCCACAAGTGCTTTCATAATGTTTCCTTTCTAGTTTTTGACCGCTTTGGCGGCGCGGTGACCGATGTCTTTGCGGTAATACATCTTGTCGAAGAATATCTTTTCAACGGCCTCATAGGTTTTGGACAACGCGCCGAAAATTCCGCGGCCGCAGCCGACCACGTTTAACACCCGTCCTCCGGCCGTCAGAAGGTCTCCGTTCTCGCGCTTCGTACCGGCATGAAATATCTGAATGTCCTGCTTCTCCTTCGCCGCGGTGAGCCCGGCGATCTTTTTTCCCGTCTCATACTCCTCAGGGTAACCCTGAGCCGCGATCACGACGCAAACACAGTCCTCATCTTTCCATTTAAGGTCAACCGATGACAGGCGGTCTTCCACGGTGGCCAGAAAAATCTCCAGGAGATCGTTTTCCAAACGAGGCAGAATGGCCTGAGTTTCAGGGTCGCCCAAACGGACATTGAACTCCAGGACTCTGAAACCTTTGGGTGTGACCATGATGCCCGCGTAGAGAAATCCTTTGAACGGATGACCGAGCGCCGCCATTTCCTTGACGATCGGATTAAAAACCTTTTCCATAACTTCTTTTTCAAGGGCTTCGGTTACTACCGGTGCCGGAGAATAAGCACCCATGCCGCCCGTGTTCGGGCCGGTATCGCCTTCAAAAATGCGCTTATGGTCCTGGCTAGATGCCAACAAACGAACACTGCCGCCGTCGGTGACGGCGATGATTGAGGCCTCTTCGCCTTCCAAACACTCTTCGATTACCACGCGTTCACCAGCCTTACCGAATACCTTTTTCACCATATAGAGGTGAATGGCTTCCATCGCCTTGGGCATGGAGGTCGCGACCACCACTCCTTTACCTCCGGCCAATCCGTCCACCTTGATCACAATGGGAATCTTTTTCTTGGCGACGTAATCCATCGCCTTGTCAGCCGAGGTAAAAACTTCAAATTCGCCCGTGGGGATTCCCAGCTTCTTCATCATTTCCTTTGAAAAAACTTTGGAACCTTCAAGCTGGGCGGCAAACTGGCTGGGTCCGAAAATCTTGATTCCTTCTTTGGTAAATCGGTCAACGATGCCTTCGACCAGCGGCGCTTCGGGACCGACTATGACAAGGTCGATGCCTGTTTTTTTGCAAAATTTCAAAAGTCCTTCTTGATCCTTGGCGGCAATGTCCACATTTTCGGCCACATCTGCCGTTCCGCCGTTACCTGGAGCGCAATAGAGCTTGGTCAATTTGGGACTTTGTGATAATTTCCAGCAGATCGCGTGTTCCCTGCCGCCGTTTCCGATTACTAGAACTTTCACTGTAAATAAACTCCTTCGCCTTTAATAATATCGCCGATGATCCACGCACGCTCTTTGTGTTTGGACAAATGCGCGATCACTTTGAGGGCATTTTCCCGGCGTGTGACGAGCACCATGCCGATTCCCATGTTGAACGTACGGTACATTTCTTTGATCTGCACATGCCCCTGTTCCTGAATCCAGCCGAACACTCTCGGAACGGGCCATGAGCCCATATGAATCTTGGCCGCGCAGCCGTCGGGCAAAACACGGGGAATGTTGTCGATGAATCCGCCGCCCGTGATGTGCGCCGCCGCGTGCACCCATTCTTTTTCCATCAGAGGAAGAACAGATTTCACGTAAATGCGCGTGGGTTTCAGGATCTCTTCGGCGTGCTGTTTGATAAATGAGGGCTTGAATACTTTGCGTACGAAAGAAAAACCGTTGGAGTGAACCCCGCTCGACGCAACACCGATGATGACATCCCCGTCTTTGACCTTGCTACCGTCGACGATCCCGTTTTCTTCCACGACGCCGACGCAAAATCCCGCGATATCAAAATCTCCCTTGGCGTACAGTCCCGGCATTTCGGCCGTTTCGCCGCCTATGAGAGCGCAGCCCGCCTGCCGGCAGCCTTCGGCGATCCCCTTCAAGACGTCTTTCATGAGTTTGGGTTCGAGTTTTCCGATCGCGAAGTAATCCAGAAAAAATAACGGCTCCGCACCCATCGTTAAAATATCGTTCACGTTCATCGCGACGAGATCAATGCCGAGGCCTTCAAAGATACCCGCCTCGGTCGCCGCCTTGAGCTTGGTGCCTACACCGTCGGTGGAACTGACGAGAATCGGCTTTTTGTATCTGGACGGGATGCGGCACA
>CAYUTV010000001.1:20355-67525 GCA_964447745.1 uncultured Planctomycetia bacterium | reverse complement strand
CAAGTTCAACCATAACAAACGGAAGGGATAGTTAATGTCAAAAGTGGAAGTCGGCCCCAATGAGCCATTGGAACGGGCGCTCAAGCGTTTCAAGAAAAAAATCGAGCGTGAAGGCATCCTGAAGACTCTCAAGGCCAGGAAGCACTACGAAAAACCCAGCGAAATCAAACGAAGAAAAGCACGCAGCAGCAAAAATCGTAAAAGATTTTAGTGATCCAAACCCTCATCTTCTCCGCTCTGAGCTTCGTTCTCGGGGCGGTTATAGTGTACTTCCTCCGAGCCTCTCAGATCGCACGACTCGCCGAACGAGTCTCTGGCTACGAGAGTCAGCTCTCTACAGCCAAAATCACCACCGAACAGCTCCAAAACGAATTCAAGCTCTCTGCCATTGAAGCGCTGCGCCAGGTAAAAGCGGAAGCAGGGCAGGAGATCCAGAGAGACAAGCAGGAAGTTTCCTCGAGCGTACGAGAAATGAAGGAAAAGCTGGGGGAGTACCAGGCCCTCGTCAAAAAATTTGAGACGGAGCGCTTTGAGATGTACGGCAAGATTGAGAGTTCGCTCAATCAGGTGTTGAGCGCCGAAACTGCGATTCGTATGGAAACCTCTTCACTTAAAAGGGCGCTTACTTCAAGTTCGGGCGTTCGCGGTAAATGGGGTGAGACTGTTCTCCAGCAGATTCTCGAGCGCAGTAATCTCGTGAAGGGGATCAATTTTGACACGCAGGTCACGATGGGTGATTCTGACAGCTCCAACCGGCCGGATTTCATCGTCTATCTGCCCCACGGCAAAAAAATCGTGATCGATTCCAAGGAAGTCGCCGCGGAATATATTTTAGCTCAGGAAACGGATGATCCGCTGAAACAAAAAGAGCACTATGACCGCTTGCTCGTCAATATTCGCTCAAATCTCGTTAAATTAAGCCGCAAAGAATACCAAACGCACGTCGACCCTGAAATTCCTTACGTCGTGATGTTTATTCCCAGTGAGGCCGTGATTCGTGCCGCGTTCTCGCTGGATATCGGCCTTTTTCAGGAGGCGATGGACCGCAAGGTCATTATCGCCAGTCCCATGACCATCCTGCCGCTCCTGTCACTCGTCGCTCATACGTGGGCGCAGAAGCAGTTGGCAGATAATGCGGCCGAGCTCGGCGCATCCGTCGAGGAGCTGGGTAACCGTTTATGCACGTTTATGGAGCATCTGCAGTCGATTCAGCAGGGCATACGAAAGACGACCGACGGCTGGAACAAGGCCGTGGGCTCCTGGCAGAAAAAAGTGAGTCCGCAGATCGAAAGATCAAGACTTTTGGGCGGCAAATTAAAAGAAGCTGATGAACCCGCGCCGATAGACACGGACCTGCGTTCACTGAATGAGGAAAACCTGCTTCAGCAGTGAGAAATGCTTTTGCACACACCGTAAAATCTGATATAATTTTCCCATCGTATAAAAATTTTGTTTGAAATTTGTTTTACCGGAGAGTCGTGGGTGTTATGAGTAAGATGATTGAGGCTTTGAAGGCCAGCGTTAAAGAATATTCGCGTCACCAAGCACGGCCCGCTATCAAGCGTCAGTCCACCGCGCCCCAAGCCAAGAGCGCGCAGGAAATGACGCAGGATCAATTGGCCGATATTTACTTCTCTAGCGGGGAGAAGAACAAAAAGTCCGAATACCCGATGGTGATCAAGGTTGTTGAGAAGCCGCACTCGGTTTCGGTGCTGCCTTGGATCATCGCAGTTTTGGCGTTTTTGATGGCAGCGTTCAGTCTTTTCTCATCCAAGAGAATTTTTGTCGATATCCGCGTAATCGACGACAAGTTTATGCAGGCGGGCGCTTCCAATTGGAAGGACGAGGAGACAGAAACCACCGAATCACCTTCATCGTCGACTGACGACGGCCTTTACGGAGATTCCGTGCGGTTTCACGGGTTTCAGTTCGAGGGTGCGGGCAAGCTCAAGAGCTCCAAGGATCCCGTGATGCTGACGATGACGAATAGTTCCGTGGCGCCGTTTGCCCGCGCGGTTATTAATTTCAAAAAGCCGCTGAATCTGGCCGGCACCAAGATCGTGTTTTATGCCAAAGGGCAGAGGGGTGGGGAGAATCTCGGCTTCGCGCTTAAGGACAGAGATAACGTGCTGGCCTTTGATCATGGCAAGATTTTTCCATTCTCCAAGCCGTTGACCACAGAATGGCAGAAGGCTGAAGTGAGCCTCATGGATACGGCCGCAGGTTTTGACGAAAACTTTGTACAGAGCATGCGTTTTGAGTTCGGCACCAAAGACACACAGAATAAGGTTAACGATACGATCTATATACGGGATCTCAAGATCCTTCCGCTGTAGTCCTTAAAAGGAGAGCGCACAACCTCTATGCACGTTATCGCGTTGTCGAATCAAAAAGGCGGCTGCGGTAAAACATCTTCGGCGATCAACATCGCCGCGTCGCTGGCGTCTCTCGGAAAAAGAACTCTCTTAATTGATCTGGATCCTCAAGCCCATGCCACCTTCGGTCTTGGCGTGCGCAGTGACCGCGGCTCTAACTCCATCTACAACGTCCTCACCGAACAACCTGACAGAAAAACTTTTTTAGAAAATACGATCATTTCCGTGGATGAAGGATTTGATCTGGTACCTTCAAGTCTTCTCCTGAGTACAATCGAGCAGGAATTCACCAATAAGGATGAGGCTGTGTCGCGTTTGCACGAGGTTTTGATGCACGTGACGTTTCCTTATCAGTATGTGATCATCGATTGTCCGCCGAGTTTGGGTTTTCTGACGTTCAACGCACTGCGTGCGAGCCAGACCGTGATTGTTCCGGTAGAGCTTAGTTCTTTCTCTCTGATGGGAGTGAGCAAGCTCATGAGCATGATCGAGTTGATCCGCGTTAAATTACAGCACTCGCCCAAGGTTTTTGCATTACCGACAATGGTGGATATGCGTACGCGCTTTTCCAAGTACATGATTGATGAGATTCGTTCGGCGTTCGGCGAACATATTTTTAACACACCTATCCGGCAGACCGTCAGTATTCGTGAGTCTCAGGCAAAGGGGATTCCGGTGATCAAACATGACTCCAAGTCTAAAGGAGCCCTGGATTATCTGATGCTTAGCCAGGAGATTCTGAGCAAGACGCCCGTTCAGCCCGCATTGTCTCTGGCAGACATGGTGCGTGCCGAGGGCCGCCAAGCCGACCGGCTCAGAGATTTCGTCGTTCGTCTCCCGGGCGCCAAAGAGGTGCATCTGGTGGGTGACTTCAACAACTGGTGTGTTTCCAATAATTCGCTTCTATGGCAGAAGGAAGAAGGCGTGTGGCAGAAAAGAGTATTTCTTGAGCCCGGCCGCTATCGCTATAAGTTTGTCATCGACGGCCAGTGGGCCACGGATCCCTTTAACGAGCGCCTCGAACCCAATCCCTACGGCGGCGTCGACTCCGTGATCGAAATCGATTAAGCGGTGCCCAAAAGACTTCCTTACCGCGTCGAAGAATCCCATCTAATTTATCAGGGCCATATCATTCGGCTCGTCAAAGACCGGTTTTATCTGGATGTGGCGCCCGGCAAACTCGTGACGCGTGAATTGGTGCATCACCCGGGGGCGGTGGTCATCATTCCTGTGGTCAACAAAACCAAGATTCTCCTGATCCGTCAATTTCGTTACGCCGCACAGGGCGATTTATGGGAAATCCCGGCCGGAACTCGCGAAATCAAAGAAAAACCTCTGGTTTGTGCCAAACGCGAGCTAGAGGAGGAGACCGGTTTTAAGGCCAGAAAGTGGACTTTTCTGACTCAATTCTATCCCGCTCCGGGCATCTGCAATGAGATTATGACGATGTTTAAGGCCGAAACGCTCGTCAAAGGGCGTAAAAACCTGGATCACGACGAATGGATAGAGCATCAGGAGGTCACGCTGTCCAAGGCGTACCGAATGATACGAAAGGGTGAGATACAGGATGGCAAAACGATTCTGGGCCTCCTTTGGTTGTCCCATTTTTCTGGACAGCGCTGAAGCCCACAGTTATCATCGCCGAAAACTAACCATTTTCTTTGTCGGCTCCGCATTTCATGCGGCCCTTCTGATTTTTCTTTATCAATCAGCGCTTCCTCTGCGATGGTTGCCATCTTTGATTGGGGCGGAGGCAAGTTTTGAGATTACAACCCTGACATACCTCGCGCTCTTTTATCAGATTACGTTTTTCGCGACGCTGCCCCTCAGTTTTTATTCCGGATTTCTTACGGAGAAGAAGTTCTCGCTCTCACGCCAGAGTCTCGCGGCATGGATCGCCGACGCTGCCAAGCGCTATGCTTTGGGTCTCGGACTGTTTCTTCTGACAGGAGGATTCTTTTATTACGTCGTCCGGCATTACCCGGATGCCTGGTGGTGGATTCTTGCGCTTGCGTGGCTAGTGATGACACTATTCTTCTCGAGGATTATGCCCACGCTTATAATCTCCATATTCTATTCCACAAAACCCTTGCCCGAAGGGGAGCTTAAGCAAACGCTTCTCGAGTTATGCAGGCGCTGCAGAGTGTCTGTGAACGGTATTTTTGAGATCGCTCTGTCCAAGAAAACCAGAAAGGCCAATGCCGCGCTGGTGGGAATAGGAAAGTCGCGCAGGATTCTATTGGGGGACACGCTCCTAAAAAACTTCACTCAACCCGAGATCGAAATGGTGATGGCGCACGAGATAGGTCATCACGCGCTGAAGCATATTTCGCGCTCCATTCTGATGGGCTCGGCGGCCACTGTGGCGGGTTTTTTCATATTTTTCGTTCTGACGCGCGGCTACGATCTCAGTGACTTGCGCTGGTTTCCGCTGTTATCACTTGGTTTGTTTCTCGTGAATCTTTTTTCCGCCCCCATCCAGAACGCGGTCTCGAGACAGATGGAGAGAGAGGCGGACCGCTACGCGTTGCAGAAATACGACTCTCAGGAGACTTTCACCTCCCTTATGAATCGGCTGGCCGAGCAGAATTTAGCCGTAAAGAAGCCGCATCCGTGGATAGAGTTTTTGTTTTATGATCATCCTTCCATCGATAGCAGAATCCGGTACGCACAGAAACTATCTCACGGAGGTTCGCATGCTTAAACGGGCCACTGTTTGCTTACTATTGGTCTCGGGATTGGTGTGGTCAGGTCCGGTCCTTGGTGTCACACACCCCGCGTCGGGAATCGTGGAATGGGTGATCGATGGCGACACGTTTGTTATTACGGGCGGCGAAAAAGTCCGGCTCATCGGAGTGGATGCTCCGGAATATAATCCCAATCATGGAAAAGTACAGTTTTATGGTAAGGAGGCGTTCCAATTTGCACGTAAGCTCCTCAAGGAGAAGCTCGTGACGCTGGAATATGACGTAAAAAAAGAGGACGATTACGGCAGGAATCTGGCCTACGTGTTTCTGAAGGACGGGCGCTTGGTGAATCTCGTGATGGTGTCGGAGGGGCTGGCGCGTGCGAAGTACTACAAGCCCAATGGAAAGTATTATCTGCAGCTCAAACAGGCCGAGGCAGAGGCGAAACGGCAAAAAAAGGGGATTTGGGCGGATAAAGAAGCCGCACCCCGCCTTGCTAATTCAGACCAAAGCGTCTAGAATAATTTCATGATGAAAGAAGCCAAAATTTCTTCAGTGGTCTCGCTATTTCCTCTGCCGCAATACGTTGTGGTGTTGGAGGACCTCGAAAAGACGCGCCTGGTTCCCATCTGGATAGGCGTAAGCGAGGGTAATGCCATCGCTCTTGAGATGCAGGGAGAAAAGTTTCCCAGACCGCTGACTCACGATCTTATGGTCAATATGCTTCACGTGATGGGCGCCACCGTCGAGAAAGTCGCGGTGAGCGATCTTAAAGACAACAGCTACTACGCGATCATTTACTTGAATATCGGAGGCAAATCCGTGACGTTGGATGCCCGGCCGTCGGATTCTCTGGCTCTAGCCGTGCGAGTTAATTGCCCTATATTCATCGACGAAAAGGTCTTGGCGAAATGCCCGGCCATTAACAGCTCCATCACCAAAGAAGAAATCGATAAATTCAAAGAAACCTTAAAGACGATGACGCCCGAGCAATTTTTCAAGAGTCTCGAGGAAGCGCCTCCGGCCCAGGAACCCGGCGCCGATGCGGCCGAGGATTTTGAAGAGTACGACGCGGAAGAGGGCGAAGAAGGCGAAGAGGATGATGAAGAGGAAGACGATGAAGAATCTCGCTAATTTGCCGGCAGTGATGGTCGTCGTGGGAATTCTCTTTGCATGCCCCGCCCAGGCAAGCGATTACAGCGTTAAGATGCCGCCGCCGGCCATCAAAGGCGCCAAAGCGGATAGAGCGGAGACTTCGGCGGGAATGAACCGTAAGCTCGGGCGCGGTTTGTCTAACCTGACCATGGGTTGGCTAGAAATTTTTAAAGGCATAGAACACATCGATAAAACAGAGGGTGGGGTGGCGGCGTTGAGCTGGGGCCCTATTTATGGCTTAGGCAATGCGATCGCCAGAACCGCGACCGGTCTTTTTGAGACTGTCACGTTCCCGATACCCGTTCGTGGAGGTTACGACCCCTTGATAGACCCCGAATTTGTCCTTGAGAAACCCGACGAAACCATCCTCTCAGACCCCGTCACAAAATAGCCCCTTTTTAACAAATTTACTTAACAATAAACAATAGAATGTGATAATATATATAATGGCTTTATAGCCTTATGTCTTTAATTAGCAAAAATACACAATTTTAATCAGAGGAGACTGTGTTTACTTCAACAGCGATAGGGGTTTATGCCAGTGGGCGATCCGTCTTTATTGCCGAGGTCGTCAATCAATTCGGCAGAAATAAAATCACTAAATCCGCTGAGGAAACGATCCCCGGAGCAATCGCGGGGGGCGAGGATGTGGCTTTGGCCCAGGCGATGAAAAAAGCATTCACGAAGGCGGCAATTCAACGCCGTCCGGTGACATTGTCGGTTCCGGAAAATGAATCGATGGTCCGTTATTTTGAAATGCCTCTATTGCCAAAGAAGGAATGGAAGACATCCGTCAGGTTTGAAGCACAGAAGTACGTTCCTTTTGACTTGCGCGAGCTCGCCACCGATTACAAAATCTCCATCGACAAAAGAAATTCCAAAATGAGGATCATGTTTTTTGCCATGAGGAAGGAAGTGTTGGAGAGTCGTCTGGAAGCCATTCGTGGTGCGGGATTCAACGTTCGCTCCGTCGAGCCGAGTTCGGTCTCAATGATGCGGTGCTTCTATCCGGACAAACCTCGAAATGATGTGCCGGTGCAGGCCTACGTCGATCCCAAAAACGACGGCACCGTGAATATTGTCATCGGCAAGCCCAATCTTATGTTGATGGCGCGTCATTGCGTGGTGACGCGCTTTAGCGAGACCCAGGAAAAAACGCGCCCTATCCCCGAGGCGATTTTACCCGACCTCCAGCTCTCATTTAACTATTTCTACAAAAATTTTAAGGATCAGAAAGTAATCAGCATTGTTGTTGCCGGAGAAGAAGGCGGCCCGGATGCCGCGACGTGGACCAAGCTTGCCAAGAGTGAATTTGAAATCCTTGGGAATGTCAAAAATCCGATTCTTAAGTATGGGATATCGGGGGATTATCACCCGGAAGTGGCCACGGCGGCCGGCGCGGCAATCTCCGGCTTTTCTTCGAACGTGAACTGGAAGATCAATCTGGTTGAGCCCGCAGAGCGCAAGAAAAAAGCGGCTGTATCCGGTTTGAGCTCAGTGAGCACTTTTGACAAAGAAACCGTTCAAAAATATGTTCTGACGGAGGCGGCGGTGTTTATCGTGTTGTTCGGTATTCTTCAATTCGCCACCCAAAGCCATCTCTCGTCCAAACAAAAAGCAATTAACGCGATTCAGCGCGGTTATTCGGACCAAATGGCTGCCTTTGCGGCCTTGCCTGTGCCTGAGTTGGAAATGAAGCGAAATGAACTCCAAAAGAAAAAGACCTATCTCGATGATCTCATAAAAAATAGAATCTATTGCACCACAAAACTCACCGAAGTCGCCAAGCTCGTGCCAAGAAGCGTACAGTTGGAACGCCTCGTCTACAGCGACATGGATAACAAAGAGCAGCCCAATGTTCTTTTTGTCGAGCTGCAGGGCAGTGTGTTGGGACGCGGCGAACAGGGGTTCCTGGAAGTGGATAAATTTTTAAATTCGATGTCGCAAGACGCTGATTTTATGAAGGGTTTGGAAGCGCTTCGAGTCGCTTCCATCAAAAAGACTACGGAAGGGCCGGCGGCAGGCACGGATTTTGAGATCGAAGGCGCCTCTCCCGCCAGACCGAGGGCTTATTGATTATGAGTCGCAAGCTCAATCAGATAACGGTTCTGTTGATCGGCGTTTTTATATTCGCCATGATTATTGCCAACGGGTTTGTATTGCAGCCGTTCCTGAAGGGGTCCAGGAGAGTCGCTCACCAGCTCTCAGAAGAGCGGAACAAGTCGGCGATCTTGGGCGAGATTTCGGCGATACAAAATGCGATGAAGGCCTATGAGCCCCAATTCATCCAAAAAAACCAAGTTTCCGTGATCATCCAGGACTTGAACCAGATGGCACAGAAATCCGGCGTGGCGCTGAACTCGGTGACTCCGGGTCAGGTGGAGGTCGTGGGCGATTATGAACGTGTTACGTTTGGATTGCAGGCATTTGGAAAATACCATTTGATAGGAGATTTTATCAGCCGCATTGAGAGTTATCAGCAGTTTCTCAAGATTCAGAATTTGGATGTTACCACCATTATTGATAACGAAACGAAGGAGAGAGTATTGAAAGTCGTGATTAGACTGGCCGGATACCGGCCGATGGTGACCGTCTAATGGTGAGGGCTGCCGCGGTATTGATTGTGGGACTTCTGTTGGCTTGCGATGTCTATGCCGTGGAATACGCGGGACAGAAGTTCAGGGACCCGTTCGGACTTGTGAACCAGCCCCAGCCCAAACAATCACAGACAGCGACCAGAAAGAGTCCGCTCGTATTGCAGGGACTTGTGTGGAATGCGAAGCAACCACAGGCCGTTATTAACGGCAAAGTCGTTCAGGCGGGCAGTGTTTTGAACGACGTCAAAATTTTGGAAGTCACCAAGGAAGGCGTTCGAGCGAAATACATCGATCAAGATCAAGAATTTATGCTGACACTTAAATGAGAGAGGATGCCATGAAATCACTTCAAAAGATAGCCGCGATAACGTTGGTCGCGTTTTGCCTCGTGAGCGTTGCGCCGCCCGTTGCGGTGGCGTATGAGGAACCCGCCGAACAACTCATCTCCATGGATTTTGAGGACGCGCCTATTAAGAACGTCCTCAAGATTTTATCTCAACAGTCCGCTCTCAACTTTGTGACCAGCGAGGGGGTGGAGGTGAAGAAAGTTACCGTCTACTTTGAAGACGTGACGGTGCAAGACGCCCTCGACAGCATCGTTAACGCGAACGGCCTGCGCTATGAAAAGAAAAACGACAACCTATATATTATTTATCCGGCAGGAATCACCGATACCGGCACTGAGACACGCGTATTTACTCTGAAATACACACGCCTGTCATCGTCGCCCATTGACCTCGCCGGAGGCAGCATCATCCAAGAGCTCACGGCTGCCAGCGATATTAACGCCATCGACACGACGACCGCAACGGCGAGCTCCGACTCAGGAGGGAGTTCCTCATCTTCCACCGGGGCCAGTTCCAAGAGTTCTTCTTCCAAAGAAAACGTTATCACGGGAAGAGGCGTGGATACCTTGATTGGTAGCATGCTTTCCGATAAGGGGAAAGTAGCGATAGATCTAAACACCAATAGTCTGATCGTCACGGACACGCCTCAAACACTCAAACAAATCGAAAAGGTTTTGGAAAAAATCGACGTTCCCTCTAAACAGGTGATGATTGAAGTTCATATTATGGAGGTCCGCCGAAATCTTCTGGAGGATCACGGTTTTGATTGGGGCGGCAGCAACGGTGCGCTGGGGTCCTTAACCGGCGGCAGCAAGGAAACCGGTTTTCCTTTCCAGGTTTTGTCAGGAAGCCGAACGGGCGTTAACGAAAACCGCGATATCACGCTTGGCACCGTTAGTGCGAGCAATCTCACAGTGACATTAAGAATGATCACATCAGACACAAAAACCAAAATCCTGGCGCGCCCCCGCGTTCTGACGATGAATAACGAAGCCGCGCAGATCAAGCTCGTGACGAATACGGCCATCGCCAATCAGGTGGTGACAACCGCCAGCGAAGGTCAGAGTGCTCAGACAACCAATACGGCCGAGAGAGCGCCTACGGGCATCATTCTCAAGATGACACCGCAGATCAACCAAGACCAATCCATCAATCTCTATGTCGAGCCCTCCGTCACGACGGCGGTGGCCTCTTCCTTTTTTCCGTCGACATTCCTTGATCCCACGACACGATCCGTACGCACTCTGGCACGTGTTAAAAATAACGAGACTCTTGTTCTTGGCGGTCTGATTGACAGCGATTACAGCACAGCCATGAAGAAAATCCCGGGCTTGGGAGATTTGCCGATCTTCGGAAAGGCGTTCAATTACAAGGATCGCGGGGATTTGGACAGAGAGTTATTGATTTTTATTACGCCGCACATCGTCGAAGGAAATGACAGCTTTACCGTTCCTTCGGAAATAACGACAGCCGGAAAAGAACCCGCTTCCGCAAGAATGATGGATGCGTTCCGCGACGGTGAATTGGAAAGAACCCTGAACGCACAGGAACAGACAGAGATTAAGCGTCATGTAGTCATCGGCGATGAGCTGGGTATATACCGCACAAAGGCCAAGACAGCGGCCGCAGCGGCTCCGGAAGGAATGGAGCAGGAGATGGCCAACGCATTGGAAATGTTTAGCCAGGGAAATCTTAAAACGAGACCTAAATGAGCGCTTATAAACCGACCGAGGATATCAAGCAGCATATTAAGCTGGGCGATATCCTGCTTCGGGAAGGATTAATCACCAAAGAACAGCTGGGGCAGGCTCTTGAGGAGCAAAAACGATCGCCTCATGAACCCCTGGGCGGTATTCTATGCCGGCTGGGGTTTGTTTCCGATAAAAACATCGCCAGTGTGCTGGCTAAACAGCTACACATACTCTATGCCGGTAAGGATAAGGGGCTACTTAAGCCCATCCCCGATCAGGCCCTCGACAAGATTATCCCCGAAGAGTTTGCCCGTAAGAACTGCCTGATTCCCATCTCGCTTCACGCGAATACGCTGACGGTTGCTTTCGCGGATCCGTTGGACATCGTGCTGTTGGATAATCTGTACAAAATGACAGGTTACCGTATCAACCGTCTTATCTCCACGCAGTCTGAAATCGAGCAGGCGATCAGCGAGTTCTATGGAGAAGGCGGCATGTTAAAAAGCGCCATCGACGCATCCTATGTATCGTTGGACGGGCCGCGTGAGTTGGTCGCTCAGCCACCCCAACAAGAGCGTTTGACGCTTGATGATATCGTAGCGAGCGCCGAAAAAGCACCGGTTGTAAAACTAACAGACCTGATATTAAGACAGGCAATTAAGGACAGGGCGAGTGATATTCATATCGAACCGTTCTCAGAAAAAATCAGCATACGATTCCGTATTGACGGTGTCTTGGTCGCCATTCCGCCACCGGAGAAGTCCATGATCTTGCCGCTAGTGTCACGCATCAAGATTCTCTGCCGCATGGATATCGCCGAAAAGCGTCTTCCTCAGGACGGCAGTTTCTCCGCGACCATTGACCGCAAGCAAATCGATTTCCGTGTTTCGACGATACCGACGGTGCACGGTGAAAAAGTGGTTCTGCGTATTTTGGACAGGAATAAGCTGGCGTTGGACCTGGAGCTCCTGGGTTTCGACGACAAGGAGTTGGATGTCTTTAGGAAAATCATACGCAAACCTTACGGGATGATTCTGTTGACCGGTCCCACGGGCAGCGGTAAAACCACAACGTTATACTCCGCGCTGAACGAGATCAAGGGAGTCGACAAAAATATCATTACCATCGAGGATCCTGTCGAATATCAGATCACCGGGATCAATCAGGTTCAGGTAAAGCCGGGCATCGGCTTGACGTTTGCGACGGGTTTGCGCGCGTTTTTACGCCAAGATCCGGATGTCATGCTGGTCGGTGAAATCCGTGATCTCGAGACGGCGCAAATCTGTGTGCGAGCCGCTCTGACGGGTCACTTGGTGTTTAGCACCCTTCACACAAACGACGCGCCTTCGGCGATCACACGTTTGAACGATATAGGCATCGAATCCTTTTATGTTTCGTCATCCCTCTTGATGGTTGTCGCTCAGCGCCTGATGAGGCGCCTATGTCCCAAATGTAAACAGGCAACGGATAAAATTCCGCCTGTGTTGTCGAAGATTCAGCCGGGACTCAAAACGATTTATAAGGCCGTCGGATGCGAGCAATGTGCCAGAACCGGCTACCTGGGCCGTTTCGCGATTTATGAGTTGATGCCAATGACGGATGAGATCGCGCGGCTGACGCTTCAAAAAGCGTCCACCAGCGAAATCCGCGTCGCCGCCGAAAAGGACGGGATGCAAACACTCGAGGACCGCGCCTACAGGCGTGTCGTGGCGGGGGATACTTCCATCGAGGAAGTAATGCGCGTTACATTGGGAGGCGGGTGAGATGGGCTCCTACGTTTATACCGCCAGAGATTCCAGCGGAAAGGTAGTTCAGGGCACGCAGGATGCCGTCAACGAATACGCGGCTATCAAAATTTTACAAAGCCACAACCTGATTATTACAAAAATTGTCGAAACCGGCGAGCAGTCTAAGGAAATCGCGGCCAAGAAACAGAAAAAACACCGCCGTATTAAGACCGAAGATCTCTTGTTCTTTTGCCGTCAGACAGCCATTTTGATCGAAGCGGGTATTCCGCTTCTGCGTTCGGTGGAAATCATAGGCACCCAATGCGAGAGCTTGCGTTTGGAAGACGCGCTCAAGGATTTGGCTTTGGATATCAAGGCCGGTTCCTCGTTTAAGGATGCGATTGCCAAAAATCCGCGAGTGTTTCCTTCGCTCTGGCCTTTTCTCATAGAAGCGGGCGAAGCCAGCGGTAATCTCCCGGTTATTCTTTATCAGCTGGCCAGTCACCTTGAAGCGAGTATTAATCTTAAAAAGAAGATTGTCTCCGCGCTGGTCTATCCGGCGGTGCTCGTTTTTGTCGCGATCGGATCCATTCTTGTGTTTTTGCTTAAAATCATCCCGATTTTTGCGAATCTGTTTAAGAAATTTAACGCTAAGCTCCCCGCGCTGACACAAGGCGTTATCGACGTGAGCGAATTCATTCAGCACTATTTTATCCTCATTTTTCTCATGGTTTCCGGCGCTGTTTACCTAACGCACCAATATGTCCGGACGCCGCAGGGGAAGCGCAACGCGGATCGCTTTGTGCTTAAAATCCCGGTCGTAGGAAATATGATCAATGATTCTATTTTAGCCCGTGTGTGTATGAATCTGGCTACTCTCGTGCAGAGCGGCGTCAATTTGCTGGAAAGTTTGAATATTGTTTCGCGCGCGGCGGGTAATACGCTGTACGAGGACGCTTTGGTGGCGACTGCCAACGATGTTCAGCAGGGTAAACCTTTTTCGGATTCCTTAGAAAGGCAGAGTGTTTTTTCGCCTATCATGATCCACATGATCAAGGTAGGTGAAGAAAGCGGTCGTTTAGCCGATATGTTAACCCGCGTGGGTAAGCTCTATGAAGACCGCGTTGAGGTTTTCGTGAATCGCCTAAGCACGCTGATTGAGCCGGCAATCATGCTTATTGTAGGGAGCGTTGTCGGCGTGTTGGTGGTGGCAATGTTCTTGCCCATTCTGAACTTGAGCTCGGCTATAAGGTAAAATTAGTAGACTAAATATTTTGTTATTCACTTGCACAGTATTACATGGAATGATATAATTATGCTATGTAATATATTCAATTAAACGGAGGATAATAGAAATGTTAATTAGTAATAAGAAAAGAGCAAACCAAAAAGGTTTTACGCTCATCGAAATTCTAATCGTTATCATCATCGTTGGCGTGCTTGCCGGGTTGGCTGTTCCTGTGTATCAGGCGCAGGTGACTCGTGCATACAGACAGGAAGCGCTGCAGGCGCTGGGCACGACGAGAGAAGCACTGCTTCGTTATTTTGCGCAGAATAACGGTACCTATGTTGGCGCGGATGTTTCTGCGGGTGGTTGCAATCTTGATTATTGCCCCAACGCGGCTGCCTCCGGCGGTCAGACCAAGTACTTTACCTATACCATCGGTAACCTTGATGCCACGACGTTTACGCTAACGGCGACCGGAAACGGTACCGGTAACGGTCCTACTAACGCGCAGACCGTGACGCTGAACCAAGCTGGTACAGTGGGCGGAACGTTAACGTAATAGCAGTAAAAAAGTCGTTTTCTATTCTCTTCCGCGAGCGGCCATGGCCTTAGAGGCTATGGCCGCTCTTATTTGTATCTTAAATCCCTCAAATATCTTAACTTACGCATTATCTTGTATTTATATGTATAGTAATGTATATTTTAAATATAGTAAGTATCTTTAACTAATAATTAAAACTATGATAAAAGCATGAATTATCCAAAATTGATGAGCGGAGGATTTAATCTAACGGAAGTCGTGATCACATTGACGGTTCTGGGAATTCTGGCCGGAGCCAGCGTCCCGCTGTATCACGGTCATGTGGAATCCATGAGAGCACAGGAAGCGCGCGCAGCTTTGATGCTGATTCACTCCGCCGAAATGAGTTTTAGAACCAGCGGATCGGGTGCTGGTGAAATGCAACCGGATCTGTATTGGCCCAGCCCAAGCGCAACCGTCTCGGATATCTCCGCGATCAATGCTGCGATGGGTTTGAATTTGGTTGAAAATTACTACGACTTCGCGATCACAACGTCCACATGCGGACCGCCGGGCGAATGTTTTGAGGCAAGCGCAACGCGTGTGGGGGGAGACAAAGTTTATTGGATTACCCAGGGCGGAACCATCAATGAAGATTATGATGAGTAACGGAAAAAAAAGAAACGGTTTTACGCTCATGGAGCTCTTGGTCACGATGATGGCGCTGGGCATCATGACGGCCTGTGCGGTGCCGGTGCTGACGGGCGTTATTGAGAGAAACCGCTCCCGTGAAGCGATAGCCTTTTTGCAGACCATCCATGCCGCGCAAAAAATTACCATGCTTAACCAAGATGCTTATCAACCGAGCTGGGGCGCGACCACAACGGATATCGAAGATATCAAGCAGATGCTTCGCATCGATATCATCCCACAATACTATACGTATCAGATTACCACTGTGGGCAATCCCGCGACCGCTTACACTGCAACGGCTTCCCGCGGAAATCCGGGAAATAAAATATTTAGCATCAATCAAACCGGTGTTATTTCGGAATCGGGGACCTATGCTTAAGTTATTTATAAGCAGAACGGGGTATACACTAGCCGAGCTGATGGCGACATTGCTTATTTTGGGAGTTGTCGCGGGTTTATCGTTCCCGGTGTATACGGCATCCATGGAGCAGGCGAGAGCCGCGGACGCTGTCAACAAGCTTTGGTTTATTTATCGCGTGGAGAAAAAGGCATTCCAAGAAACGGGCAGTTACGTTCCTTTTGAAGGCTCGAATTGGGCACAGTATCATTCGAATTACGATCATCCTTACGCAAGCCGCTGGCTGGGGATGGGGCAGGCGTATGCCTACGACATCACGGCGGATTCGAATTCGTTTACGGCAACCGCAACGAGAGAAGGCGGTACCAAAACATTCACAATCAACGAGGCCGGTGTACTCACGGAAACGGGGAGTTACTGATGATGCGCTATATACCCTTTAAGTTAACCATTGGTTTGATTGTGACGCTTGCTGCGGTGAATGCGTACGCGGACGACGTTGTTCAAAAATATTTGCACCCCTCGCCCAGTGGCGATTATCAGACTATTGGCGTGACTCACTCCCTGACAGTCGGCCGGACTCCGGACGAGACCAACCCCGCTCAGGCCGCCTTGGGTAGTTTCACTTTCTACGACAACGAAATTTCCGGCGGGCAATTTTACACATTGGGATATGCGTCCATCTATGGATCGAGTGTCACTATCGATAATGATTTCATGGTTGGCACTCGGGACGCCGGCGCACAGCAAGGACTGGGCTTAAAAGTAGCCAAAGGATTAACTTTCTCGGGCGCCGAGGCCGGCGAGCATTGGGTGGGCGTCGGTCTGCCAAATGGAGATCGCCCTCGTGCACCGCTGGATATCAGAAAAGATGCTATTATTAACGAGCTTCAAATCACGAATACTGATTTGTCGGGTGTTTATAGGATTAAAACCGGGTATTATACCGGCACATGGGCGCATGGGTATCCGCTTGATCAGGAGTTTCCCACCATTGAATCTCGCCCGACGGAAGGAGGAGCTCTCCAGCCGATATTCTTCAAAGGAAGCCCGTACATTATATTGAATAATCGCGAATATCTCCCGGTCCCGGCTCTCACGTCTACGGGCAACGTAGGTGTGGGTGTGGCCGCGCCCACGTCCAAGCTTCATATTGACGGGGATATTGTGGCGCATAGTTATACCAATACCAGTTCACGCGCCTTAAAAACAGATATTCAGCCGTTGAATGCCGGCGATTACCTTCTGATGTCCAGGAAAATGGCGGATATCAAGATGGTCCAGTATCACTATAAAAATGAAAGTGCAGCTGAGCAGAAGCATACCGGTATTATTGCCGAAGAAGCCCCAACGGAGATTCTCTCAAACAGCAATCAATCGGTTAGTTTGTCCGATCAGATTGCTTTTGTGATAGCGGCGATTAAAAGTTTGATCCAAGAAAACATGGAAATGGAAAAAGAGATCAGTCGCTTGGAGAAATCTTTAAAAAAGGATGACACCTATGCTAACTAACATCTCAAGAGTTCTCAAAATAAGCATATTCATTCTATTCCTGGCGCCCAATGCAATGGCGGATGATGTGCAGGTGTCGACATATATGTCCTCGCCAAACGGTGTTTATAAAGACCTTAGGGTCAGGAATGCATTAGAGGTCAAAAACAACGCTATACATATGTACGGCGAGCTTCAGGTTCGTGATAACGATAACCTAGCATCCCCTCAAGGCGGAAATCTTTCCGTGTATTCATTCAATGGTGCTTCTGCTGAGATGGATAACGAAAGCGGAACCAGGCGATGGGTCACGGCCGATGCAAATGGCGTCAATGGTTCATGGGACGCTGTTCCGCTATTGTCGCAATATGCGGACAACTTTGCGTTTAATTCAACATCGTGGGCTATCCGCTCAAAAAGCGCAGTAGGCTACAGCAACCCTAACGATCTGCCTAATAGCGCCGCCTACCAGATTACTCATGCGAACGATGATATCAATAATAGGAATAACGGTTTTGCCGGTGTCACGGGAACGCCGGGGGTAGATCAGAGGCATATAACGCTGCATCTGGACGGGGCGCCGCTTCGATTTTTGGTGGATCCCGAGACCAACGCCCCCATCGCAGGGCAGGTGATCATTCGAGGAGAGGCAAACCCGGTCGTTTCGTTGCCCGCGGGCCATACGGCGAGGGTTGTGGTGGGCAAGGCATCGGATGCATCGACAAACGTGGCCTCGCAGAGTCTAACCGTGCCTTCCATCAGAAGCGCTAAGTATGACATTTCCTACCTGGATAAACAGGGCTATGATGAAATTCTCGGCAAATTAAAGAATCTTGATGTGGTGACCTTTCGCTATAAAGGCGATTCTCCCGACGCCAAGAAATCGCTGGGATTTATCGCCGAGGAAGCCCCTGACGAAATGACAGACAACTCCAAAAAAGTTATACGCATTAATGACGCGATGGGTTTCCTGATGGCATCGACCAAGGCCCTACAGGAAGAAAACGTGGAGCTCAAGAAAAGAATAGAGGACTTAAAAAAATGACACCGCGCACCCTTTTGCTAACTCTAATGTTCATGACTTCGCTATCCTGCGCCTTTGCCGATGATGTGAGTATCGTTTCTTACTATCCCATACCTTACGGGGAGTACGAGAACCTTACGGCCGAGCGTTTTTTTGTGGATACGGATTATACCGGAATACATCCGGGGTACACTGATCCGGATTATCCCGCGGAAACCAGCGGAGAGTCGTTTATCGGAGGACCGCTATTGCCAGTTAGTGTTGTGATTTGGGGGAACATGAATATGCAGGGTGAAGGGTTCGACTGGTTCCCCGAATGGGATCACTACCTTAGCGTTGAACCTAATTTTGTAGACGCTGTCGCCAATCCCGTTAATTTTATAGCAGGGAGCATGAAAGGTCCCAACGGGCAGCATGCATTCCGAATAAATATGTATGGCCAGGTGACCATCGGTAAAAGCGAATTTCCATTAGGAGGCGGCGGTGTTGCAGGCCCGGGCGTGTGCGACTGGTGCGTTGATCCGAGCATTAAGCTAAAGAATTTGTATATTTTACCTTCATACCATGGCTATTACACAGGTCCGAATCCCGGCCCCGCCTACACCTATGGAAGTAGTGACATTGCCTACGTGTACGCTGTCGCCGAACATGATACGAGCAAAGTGGGCGATGCGGGGAAAAGAGCTTGTTTCGGCGCGTTTAAGACCGGAGTTGCATATATGGGAAACCCCAGCGATGTTAGTTATGTGCCGCTGACCATTAACGGCAGCGAGATCCATTTGGGCGTTGACGGCGCATCTATGACGGGATCAACCCAGGCCGTACTTGTCGGTACGAGAAGTGCCCCCGGAACCGGCGGCATGCCCGGTAATGCGAATACATTGCTTCTCGTGAATGGTGACCTTCAGGCGCAGGGTGCGGCTCAGTTTAGCTCCATTCAGTACAAAAAGGACATCGTGCCCTTAGGTATGGCTGACTACAACACATTGTTGACAAAACTAGGCAACATCGACGTCGTGCGTTACCATTATTTGTCGGATGACAAAAACCACAAACTTCGTTTGGGTATTATTGCCGAGGACGCGCCTCGTGAGATATTGAGCGAGGATGGCAAAGGAATCAGTCTTACTGACTCGGTAGGGTTTCTTGCAGCGTCGCTCAAAGCAATGCAGCAGAGAAACGAGGTTTTAAAAACCCGTTTGGTTGAGCTCGAAAAGGCCAAAGCGGCGCGGGAGACGACGCGATGAGGATACGCAGCCAGCGCGGTTTTTCGCTCATGGAGATTATGATTGCCGGAGTGTTGATCGCCGGAATGGCTGCCACTTATGCATCGATTGACGTCACGGTCAATCAGCTCATCAATAATGAACACGTCGCGCGTTACAATTCCTGTCGAAATCTTTTAGAGACGGCATATCAGCAGGTCACCGCCGCAAATTGGGAAGATCCTTCATGGTATATCCGGGACGGAATGGATTCATTTGATGCCGTGGACAGTTATGGGACGGTGTCGTATCCGGTAAAATGGACGACAAATGACGTGGTAGGGAGAGATTATAGGTCCTTCTCAGCCGCAACGCATGGGTCAGGATGAGCGTATGACAATATCAAACCAGAAGGGCGTAACGCTCGTAGAAATGCTTATTTCAACGGTGCTCTTTGGTGTGATCGTTTTGGCCGCCGGAATCACCTATGAGACGGCCGCGCGCAATTATTTTGACGTACGGTCAAGCAGTGTGGATTTTGCGGACGGTCATATAGGCATAGAGAGATTGCTTAAGATGGCCAGAATGGCCAACCGGGCCACAGTTATTGAGCAGACAATCGGCGGATGGCCTTATCAACAGCTCAACCTGCGTCTTGATGTGGATTCCAACTTAAATCCTAGAAATACGGCCGATGACTATTCAGACGATACCTGGATATCCTTTACGACAAGGAGTAATAACGGGCTCCACGAACGAATATTAGGGGTCAGTCCTATGACGGACCCCAGTACTATAGCGACAACGGATTTCTCAACGGCCTCAAACCCGCTTTCGCGCCAGGAGTCCATCTCGCCGTCGTTTGTGTACAACGATGCGACATCGCAGTTAACGGTTACCTATACACTGGCATCAAAACAAGACTATTATAATCTGCGTCCCACGGACCAGGAAGGGCCCTCGACAGAAATGGTTTCTATTGTAAGGATTAATACGCAATGAGATCGATATCTCTTCACTCGCAAAAAGGCATCGCCCTGACCATAGCCATTATATTTATCATTGCAACCATGGGTATTATTGCACTTCTTTTAAATATGTCGTTTGACTATCGCAGTCTCAGCGATCGTGTTTCTTCTACCAAGCTCAAGGCTTTTTATGCGGCTCAAGCCGGCATCGTGGATGCTTATTGGCGCATTCGCACAAACACGACCAGCGACTGGGGCGGAGGTTTAAGTTTTGCCAATAGCGGTTGGGATCCGCCTGTCTATTTTTTGGATATGGGCGCCAATCCGCCCACGTTTTCTTTGACGCAGCAACCCGGTTCGGACGTCAGAATCGATATCGGCCTGCCTGATGCCTCCGGGGTGCGCGCGATGGCAGCGAAAGGATTTGATTGATGCGCTCCTTCATGAAAAAGCGGTTCAGAGGTTTGACATTGGTTGAGCTCCTGGTGACGATATCGCTAGTCGCCATTATCACGGGGCTCGCGCTACCGTCTTTCCAGAACCTCATAAGGAAAAATGAGGATCGTGAGGCCTTTCGTATTTTGGATGTGCTGCGTCTCGAACAGAAGGCCTATCGCGCGAATCAAAACACATACGCTCCTTCGGGCGGAGGTACGCTGTCCGGCCTAACAAATATCAATAATATTTTTCAAGCCGATCTTTCGGCCGCGTCTTACACGGTCTTCCTTTCCTCCAACGGGGGGTATGGCTCTAATGCCAAGTTTAGAGCCCATGTGGTCACGCCATCCGGCAATAGCTGGTATGTGACACAGTCCATGCCGGAAGCCGTTGGTAGCGGCACCCCGCCCAGCTACTCTTCCGACTGATAAAATTGCTCCAAGTCATTGAACTGTAATAAATAATAATAGTTTCCGCTTGAAAGAATTTCTCATTTCGGGTAGACTAATTTTCATTAGTTAACGTCTTACCTTATTTGAGGAGATCCATGGCCGTTCCGAGGCGAACTTGGGTGATGTTCTTTGCGCTCTGCGCAGGCCTGATTTTCTTTTTTACCTTTGTATCTTTCTACACCTCTTCCAAACGCGAAAAACAATTAAGAATTCAAAAAGAGAACGAACTTTCCCAGAAACTCCTGGAAATGGGTGAACTGCAAAAGCAGATCACCGCATTGACGCAGGAGAAAGAGGCGATTTCGTCGGATTTGTCTCTGAAGAATCAGGAATTGGAAGGCGTCCAAAAAAGATTGAAAGAACTGGAGAGTCAGTGGTCCAATCAGGCCAGAGATTTTGACAGCGCCAAAGCGTTGAATGCAACTCTGATGGCGGAACTGGATTCTGCGAAGGCGACGGCCGATTCTCTCAATAAAAAGATCCGGGCTTTGGAAAAAGAAAAAGAAGAATTAAAGGGAACCATCCAGCATTACGAAGAGGAAAGAAACGCTCAAGCCGCTACCGTCCAGGTGGAAGAGAGTTCATCAAGCGTCAGCGAAGAGAGCTTTGCCAATGAAGCGGAAATCATTCAAAACCTTGATACAGTGAAGCTGGGGCAGATTGTGGTGCAAAAAGACACCGGTAAAGCGGTGCGCATCCAGCACATCAACAAATTGTACGGTTTCATCATCGTCAACGCCGGAAAAGACGACGGATTGATCAAGAACTCGGTTGTTAATATCGTGCGCGACAATGAGATTATCGGCAAGGCGATCATTGAGAAGCTGAAGAACAACACCGCTGCCGCCGTCACACTGCCTGAGTGGACGAAAAAGGACATTAAAATCGGGGATATGATCAGCCGATTCTGAAATGAATGCACACGCACTGCAGGCCTTGAAAGACCAAATCCGCACCATTCCTGATTTTCCCAAAAAGGGGATTCTCTTTCGCGATATCACGCCGCTTCTTCTCGATAAGAAACAGTTCAAGCTCTGCATCGATAATTTCGTAAGCCACACTAAGGAAAAAGTCGACTACGTTATATCCGTGGAGTCGCGCGGCTTTATTTTTGGTTCAGCGCTCGCTTACGCGCTCGGCGTCGGATTCGTGCCAATCCGTAAAGAGGGGAAACTGCCTTATCAGAAATTCCAAACTTCGTACGAGTTGGAATACGGCAGAGCTGTGATCGAGATTCATTCGGATGCGATAAAGAAAGGTTCCAAAGTTATTATCATTGACGACGTGCTTGCCACCGGAGGCACCGTCGAGGCGGCGATAGAGCTCGTCCAAAAATTTGGTGTCAAATTATGCGGCGTTTATTTCCTGATAGAGCTCCTGGCACTTAAAGGCCGCGAACGTCTCTGCCGGCATCCCATCCATTCGCTGATCACCTATTAAGCCATGATCGGAGTGATCTGTCCCAGCACCTTTGAGTACGACGTGCTTCATCATAGCCACATTGAGGACACGGGCGTTAAGCTTATTCATTCGGGGATGGGCAAGCTGCGCGCGGCATGGGCCTGCCACGAGCTATTTTCGCGCGATAAAGCCGAGGGGGTGCTCCTGATAGGATTTGCCGGAGGTCTGACCCGGGATTTAAGCATCGGAGACGTGGTGGAGCCGCATACGTTCATAGAGCAGGACTATTTTGCCGAGCCTTTTGAGAAATTTCCCAATAAAGTGGTTTCCGTGCACGGGCCGTTGGTGGACGGTTCAGTAAAGGCCACCATGTTGACCCAGGACCGCTTTCTCACGGAAAATCCCTATAAAGATAGCGCGGTGGGACCGACGGCGTGCGACATGGAGTCCTACGCCGTGGCTCATTTTTGCCAGAAATCCGGGCGTCGCTACCATGTGGTCAAGCTGATTTCCGATGTGGCGGATGAAAACGCCGACCATGATTTTCTCAAGGCGTGTCGTGAATTGTCGCCAAAACTAAACCGCATTGTGAAGGAATCCATCGCTTCCATGCAAAAGATGATAAAATAGCTTTACGGAGGCGCTGTGCTCGAAGAATTTTTTTCAAAACTACATCATCTGGATGAACTGATCGCTTGGGGCGGGTATGTGGGCCTCACGATCATTGTTTTCTGCGAAACGGGCCTCTTGGTCGGTTTTTTTCTGCCGGGGGACTCGCTGCTCGTTACCGCGGGGCTTGTGGCGTCGCAGGGCAAGCTCGATATCTTTAAATTAAACGCGCTCTTGATGGCAGCGGCGATTATCGGGGATACGGTCGGGTACTGGATCGGCTATCACGCGGGTCCCAGGCTTTTTAATAAGGAAGAGTCCTTCTTCTTTAAAAAAGAATACGTAAAAAAAACGCACGATTTCTTTGAGAAATATGGGGGAAAAACCATTATCATTGCGAGGTTTGTTCCGATTGTGCGCACGTTCGCGCCCACGGTAGCCGGTGTAGGCCGAATGACCTACCGGAAATTCATTTCCTATAACGTATTTGGGGGTATCCTGTGGGTCGGCTCTATGACCGGGGCGGGGTACCTTCTTGGTGAAACGGTTCCGGACATCGAAAAGCACCTGCATTTTGTGATCCTCGGTATCATCGCCGTTTCTTTCTTGCCGATTGTCTTCGAAGCGATCCACGCCTACCGCGCGAAAAAAACTTCATAAAATCTTCATTTGACGCAAACAGCCAATTAGTTCTATAATCAAATAGTTTGCTAATCTAACTAAATGGCGGGAGTTATGGGGAAAGAACTGGAGAAATTCAGCGAGCAGGTGGTGGAAATAATGCCCATCATCGTGCGTGAATTCGCCAAGCGCGAGGACAACCATCTGACACGCGGCAAAATCAGCTGTCCCCAAATGGTCGTATTGGACTACCTTTCACATCATACCCGCGTGCCCATGGCGGAAGTCGCCAAAATCCTTTCCGTAAAGACCAGCTCCGCATCCGTATTAGTTGACAGGCTTATCCGCGAGAAAATGCTTAAGCGAGAACGCGATGACCGCGATCGCCGCATCGTTTGGATCAGCGTCACTCCCAAAGGACGCAAAGTCGTCGGGCAAATCCTCGAGCAAAAAAGAGACACGTTCAAAGAGATTTTTCGCCCGCTCACGGCCGCCGAGCGCGGACAATACCTGGCAGTACTCAATAAAGTAAAAGACAATATCGTGCGGGGGTCGGGTTGTTAAAAAAGATCCTATTTTCTTTTCTGATTTTTCCTTTGGTTTTGGGATTTACGTCACTTTCGTCGGCAGAGGCGTTTTTTGGCAAAAAAGTCCAGCCGGCGATCCAGGCGGAACCCATCTCTGAGCCGTTAACCCTCGCCCAGGCCTTTGAAATGGCTCTCGTGCGAAGTGAAGAGATCGGGATGAAAAAAGAGTTTATAGAGGCTGCACAGGCGCATTTCTATCAATCTCTCTCCAGTGTATTGCCGAGTGTAAATTTTCATGCGGGACATTTCCGCCAAGATAGCGACGAGGAGGCGGCTTCCGAAGACGGCAGTTCCAGAAACTTTACGCGCGAAACGTCGGACGACGCCTATTTTTCTCTGACGCAGCCTTTATTCGGAGGCTTTAAAGACATCGCGGCGATCAAGGCGAGCGGCATGGAGAAGAGTCAGCGCCGTTTTGAGCTCGAACGCGCAAGACAGCTCCTTTTCCAGAGCGTCATGGAAGCCTTCTACGGAATGCTGCAGGCACAGAAAGATTTGGAGATCCTCGAGAAAACACAGGGCCTCATGGGCGACCGTATTAAGGAGCTCGAAGGACGCCTGAAGTTAGGGCGCTCGCGCGAGAGCGAAATGTTGACGTCTACAGTCGATTATAAGGTGGTTATCGCGGATACCGAAGAGGCCAGGCGAGTGGAAGGCGTGTGGAAGGAGCTTCTCGAGTTCTATATAGGAAGAGAGATCGCCGGCGGCCTGGTGGATGAGGAAAGCCCCAACCGCGAAATGAATACGATTGAAGCACATCTGGAAGCAGTGGATGGGCGCGCCGATGTGCGCGCCAGCCGCGAAAATAAAATGCTGATGGACCAAAAAGTCGTGGTGGCCAGAGGCGGGCTTTTCCCCAAAGTGGGCATTGACGCGAACTATTACACCAAACGCGAAGGATTTGTAGAGAACGTGGATTGGGACGTATTGCTGCGTATCGATGTCCCCATCTTTGAAGGCACGAAAGTTTGGGGAGACATAAAGCTCGCGGCGGCGGATCAAAAAAGCGCCGAGCTTCTTCTGTCGCAGACGCAACGCCTGGCGTCCATGGACGTTCGAAATTCACACCGCAATTATTTATCATTGAAAGCTCAGGAAGACGCGTTGAAGGAAGCGGCCGAAGCATCGAATAAAAATTATAATACGCTGACGGAAGAATACAGACTTTCCCTCGTCAACAACCTGCAGGTGCTGGACTCCTTGAGACAGTATCAGGAAATCCAACGGCGGTATAATCAAGTGCGGTATGAATCCAGGCGTAATTTCTGGCGTCTCATGGTCGCGATCGGAGAAACACAATGACGCTATCCGATATTTCCATAAAAAATCCCGTTTTCGCCTGGATGCTCATGGCCGGGCTCATTGTATTCGGTTGGATATCGTATCGAGACCTAGGTGTCAGCCAGATGCCTGAAGTGGATTTTCCCGTTTTGACCGTCTCCGTAACCTGGGAGGGCGCCGCTCCGGAAGTGATGGAGAGTGACGTCGCGGACATTATTGAAGACGCGGTGATGAGTTCTGAGGGCCTGCGCGAAGTGACCTCGACGGTGCGCCAGGGAACCGCCGACATCAAACTCGAATTTACGTTGGAACGCGACATTGACGTGGCATTGCAGGAGGTCCAGTCTCGGGTCGCACAAGCGCAAAGACGCCTTCCGATAGACATTGATCCGCCTATTGTATCCAAGCAGAACCCCACGGATCAGCCGATCATGTGGCTCGGTTTGTCGGGAGAGCGGCCGCTGCGGGACATGATTACCTACGTCCAGGATCACCTTAAGGATCGGTTTCAAACGATTCCGGGTGTGGGCGAAATCATTCTCAGCGGATATGTGGATCGCAACCTACGCGTGTGGGTCTCTTCCAAAAAGCTGGATGAATATGAGTTGACGGTCGGCGATATTATCGATGCCATTGAGGCCAATCACGTGGAAATACCGGCCGGCCGCATCGAAACCCCCGAAAAGGAAATGAATGTACGCGCGATGGGCGAGGCGCTGACGGTTGAGCAATTTGGCGACATTCTGATTTCCAGACGCGGCGGGCAACCGATCTACGTGCCTATTTATCTGAAAGATGTCGCGACCGTGGAAGATGCGCTGGCGGATCAAAGGCGTCTCTCAAGAGTTCTCGGGAAGCCTGCCGTCGGACTGGGTATTCGCAAACAAATCGGCGCTAACTCGGTGGAAATCGCGCATAAGGTCAAAGAAAAGCTCAAGGAAGTGCAGACTGACCTTCCGGAAGGCATGAAGCTGGGCGTCAATTTTGACAGCACGACGTTTGTTGAGGAATCCATTCACGAGCTGATCTTCGCCTTGCTTTTATCCGCGCTGTTAACCGCGATAGTGTGCTGGCTTTTTATCGGTTCGTGGAGCGCCACATTTAATATTCTCTTGGCAATCCCAACATCCATTATAGGAACGTTCCTTGTTTTCCGTTTCATGAACTTCACGCTGAATACGTTCACGGTACTCGCGTTATCGCTGGCGATCGGTATCGTTGTTGACGACGCGATCATGGTGTTGGAAAACATCGTTCGCTACCGTGAAAAAGGTCTGAGCCGTGTGGATGCTGCGAGTACGGGAGCGCGGCAAATCACGTTTGCCGCTATCGCAGCCACACTGGCCCTTGTCGCCATTTTCTTGCCCGTCGCATTTATGACGGGAATTATCGGTAAGTTCTTTTTCGCATTCGGAGTCGCTATTTCAGGAGCTGTTCTGATTTCATTATTAGAAGCTCTTACGCTAACGCCTATGCGCGCTTCTCAATTCCTGGATGTGGGTGAGCGCAAGTCACGTTTAGGAAAGGGCGTCGAGCGCGGTTTTGAAAAGCTTTCTCACACTTACAGCCGGTCACTTTCAATGGCATTGCGGCACCCTGTTCCGGTTGTCATTATCTCGGGAATCATTTTTGCGGTGTCGCTGTTCTTATTTAAGCCGCTAAGAAAAGAATTTGTGCCCGCGCAAGATCAGGGTTACTTCTTGGCACGACTTCAGACGCCCGTAGGGTCTTCGTTGGAGTTTACGAATGAACGATTCAAAATAGCTGAAGCGTTTGTGCAGAGTTTGCCCGAGGTGGACCGGTATTTCGCGGCCATCGGAGGATTTGGTGGCGGCGAAGTGAATACGGGCATGATTTTTGTTTCTATGAAGAAAAAAGGAGAGCGTGGTGTCAGAAAAGGAAGCTCCAAGGAATTAAGCCAGCAGGACTTGATGGACCTTTTTCGAAAGGAGATATCTAAAATTCCTGACGTTAAAGTCTTTATTCAGGATTTATCCATGCGCGGGTTCACCGCTCAACGCGGATTTCCGGTGGAATTCTCGGTGCAGGGCAAGGAATGGGATAAGCTCTCGGAATACTCTCAGACCATCATGGAGAAAATGCGCGCCACCGGGCTTATGACCGACGTGGATACTGATTATCTTCTCGGTGTGACAGAAGTTCAAATCATTCCCAACCGCGCCAAGGCGACGGAGCGCGGTGTAGAAATGTCCTCCATCGGCAACGCGGTTAACGCATTGATCGGCGGTCAGCGTGTTGGAAAATACACGGAAGGTGGCCGGCGTTACGATGTGCGCGTGCGTTTGGTGGCTGAGGATCGCATGAATCCGGAGGACGTTCAAAATATTTGGATATGGAATAACCGGGGTGAGCGCGTGAAGCTGGCAGACGTGGTTGATGTGAATCTTAAGCCGTCTTTGTTGAGCATTACGCGTCGAAACCGCGAGCGCGCTATAGGTGTTTTTGCCAATATTGTACCGGGCAAATCGCAGGCAGATGTGTTGGAATCGGTTCAAAAAATAGCCAAGGAGGTTTTGCCTGAGGGTTATCGCATTGAAATGACGGGTGGCGCCAAGAGCATGCAGGAAACTATGGGAAGCTTTGGTTTTGCATTTATTATGGGCCTTGTGATCGCGTACATGATTTTGGCTTCACAGTTTAACAGCTACATTCATCCGGTGACCGTGCTTTTGGCCATGCCGTTTGCCATTTCCGGAGGTCTTCTGGGTTTGTTCCTTTCGAATCAATCAATCAACCTTTACAGTATGATTGCATTTATTCTTTTAATGGGTATCGTCAAAAAGAATTCCATCTTGCTGGTTGAGTTCACCAATCACGTACGCACGGAAAAAGGGATGCCGCCAAGAGAAGCCTTGCAAGAGGCCTGCCCGATTCGCCTGCGCCCGATTCTAATGACGTCTTTCGCGACGATTGCCGCTGCGATTCCACCCGCTTTGGCTTTAGGACCGGGGGCGGAGACGCGCATTCCCATGGCGGTTGCCGTTATCGGCGGCGTGGCCTTGTCGACATTTTTGACGCTATTCGTTGTGCCGGCCGCCTATCTTCTGTTTACGAAGCTCGAGCGCGGCAAATATCAGCCGCATTAAATGCTGGAAAAAAATCCATAGAATGTCATAATGATTTCTCTGAAGAGGGAATAATCGATGCATATTTGTTGTTTGGATTTAGAGGGTGTTCTGGTTCCGGAAATCTGGATCAACGTCGCCAAAAAGACGGGCATTAAAGAGCTGCGCCTCACCACCAGAGACATTTCCGACTACGATGTTTTGATGCGTCAGCGCTTGCGCATCATTCGCCACGAGAACATCAAGCTAAAGGACATCCAAAAAGTAATTTCCCGTTTACAGCCTCTTCCCGGCGCCAAGGCCTTCCTCGATGAACTGCGTCGCACCCGGCAGGTCATTATTCTCTCCGATACTTTTTATGAATTTGCCATGCCTTTAATGGAAAAATTGGGCAGGCCCACACTCTTTTGCAATACGCTGGAAATCGACAGGGCGGGGTACATTTCGGACTACGTGCTTCGGCAGGACAACGGAAAGCAAAAAGCCGTACAAGCCCTGAAGCAACTGGGCGCATCCGTGCGCGCCGCCGGCGATTCGTATAATGATATCTCGATGCTAAAAGCGGCTGACCGCGGCATCCTGTTTAACGCACCGAAGAATATCATCAAAGAATACCCGCAGTTCAAACTCGCCTCGAATTACAAGGCTCTTCTTAAAGCGCTCAGAGACTGACCGAATGCGCGTTAAAATCATTTCCTGGAACGTTAACGGTGTGCGTGCCGTTTTAAAAAAAGGGTTTCTCGATTGGCTGAAGGCCGAGGCACCCGATGTTTTGTGTCTGCAGGAAGTCAAAGCATTGCCCACCCAAGTTCCTCCCGAGTTACTGCATCACACGGATTATTCGATCGGATGGAATGCCGCACAACGCTTGGGCTACAGCGGAGTGGCGACGTTGAGCAGGATAAAACCCGTCGAAGAGAAGAGGGGTTTTGGAATTGAAGCCTTTGATAGTGAAGGGCGCGTACTGGAAACAGTTTTCAAAGATTTTACACTTCTAAACATTTATTTCCCGAACGGCAAAATGAGCGAAGAGCGGCTTCAGTACAAAATGGATTTTTATGAGGAAGCGCTCAAATATTTTATGCGTCTTCAAAAGGCGGGAAAACGTCTCGTCATTTGCGGAGATTATAACACCGCTCACAAACCTATTGATCTTGCCAGACCGAAGGAAAACGAGGACGTGTCGGGATTTCTTCCGATCGAGCGCGCTTGGATGGACAAATTGGTTCAGAAGGGTTTTATCGACACGTTCCGTCTTCTGTATCCCGAAAAAACGGAACAGTATAGTTGGTGGGATATGCGCACCGGCGCGCGGGCACGCAACATCGGTTGGCGTATCGATTATCATTTCATCAGCGAAAGCCTACGAACCTCTCTTCAGGAGGCGTTCATTTATCCGAATGTTACAGGGTCGGATCACTGTCCGGTCGGAATCATCCTCGATATTTAACAGAAACTATCAGGAATTAACAATGCTTCGAAGCAATCACCAGTTCCGTCAAATTTCCGTAACATGTTCTTAACAATTCCGAAAATAGCCCGTTATTTGTATCGATTAAACTTACCTTGTTCATAGATTTGGGTAAAGACAGCACTTCTCCTACTTGACAGTTCGCGGCAACTGCAGTAAGTTAGTCGGCATTCCTCTTATGAACTCTCTGAATTATGACCGCCAAATTTTAAACACAAAGGAGCCACTATGTCGTCAGGCGTGCAGGAGTTTCAACAAATGATCGCTTCAAACAGCAACGGTAATTCAAAGAACACGCGCAAGACCGATAGCGTGACAAAAATTTTTGGAAGCAATGTCTTCAGCGACAAAGTCATGAAGGAACGCCTTCCGAAAGATACTTATAGAGCATTGAGAGAGACCATCGAAACCGGCGCTCCTTTGACGGTGGAAGTGGCCAATGTCGTTGCCAATGCCATGAAGGATTGGGCGATTGAAAAGGGCGCGACGCACTATACGCATTGGTTTCAGCCCCTGACCGGCAAAACAGCCGAAAAGCACGACTCTTTTATTTCGCCTACTTCTGATGGCGGCGTGGTGATGGAATTTTCTGGCAAGCAGCTGATTCAGGGCGAGCCGGATGCGTCCTCGTTTCCAAGCGGCGGATTGCGTGCGACGTTCGAAGCGCGCGGTTATACCGCCTGGGATTGCACCTCTTCCGCATTCTTAAAGGAAGACGGGCAGGGCAATGTCACGTTAACGATTCCTACCGCCTTTTGTTCTTACACCGGCGAAACGCTGGATAAAAAGACCCCGCTTTTGCGTTCCATGGAAGCCGTCTCCAAGCAGGCGATCCGCGTGTTGAGAGCCCTCGGCAATCGCGTGGCCACTCGTGTTACAGCCACGGTTGGACCTGAGCAGGAATATTTCCTTATCGACAAAAAGTACTACGACAAGCGCCTTGACCTTATTTCCACCGGCAGAACACTTTTCGGAGCATCGGCTCCCAAGGGTCAGGAACTGGAAGATCAATACTTCGGCGCCATCAAGGATAGAATCTCCGCGTTCATGAGAGATCTGGATGTGGAGCTTTGGAAAATGGGCGTGCTTTCAAAAACAAAACACAACGAAGTGGCCCCTGCGCAATATGAAATGGCGCCGATCTTTTCGACGACCAACGTGGCCACGGATCACAACCAGCTTGTCATGGAAACAATGCAGCGCGTCGCATTGAGACATGACCTTGTTTGCCTTCTCTATGAAAAGCCGTTTGCGGGCGTGAACGGTTCCGGTAAGCATAACAACTGGTCCCTCGCCACCGATGACGGTCAGAATCTCCTGGAACCCGGTAAGACACCGCATGATAACGAGCAGTTCCTCGTCTTCTTGAGCGCGGTAATCGCGGCCGTGGATTTGCACGCCGGCAAACTCAGAGCCGGTGCGGCTAACCCCGGAAACGATCTTCGTTTGGGTGCCAATGAAGCGCCTCCGGCGATCATCTCCATCTTTATGGGTGAGGAACTCTCCGATATTCTTTTTGACCTCGCAAAGGGCAAGAAGGCCTCAGGTAAAGGTCAACATTATCTGCACATCGGCGTCGACTCCTTACCGAAGCTTCCCAAGGACAACACCGACCGTAACAGAACGTCTCCGTTCGCGTTCACGGGTAATAAGTTCGAGTTCCGCATGGTGCCTTCTTCTGCTTCCATTGCCGGTCCGAACACGATCCTGAACACGATTGTGGCAGAATCGCTGGATAAATTCGCGACCCGCCTCGAAAAGGCCAAAGACGTGAATAAAGAAGCGGCGGCCATCATTAAGGAAACAGTTAACAAGCACGGCCGTGTGATTTTCAACGGCAACGGTTATTCTGCGGAATGGGTAAAGGAAGCCAAGAAGCGGGGTCTTCCCAATATCAGTTCCACCGTCGACGCGTTGGCTGAAATGGCGACGCACGAAGCCGTAGCGCTGTTCGAAAAGTACAAGGTGCTTTCCGAGAAGGAACTGCACTCACGCTATGAGATCTATCTCGAGCAGTATGCGAAGCACATCAATATCGAAGCGCGTTGCGCGGTTGATATGGTGAGTAAGCAGTATATTCCCGCGGTCATCCGTTTTGCGGATAACCTCGCCGAATCCATCGCCAAGCAAAAAACGGCCGGGTCCACGAGCGTGGTGCAGAAGCAACTTCTGTCCAACGTCACTGATCTGCTTGAGTCTGCCAATAAGAAGCTCACCGTTCTTGAGGCGCAGCTGAAAAAGGCGCAGGATCTCGAGAATGTGAAGCAAAAAGCCATCGCGTACCGTGACAAGGTATTCACGGCACAGGCGGATCTCCGTGCGGATATCGATGCGCTTGAGAGCATCACTCCGGCGAATATTTGGCCGGTTCCGTCCTACGCGGAAATGCTGTTTAAACTCTAAAAAACGCCCTCGCCCTTATCGCCTAACACCCAAAACTGTTAAGCGAGAGGGGCGAGGAATTTTTTCGGGCTCATTATTAAAAGGTTCATTAACGTTTTGTAAATGTCTGTGAATCGTTTCTTTATTGAAATTTGTAATCCAAATCGGTATAGTACAGCGAGTTACCTGGATTCATCATTTATTATAGAAGGGAACCATGGCTTATAGATCGCTTTACAAGAACGATTATTTGACTGACAGAGAACGGAAAAACATCATTCTGTTGGATGTCATTCGCAGAAACGGCCCCATCGCCAAAACGGACATTTCCCGAATCACTCAGTTTAATATCGTTACGGTCTCGAACTACGTAGAGCATTATATTGACCAAAAGCTGGTCGCCGAAAAGGGCTTGGACATCTCGAGCGGCGGCCGCCGTCCGGAGCTGATCGAGCTGAACGCTGAATGGGGAAATCTGGTCGGCGTCGAAATCGGCCCCGAACATATCCTCGCGATCGTCACCAATTTAAATCCCACCATCATATTCAAACAAAAGATTAAAAGACCCGAAGGTCACATGGAAGTCGTGATCGCGGAAGCCGTAAAGCTCGTCCGCAACGTGATCAAGGAGTCCGGCGTTCCGAATGAAAAGATCAAGGGAATCGGCTTGGGAATCTCGGGAGTCATCGATCGTGGCGCCGGAACGATCCGTGATACGGATAATGCCCGCGGTAAAACGGTCGGCAGTTACTCCACCGCGAAGGCGATCCTGGAAAAAGAATTCAAGGTGCCGGTTTCCGTGGGGAACGACGCGAGCTTGGCCGCTTTGGCCGAAAAGAAACTCAGTCTTCGTATCGACGACGAAAATGTCCTTTATTTTTATTCTGACGTCGGCAGCGGCGTCATCGCGAACAATGATTTGTTCTGGGGTTCCAGTTGGAGCGCGGGCGAGCTTCAGCTGAACATTGACAACCGTGAAGGCCTGGCTCTTGAGCCTTGGGTGGAGAAAACAGATTTCTTTAAGTCAGAAGGTTTGGATCTTGGAATGATTCGCCGCGCCAAAGAGGCCGTTAAGAAAGACGGCGGCAAATCCAAGATTCTCGATTTGGCCGGGAAAAACCCCGAGCATATCACGCTTACGCATATCTTTGACGCAGCTAAGCGGCAGGATCCCGTGGCGGTTACCATCGTCGAGGAAGCCAGCACGCGCCTCGGTCTGAAGGTGGCCTATTTGACCAACTTTTTTAACCCCGAAGTCATTGTTCTTGGTGGAGGAATCGAACAGGGCGGAGAGCTTGTTCTAAATGTGGTGCGCCGCGTAGTGAAGCAGCTCGTCATGGAAGAGGCCTCGGGAATCGTTAAGATCATTCTGTCCCGCCTCGGGGAAGATGCGGTGGCCTACGGCTCCGTTTGTCTCGTCACCCAAGAGCTTTTTGCGGAGGTTTAACCGGTTATGGCCATCGCGACACGACGCCGCCTTCTTGATCAGATAGAGCTGAACGATCACGAGAAGAAGAATCTCCAAATCCTCGACACCATTCGCAAGAAAGGCCCCATCGCGCGCGCCGAAATCTCCCGACTGATCGGTTTGAATATTGTCACCGTCACGAGCTACGTGGATCAGTACATCAAGAAGAGCGTTATTAAAGAGGCCGGCATCGATGTCTCCAGTGGGGGACGCAAGCCCACGCTCGTGGATCTCAATCCTCAGGCCGTGTATGTGATCGGCGTGGGTTTAAATGTCGTCGACATGATTGCGCTTCTGTGCAATCTCAAAGGTGAAATTATTTTTAGCGTGAAGAAAGAGCGCCCGTTGCAGGCCGGCGAGGCGCTAGTTCGTTCTATGACAGATCTGGTTCAGGAGCTCATCGATAAGTCCAAAGTCGACACCGGTAAAGTTCACGGCATCGGCATAGGTATTCCGGGAATATTTAACCGAGACACCAGCAGTGTTCGTTGGCCGATTGGTCTCCTGGAGGAAGATTTGGCGATTTCTGTTTCAATTCACGGAATCTTTGAGGAAAGATTCGGCATTCCGACGTTGGTGGATAACGATGCCAATGCGGCTGTTTTCGGAGAAGAGTGGTTCGGTAAGGGTCTGGGGGTTCAACACGCCATTTATCTGTATTCAGGCAACGGCTGCGGTTTTATGATTAACGGCCAGATCTATCGCGGCGCCAACGGTTGTGCGGGGGAATGGCTATTCGATATCAATGAACAAAATCCGATGCCGGCCGTCGTGGAATCGTATAAATCCGGGACCTGGAGTATGGATATGGGTATCGCTCTTCGCGCCCAGGGCGGTAAGAAGGATAACCCCGGCTCAAAAATTTATCAGTTGGTGGATAACGACATCAAAAAAGTCACGATTATGACCGTCGTCAAGGCCGCGGAATCCGGCGACGCGTTCGCGATCCGTCTCTTAAAAGAAGCGGGCGTAGCTCTTGGACGCAAGGCCGCTTTTCTCGTCAACTTATTCAATCCTGAAATCCTCATCATCGGTGGCGGTATCGAAGTGGGCGGAACGCCGTTTTTTGATTCACTGCGCGAAACCATCCGCCTGATTGCGATTCCCGAGGCCACCGAAAAATTAAGAATTATTCCTTCGCAGCTGGGCGAAAACGGAGTTCCTTTGGGCGCCGCGGCATTGGTGGCGCAGAATTATTTCATCAGCGTCTGAGGCCTGATCTATGGACTCTAAAGTCTGTATTTATTGCAAAGCGATATTCACGCCAAACAAGTATTCCCCGAGACAGAAGATCTGCGCCGGCGCGGAGTGCCAGAAGAAGCGTCAGCTGGACAGCATGCGTCAGTGGCGCGAGAGAAACCCCAATTATTTTAAATACGACGAATCCAAGGGTATGGTTTGGCTTGAGGCCCAGCGCCGCCGTTCCAAGCAGTGGCGTGAGAAAAACCCCGAGAAAGTCCGCGCCTACCGAGAGAACCACAGCGTGGAATACCGCCAGTACATGAAAGAGTATATGCGGCGATATCGTGAGAAGAAGAAGACCACAAACGAACCCCCTCCGACGGCACTTCCGCCTTCCAATGGCGGGGCGATGCCAAACTGAAGCATACTACGTAAACCAAATCTGTTTCATCAGTTGACAATTAAAAATTAGACGCAGTATACTACTCCAATGCTTTCATTGATTCTGAAGGTCCGCGAAGAGGTTTTGCAGGGGCATCCCATTTCTTATGAGGATGCGATCGCTCTCACCGGGACCGCCGGAACTGATATCCCTTACCTGGCCTCGGCGGCCAATGAGGTCCGCGAGAAGTTTGTGGGCAATGCCATCGAATCCTGCGCACTATCCAATATCAAAAGCGGCAATTGCAGCGAAGACTGCAAATTTTGCAGTCAGTCCGGCCACTATAAAACCGACAGCCCCGTTTATCCCCAGGTCACGGTCGAAGAGATTATGGCCCAGGCGAAGGCCGCCGAAAAAATGGGAGCCAACGAATTCTGCATGGTCTCTAGCGGCTGGGGCGCGACCAACGAGCGGGAATTTGAGGTGGTGGTGGAGGCCGTACGCAGAATTTCCACAGAAACTAAAATGTACGCCGATGTATCGTTGGGGTTTATGAACGCCGATCAAATGAAGCGGTTGAAGGAAGCCGGCTTGTACCGTAACAACCATAACCTTGAGGCCTCCAAGGGATTCTTTGATAAAATTTGCACGACTCATAAGCATGAAGACAGAGTGAACCATGTGGAGATGGTGCGTCATTACGGGATTCACCCTTGCTCCGGAGGAATCCTGGGGATGGGGGAATCACCGAAGGACCGCATTGATCTCGCGTTTGAGCTGAAAAAACTCAACGCTCACTGCGTGCCCATCAATATTTTAAATCCGCGGCGCGGCACGCCGCTGGGAGATGTCGAGAGTCTTCAGCCTATGGAGATCATCAAGTACATCGCGCTTTTCCGGTTGATTTTGCCGACCAGCACGTTAAAAATCGCGGGTGGCCGCGAAGTTAATCTCCGCGACCTTCAAGCGATGGCCATGGCCGCCGGCGCCAACGGCCTCATTATCGGCAATTATCTGACCACCATGGGCCGTAACCCCGGGCAGGACATCCAAATGCTCAAAGACCTGGGCTTTCATGTCACGGGACCCCAAACAGCCCCTAAACCCGAGTCTGTGGCCTCACACGGCTGTGCCTGCCCCTGAAGCAGTTTTTCCTCTGAACGACCTTGAAGACAGGGATTTGCTGCGTGTTTTAAAACCGGTCACGCGGACAATGCCGGCAAGGTTGACGCTGAACGGTCAGGACCTCGTCAATTTTTCTTCGAATAATTACCTGGGATTAACTCATCACCCGGATGTGATCGCCGCCGCTCATGCGGCTCTGGATCTTTGGGGAGCCGGAAGCGGCGCATCCCGATTGATCACGGGTGATCTCGAGGTGCACAGAGATCTCGAGAGAGAGCTAGCCCTTTTTAAAAAGGAACAGGACACGATTGTTTTCTCGTCCGGGTATCTCGCCAATTTGGGTGCCGTGAGCGCTTTTTTATCAGAAAAAGACCTGGTGTTGGTGGATCGCTTTAATCACGCGAGTCTCATCGATGCCGCAAAATTATCCAAGGCCAAGCTCTGGGTTTATCCTCATAAGGACATGGAGGAGCTCAGACGCTTGCTTCTTAAGGCCTCGGGTTTCGGCAAAAAACTCGTGATTACCGACGCCTACTTTAGTATGGACGGAGATTTGGCGCCGTTGCCGGACTTGGTGCGCATCTGCAAAGAAACCGACAGCTATCTCTTGGTCGATGAAGCACATTCCATGGGGGTATTTGGCGATACGGGCGCGGGTCTCACCGAGTATTTTGGATTGCAGGGTAAGATTGATTTTGTAATGGGAACTCTCAGCAAAATGCTGGGCAGTGTCGGAGGGTATGTGTGCGGCTCTCAAGCGATGAAGAACTATCTTGTGAACCGTGCGCGCCAATTCATCTATACTACCGCACCTTCACCGGTAGCTTCGGCCGCCGCTTTGGCGGCTGTGCGAGTGTTGCGCGCCAATCCGTCTCTCAGACAGACTCTCTGGAAAAACACGACGCGTCTTCGCGCGGCCCTGGCGGATATGGGATTTGACCTGATGGGCTCCGAAGGGCCTATCATTCCTGTAAAAATGAAGAATACCGCAGCAGCCGTGAGAGCTCAGGATTATCTAAGGAGCAAAGGCCACTGTGTGGTGGCCATCCGTCCGCCGACGGTTCCGAAGCACACGGATCGTTTGCGCATCTCCGTTTCTGCGGCCCATTCCGAAGAAGACGTGGAATCGTTGATTCGCGCGCTGAAGGGATTGTCCTCATGAATAAATCAGAAGCCCTGCGATTGGAACGGCTGGATAAGCGCCATGTATGGCACCCGTTCGCACAGATGAAGGAGTGGTGTGAGGATCCTCTGGTGGTCATTGAAAAGGGCCGCGGCAATTATCTCATCGATACACTGGGTCGCCGCTACCTCGACGGCGTATCTTCGTTGTGGTGCAATGTACACGGACATTGCGTCCCGGAAATAGATGCGGCGATTGAGCGACAGCTCAAAAAAATCGCGCACTCCACATTCCTCGGGTTGTCCAACGTTCCGGCAATAGAGCTCTCGCATAAACTGACGGCGATCGCACCCAAAGGGCTCTCGCGCGTTTTTTATTCGGATTCAGGATCCGCTTCGGTGGAGGTGGCGTTGAAAATGGCCTATCAGTTCTGGCAGCAGAGCGGCAAACCCGGCAAAAAACATTTTCTGAAACTCAACAACGCCTATCACGGAGACACGCTGGGCTCCGTCAGCGTGGGGGGCATACAGTTGTTTCACGATATTTTTCACCCGTTGTTGTTTAAAACATTTAAAGCGGACGCGCCTTACCGTTACCGCGACGGTTTTCAGGGAAGTGAAGCCGCGTACGCTCGCTTTTGCGCGCGCAAGGTGGAGGTTATTTTAGAGAAACATCACCGTTCGATTGCCGCGATTGTGTTGGAGCCGTTGATGCAGGGGGCCGCGGGAATGCTCTCACAGCCCAAGGGATACCTTCGCGCCGTTCACCGTCTAAGCCGTAAATACGACGTGCTCTTGATCGTGGATGAAGTTGCCACGGGTTTTGGTCGAACGGGAAAGATGTTCGCCTGTGAACACGAATCCGTTTCTCCGGATTTTTTGTGCGTGGCCAAAGGTTTGACGGGCGGTTACCTGCCGTTGTCCGCGACGCTGACGACGGAGAGGGTCTATAAGGCGTTCCTCGGCAAATACGAAGATTTTAAGGCCTTCTACCACGGACATACGTATTCGGCGAATCCGTTGGCGTGCGCGGCGGCGCTGGCGAATCTTCGATTGTTCGAAAAAAATAAAACCCTCGCCAAACTTCAACCAAAAATAAAAATCCTGGAACGTGAATTGTGGAAAATAAACCGCTTGTTACATGTGGGGGACGTACGGCAAGCGGGTTTTATGGCAGGAATTGAACTGGTCGCCGATAAAAAAACCAAAAAAGCTTATCCTCTCTCAGAAAAGCGCGGCTTCGCAGTCACGGCCTGGGCAAGAAAACACGGGGTGATGCTTCGTCCGCTGGGTAACGTGGTTGTGCTGATGCCGCCGTTGTCCGTTTCCACGAACGAATTAAAGCAGTTGTGTCGTGTGGTTTGTGAGGGGATTCGGCGCGTAACGGAGGGCGTATGAAGGTCTTGTTTGTCACGGGAACGGATACCGGTGTCGGCAAAAGCATGGTCGCGGCTGCATTGGCGTCGGCCTTGCGATTGCAGGGTGTAAAAACAGGCGTCATGAAACCTATTTCTTGCGGAGGCACCGAAGACGCGTCTCTCTTGATGGAGGCTGCCGGGGTGAAGCTGCCGATGAACGTTGTGAATCCAATTGCGTTGAAACAACCCTTGTCGCCAAATGTTGGCGCCAAAATGGAGCGCGTCACCATTGATCTTACGCTGATAGACCGCGCTGTTAAAAAAATGAGTGATCACTTTGACGTTCTTGTTGTGGAGGGCTGCGGTGGGCTGCTAGTTCCTATTGACGACAAGAATATGGTTGTGGATCTTATCCCGAGGCTTCGATCAAAAGCGATCTTGGTATCGCGGTCGGGTCTTGGGGCGATCAACCACTCGCTCCTCAGTCTCGAAGCGCTTCGTCACCGCGGCATTCAACCGCTGGGCGTCATTTTTAACCGGCTGAAACCGGGGAGCGTCTCGATTCCCGAAAAAACGAACCCGGATGTGGTGTCGAAGTTCGGCCGCGCGGCGAATCTGGGCACATTTCCTTTTATTAAGGATTGCGGCGTTGATTGTCTCGGAAAAGCTTTCATAAAACATATAGATTTAGAAAAAATTTTATGTTAAATTACGGTCATTCGAATTTAATTATCACACGGTCTTTTAAACATTGAATTAATGACTCTTTTGCAAGAATCCCACTCGATAAAGAAAACCCCACTCTACGACCGTCACGTCTCTCTAAACGCTAAAATCATCGATTTTCACGGCTGGATGCTGCCCGTTTATTATTCCGGTATTATCGCGGAGCATCAGTGGGTGAGAAAATCCTGCGGTATTTTTGACGTCTCGCATTTGGGCGAAATCCGGGTGAAGGGTGCGGGGGCTGAGAAATTTCTTCAGTACCGCCTGACCAACGATATGCGCAAGCTATCGGACGGCCGGATGCTCTATAACCTGCTGTGCGATGAACAGGGTTATACGCTGGATGACATTTTGATTTACCGGGTCAACGAATCGGATTTCTACCTGATCGTGAACGCGGCGAATATCGAAAGAGATCTGGAAGCGTTAAAGTTTTATGCCCCCGACGGCCTGTCGATTGAGGATCAGAGTGAGCGCACGGCCTGCGTTGCCATCCAAGGTCCGGAGTCGGAAAAAACAGTTCAGACACTCTTTGGTTTTGACACACCTTCGATGGCGTATTACTCGTTTCGTGAAGCGGAGTTTAAGGGGCAGCCGGTCTGGATATCTCGGAGCGGTTATACCGGTGAAGACGGATTTGAAATCTTTTCGTCCAATGAAGTTGCACCGCTGATCTGGGACCGCCTGATTGAGGGCGGTGCATCCAAAGGAATTTTGCCCGCGGGTCTGGGCGCGCGCAATACGCTGAGACTGGAAGCGGGGAACGGGTTATTCGGCAATGAAATGAATGCCACAACCACGCCGCTCGAAGCGGGTCTGCCTTGGGTGGTCAGTTTCGATAAAGAGGGCGGATTCGTAGGACGCGATATGCTGATGGTGCAGCGTGAAAAAGGCTTGCGGCGAAAGCTCGTCGGATTTAAAGTGCTCGATAAGCCGGTTGCCCGAGATAAGTACACGATCTTGAAAGACGGTAAAAAAATCGGTCAAGTGACCAGCGGTTCTTACGCCCCGACGGTCGGTGCAAATATCGGCATGGGCTATGTTCAAACCGGGCAGGAAGCGCCGGGAAATCGTATTGAGATCGAAATTCATGGAAAACCGGTTCCGGCCGAGGTGGTCAAGACGCCGTTTGTTCCTTTAAATCATAAGAAAAAAGAAAGGCGATAGCTATGGCGGATACATCAAAGCTGAAATACACGGAAACCCATGAGTGGGTTAAGCTGGACGGCAAGACAGCCACTGTCGGTATCACCGATCATGCCCAAAAAGAGATTTCAGACGTGGTATTTATTGAGCTGCCGGCGATGAATAAAGGCGTTAAGCAGAAGGACGCCGCAATGGTGATCGAATCCGTAAAGGCAGCGTTTGATATCTACGCGCCGCTCAGCGGGAAAATCGTGAAGGTCAACGAAGAGCTGAAGGCGCGCCCTGAGCTGGTCAACCAATCGCCTTATGAAAAGGGCTGGCTCTTCCAGATTGAAACCGAGAATGCGCAGGAGTTTAACGCGCTTCTAAGTGAAGCCGATTACAATAGTGTGAAGGGCCAGGCACATTAAAACGAATGCAATATATTTCCAATAATCCCCAAGACGTAAAACAAATGCTCGAAGTGATCGGCGTCGGTTCGTTCGACGACCTAATTGCGAAGGTGCCCAAGCGCCTGCGTCAGTTTGACATGAAGGTGCCGGCGGGCATCTCAGAGCTCGAGCTTACTCGTGAAATGCGCGAGCTGGGGAGCCACAATGAAAATTTTGATGACTATGCCTGTTACCTTGGCGGCGGCGTGTACGATCATTTTGCACCCGAGGTCGTGGGGCATCTGGCGCATCGGAGTGAATTCATCACTTCTTATACGCCCTATCAGGGTGAGGCGAGCCAAGGGACGCTTCAATCGATTTATGAATACCAGAGTCTCATCTGCGAATTAACCGGGATGGACTACTCCAACGCCTCTATGTACGACGGGGGCTCAAGTCTCGCGGAGGCCGCCCTTTTGGCGCTGAGGTTTAACGGCCGGCGCAAGATTCTTGTCGCGGGGTCCATTCACCCCGAATACCGCAGCATCGTGAAAACATACACGTCATGCATCGGTGTTGAAGTGGAAGAATTGCCGTTGAAAGAAGGCGCGTTGGACGCCAAGGATCTTGCCGTGAGACTCAACGCCGATGTATCGGCGGTATTGATCCAACACCCCAATTTTTTTGGAATATTGGAGAACATGGAAGAGTGTTCACGGCTGACCCATCAAGCGGGGGCCTTATTTATCGCATGCGTGAATCCTGTTTCGCTGGGGGTTCTGAAAACGCCCGGCGAGTACGGCGCGGATATCGCGGTCGGAGAAGGCCAGCCCTTGGGTAATCCCGTGGCATTTGGCGGCCCGCATTTCGGATTTTTTACTGTTCGTGAGCCGCTTTTAAGAAAAATACCGGGAAGAATCGCGGGGGCTACGGTGGACAAGGTGGGACGCCGCTCGTTTGTTCTGACGCTGCAGGCTCGCGAGCAGCACATTCGCAGAGAAAAAGCGACTTCCAATATTTGCACCAATCACGGATTGTGCGCTCTAAAGGGGGCGATCTATCTGACAATGCTCGGTAAGAAGGGTCTGCGTAAGCTCGCACTCCTGAACCTTGAGAACGCGCACAACGTGTACGAGAAAATCACCAAAATCAAAGGTGTTAAGCCGTTCTCCGGAAAACCATTTTTCAATGAATTTGCGGTTACCATCGAAAAGGACTCCGCTCGATTGAGGCAGAGCCTTGAATCACAAAAGATTTTGGGGCCCTTATCATTGGCGCCTTTTTATCCGGAGATCCGGAACGGTTATCTCGTTGCCGTCACGGAATGCCGCACTGCCGATGAAAACGAGCGTCTCGTCAAGGCGGTAGAAACGGCATGAACCCGCCGCCGGATGCCGAACTTCTGGAACGCGAAAATAAGCGCGTGGATTCGGTCGTAAACGTTTCAAAGGAAAAACCTCTCATGGATCCTGTTACCAAACTGATATTTGAAAAGCATTCGCTGAACGACGCCGAATGGCTGCCGGATCTTGAGTCCGACGAGAAGGCGGTGCTTAAGAGGATCCCGTCCGAATTTTTGAGAAAGACGGAGCCCGAGCTTCCTTCGCTGTCCGAACTCGACGTCGTGCGGCACTTTATCAATTTATCCAAAAAGAATCAGTGCGTGGATGCGAACTTTTATCCATTGGGTTCTTGCACAATGAAGTACAATCCCAAGGTTCTTGATGCCGTGGTTCTCAGTGCGCCATTCGCGAAGATTCACCCCTACGAAGACGAATCCCAGGTTCAGGGTGCGCTGCGGCTGTTATACGATATGCAGGGGTATCTGGCGGGAATCACAGGCATGGATGAGTTTACGCTGCAGCCTGCGGCCGGTGCGCACGGAGAGCTCTGCGGACTCTTGATTGCCGGGGCCTATCACCGCGCCAAGAAACATACAAAGACCAAGGTTTTGATTCCGGACTCGGCTCACGGCACCAATCCCGCCACGGCGGCCCTCTGCGGTTATGAGGTGGTTCAGATAAAGACTGACGCAAAGGGGCATGTGGATCTCGCGGATCTCAAAGCGCATCTGGATGACCGCGTGGCCTGTCTCATGATGACCAACCCCAACACGCTGGGCCTCTTTGAAGAAGAGATCTTGGAAATTGCCCAAGCGGTGCACAAGGCGGGTGCTCTTGTCTATTATGACGGCGCCAATATGAATGCGCTCCTGGGCATCTGCAGACCCGGAGACATGGGCTTCGATATCGTGCATCTGAATCTTCATAAAACGTTCGCTGTGCCGCATGGCTCCGGAGGGCCCGGATCCGGTCCCGTGGGAGTTAAAAAAGAACTGATTCCTTTTCTGCCTTCTCCGCGGATCGTCAAAAAGGGGACGGGGTATGGATTTGACCGGGATTCGAAGGACTCCATCGGCAAGCTGAGGACGTTTTACGGTAATTTCGGAGCGGTGATACGTTCGTATGGCTATATCCGGCTTCTGGGCGCCCAGGGCCTTAAAAACGTCTCAGAACACGCTATATTGAACGCCAATTACCTCAAGGCGAAGCTTCTCAAGATGTTCGATGTTCCGTACGGCGGGTATTGTATGCATGAATTTGTGATGTCCGCATCCAAACAAAAGAAAAAGGGCGTTAAAGCGCTGGACATCGCCAAGCGCCTTTTGGATTACGGTGTGTACGCGCCGACGATTTATTTCCCGCTGATCGTTGATGAGGCGATGATGGTTGAGCCAACCGAAACGGAATCCAAGGAAACGCTGGACCGTTTTGTCCAAATCTTAGAAGCCATTGACCGGGAGATCGCGGAGAACCCGTCCAAAGTACTCGACGCGCCGCATTCAACGCCTGTCAGCCGCATTGACGAAGTGCAGGCCGCGCGCCAGCCGAATCTCCGCTATAAAAAGCCGTAACACCTTTTCCCGATGACATTTCGTTTGATTTTAGATAACGTCCGGCGAGGTACTCTGAACATGGCCATCGACGAAATGCTCATGGAAACGCAGCGTTCCGCTAATGCCGCGCCTACGTTGCGGATATATGGCTGGAACGAGACCTGCTATACGCTCGGTTACTTTCAGTCCATCGATGAACAGACAAAACGCCTGAGCCGGGATGCCAAGCTGATTCGCCGATTGACGGGGGGTGGATTGGTTCGCCACGGAAACGACGTGACCTTCTCGCTGAACATAAAAGAACATAATTCTTTTTTTCTAAAAGACGTGAAGACGTCGTATTTAAAAATTAATGAAGCTCTTCGACACGGTCTACGCAGTTACCAGAGTGAATTGGAATACGCCGATTGCAAGACCGTTCCCGCCATCGGTCAAAAAAACAGACACTCGGACGCGCGCGTGTGTTTTGAGGCGCCCGCCTGTTACGACTTGCTGGTGAGGGGCAGAAAAGTGGTCGGCGCCAGCCAGCGCCGGAAGGGCGGTATTCTTCTTCATCAATCCAGTTTGCAAACGGGGATTTCTTTGGCCGATACGATCGAGGGTATCGTAACGGGTTTTCGTGAGAAGTGGAAAGTGGAGTTCCGTGAAGAGGCGCTGACGGCTTCAGAGCTTGAAAAAGCGTACGCGATTGAAGATGAGCGTTATTCGGACCCGGCATGGGCGTCGCCATGCGCGGTCGCATCAAAAAGTTAAAAGATTAATTCGGTTTATGAGATTTCTTGGCTGCTTCTTTTTTGTCGTAGCAGTCCGGGCAGTTATACATCGGCTTGGCAAGTGTTCTGTCGTAGCCCGTATCCACAATGACGCGCCGGACTTCTTTGACATCCTTGCCGCAGGTATCGCATTTCATTGGCCAAATCCCTCTTGACTTTGAAAATAGAGAAACGTATATTAAACGTATTATAACAATTTTTTGATTTTTCAAGGAGGAAAATTCGGATGGGTGTCGTTCCAGGTGTGGCAACAACGGGTCTGCAGCAGCATATGCAAAATGGTCAGCAGCTTCTGGTACCCAAGAAAATGTTTTTCACGAAGGGTGTCGGCTCCCACAAGCATGAACTGCGGTCCTTTGAGCTTGCTCTGAGAGACGCGGGAATCGAAAAATGCAATATCGTTCACGTCTCGAGCATATTTCCTCCGAATTGCGAATTGATCTCCAAGAACGAAGGTGTCAAATATATTTATCCCGGCATGATTACTTTTGCGGTGACGGCGCGTCTGTCATCCAACGAGAATCGCCGGCTTATCGCGGCCTCCATCGGCTGCGCCATCCCGTCCGATCCCAACACGTACGGTTATCTCAGTGAGTACTTCGCTTTCGGTCAAACCGAAAAAGAAGCGGGGGACACGGCGGAAGACTTAGCCGCGGCCATGCTCGCCTCGACACTCGGCTTGGACATAGACGAAGATAAGAGCTGGGACGAAAAAGAAGAGATCTTCCGCATTTCGGATAAGATCGTCAAAACGACCAACGTCACGCAATCGGCGATGGTTGAAAAAGGCGGGCACACCACCGTCGTCGCCGCGGGCGTATTCATTTTTTAAGCGGCTTTGCCTCTTCAAAGAAATAGCCCTTTCGGGGATTTCCTCTATCTATTTCTTCTATCCGCGTTTTTTCTGCTTGTCCAGTTGGGCTATGGCTCATTGGCGAGCTGGGATGAGGCGCTTTATGCTACATCGGCGCGGGAACTTCTGAATTCAAAAAACTGGCTGGATCTCACGTACGGCGGACAACCTTGGTTCGACAAGCCGCCCCTGCAGATGTGGATCACCGCCGTTTTCTACAAAATTTTCGGTGTGCATGAATTTTCCGCACGGCTATTTTCGGCTTTGTGCGGTATCGGCACGGTCATCGTCACTTACCTTTTTGCCTCACGGCTTTTTAGCCGTTGGATAGGCTTCCTTAGCGCCCTGGTACTCCTCAGCTCGTCCCACTTTATTCACTTTGCGCGATTCGGTCAGCTGGACTCGGCGCTGACTTTCTTTGTCAGCGCGGCCCTGTACTTCTTTTGGATGGGGAGAGAGAAAAATCGGTACTTTATTTTTTCCGGCATCGCGCTGGGGCTGGCGGTCATGACCAAGGGATTTGCCGGATTTTTTATCCCGTTGATCTGCTGGATCTATTGCTTTTGGGCGAGAGAAACGTCTCTTCTCGGCCGGCCGAATTATTGGATCGGTCTTATGATCGCCGCGGCCATCGCGCTGCCATGGCACCTGTATCAAACGCTGGCGCATCAGGATGTGTTCATGCAGGATGTCATCAGGAGGCATTTGTTCGAGAGGACATCCACGGCGTTGGAGGGACACGTCGGCAATTATTATTTTTATATACGGACACTAATCAATAAATACCACCCCTGGATTCTCGTGGGCGTTATCTCAGCGCCTTATTTTCTCTATAAATCTCTCAAGAAGCGCTATGAGGAATTTATTTTCCCCACCACCTGGATGTTTTTTATTTTTATCGTCGCCACACTCGTCAAAACAAAATTGGCGTGGTACATCATTCCGGCATATCCGGCGATCTCTATCAGCGTGGGTTATTTCTTGGCCAAATGGTTACCCGAGGAGCGAAAGGACTGGATTAAGCTGGCCTTCATCGGCGCAATGATCCTGCATGTGTATGAATCCCACATCTGGGATCATGATTACAGCCGGGACATCAAGGCGATAAGCACTGCCGTCCGGCAAGAGATTCCGCACGACCAAAGAGTGTATCTCTATAATTACCACGAGATTCCCGCGTCTCTTTTTTACTTTGAAAAACCCGATGGCACCGTTCGTTATCTGGACGACCGACCCGCTTTTCTTGCCCAAGCTCAAGCGGCGGGTTCTTTTTATGTGCTGATCAAAGACCGTAGCATGGATGAACTGCTGGCGGACATCCAAAAGTTAAAACTCCGGCCTGTCGCCTCCGCGCAGGGCATCACGCTTTTCTCC
>CAYUTV010000001.1:0-20345 GCA_964447745.1 uncultured Planctomycetia bacterium | reverse complement strand
CTTAATTGCATTTAAGCCGGACACTCTTTTTTTAACCTTTTCTTATTGTATTTCCTAACAGAGTCCCCTATAATCATTTTTTGCCACTGATGCATGGGGGGCAATGGGAAAATCGGTGCAAAAAAAGAAAAAACCTACCATCAAAAGAGTTAAAAAAAAACTCACCGCCGTCAAAAAAGCGGTTCTAGGGAAAGTTAAAAAGCAGTACATCCGTAAGTCCTCTATTTCCAACAGGTTAAAAAAAGTTAAAAAGCTGGGCAATACTCTTCTGGAACATGCCCGTCAAGCGATCACCAATACGTTTTCGGATGGGGAAGCAAAGGGTTCTCCTGCCCCTCAGGACAACGCTTTGCCATGGCGTTATCCCGAGACGCGTGCGGTGCTCTTGGTCCGCGATCCCTGGTGGGTGTTTGCTTATTGGGATGTGCAGGATGAGCATGAGACCCGCGTCCGCGCCGACGTGTTGCGTGCCAACGAGCAAGTGGAGCGGAAAGTTTTGCGGGTATACGACGTGGGCGAAAAATCTTTTTTTGATATTGAGCCGGGTACGGCACTTAATTGGTATGTGGATTTGGGGCGGCCTGACAGAGAATGTTATTTTGAGGTGGGGCTTAGGACGGTGAGCGGGCGCTTCTTTGTGCTCGTCAGATCCAACACCGTCAAGACGCCGCCGTACGGCTTTTCCAATGTGATCGATGAGGAATGGATGCTGCCCGACGAAGATTACTGGAAGCTCTTCGGCGTGTGGGCGGATTTTTCGGGCGGCAAGAGTTCTTATGATATAAATGAATTTATCAAAAAATTTGTTCAAAGCGTTTCCTCGCGCGGTTCCAATCAGCTGAGCCCAAACAACAAAGCCGTGACCAAAACTCATACCGAGACAACGGTTAAAAAAACCCACGAAAGAAAATCCCGCTAACATGGAAAAAGGTTATCTCTCCATTGTTTTGCATGCCCATTTGCCTTATGTGCGCCACCCGGAGCACGAGCGTTTTCTGGAAGAAGAATGGTTTTATGAAGCGATCACGGAAACCTATATTCCGCTGATCAAATCGTTCGACGCGCTGGTTCGTGATGGCGTCGATTTCCGTATCACGATGTCTTTGACGCCGACGCTCCTGTCCATGATGGGCGATCCGCTGCTCCAGAGCCGCTACGTCAAACATCTGGACCGCCTGATCGAATTGTCGGGCCGTGAAATAGAGCGCACCCGCAACGATAGCCGTTTCGCGCCGCTCGCCAAAATGTACTCGGATTTATTTCATGAGGCGAGGCATATCTTTGTCGACAGGTACCGCATGAATTTGGCTCAGGCGTTTAAACATTATCAGGACCTGGGTAAATTGGAAATCATCACCTGTGCCGCGACGCACGGATTCTTGCCGCTGATGGAGCATCACCGCGAAGCGGTTCGTGCTCAGATCAAGGTGGGCGCGCAGACTCACCGCCGGTTCTTGGGACGAAGCCCCCGCGGAATCTGGCTCCCGGAGTGCGGCTACTTTCCCGGATTGGATGAAATCCTGAAAGAAGAGGGGATTCAATTTTTTCTGGTCGATACGCACGGAATTCTTTTTGGAACTCCGCGGCCCAAATACGGCGTTTACGCCCCCGTTTATTGCCGGTCCGGAGTCGCGGCTTTCGGTCGTGACGCGGAATCGTCCAAGAGTGTGTGGAGCGCTGAAGAGGGATATCCGGGACACGCGGATTACCGCGAATTTTACCGGGATATCGGATTTGATCTCGACTATGACTATGTGCGTCCTTATCTCAACGGCGACGGAACGCGCATCAATACGGGAATCAAATACTACCGTATTACCGGCCGTGACGGAGAGAAGCAACCCTATGATCCACAAGCCGCCGAGCGGCGGATCTCGGAGCATGCCGCGAATTTCATGTTTAACAGGGAGCGCCAAATCGAGCATCTTCAATCCGTAATGGGGCAGAACCCCATTATTGTTTCTCCCTACGATGCGGAGCTCTACGGCCATTGGTGGTTTGAGGGACCCAAATGGCTGGAGTATTTGTTTCGTAAAGTTCATTTTGATCAAAAAGTCTTCACGCCGATCACGCCCGTGGAATACCTGGCGAAACACCCGCGTAATCAAGTGGTCACGCCGTCGCTCTCGAGCTGGGGCTATAACGGCTATGCGGAGGTTTGGTTAAACGGCGCCAACGATTGGATCTACCGCCATCTTCATAAAGCCGAAGAGAGGATGATTAAGTGGGCCAATACGCAGACATCGCCGGACGATTGGAGCCGCCGGGCATTGAACCAAATGGCCCGCGAACTGCTGCTGGCTCAGGCCAGCGACTGGGCCTTTATCATGAAGACGGGAACGCACACCTCGTACGCGGAAAAAAGAACCAAAGAACACCTGGGGCGCTTCGACAAGATTTATTCTCAACTAGAGAATAATTTTATAGACAGACAATACCTGGAAAGCTTAGAATCGACAGACAATATTTTTCCGGACATTGACTATAGAATTTATTCTTCAAAATAAGAACAGGAGGCAAGAAGCGGATGTTTAAAAAGAATCTTTTTGTATGGTTTTCGGTGATGGTTTTGATGCTCTCGGGATGCGCCACGGGCCGCAATTATCAGGGTGACATTGACTCGCTCAACTCCCGCATCAACGCGCTTCAAAGCGAATCCAGCGGCAAAGATCAGGAAATCGCCCGCCTCCAATCACAACTGAGCGATCAACAAAGATCCCTGTCTGAACTCGAGGACGAAAAGCGCCGCCTACAGGACTCTCTGGATGAAAAAGCGGCCCAGGCAAAAACCGCCAAAAAGCCGTCGTTTGATTCCGACCTCAAATAATTGAATGCGTAAAGAAAAGGACTCTCTCGGTTTTCGCGAAATACCTAATGACGTTTATTACGGTATTCAGACGGACCGTGCCGTAGAGAATTTTCCGATTAGCGGACTTCGCGCCCATCCGCGTCTGATCGACGCGTTTGTGTATGTGAAGAAAGCGGCCGCTCTGGCGAATAAGCGTCTGGGTGAATTGCCTGCCGCTTCCGCGGATGCCATTATTCAGGCCGCGGACGAGATTCTATCCGGTAAATTAAGAGACCAGTTTCCCGTCGATGTTTTCCAGATGGGGGCGGGCACGTCGTTCAATATGAATGTGAACGAAGTGCTGGCCAATCGCGCCAACGAAATCCTGGGTCAGCCAAAAGGCGCGTATCAGCCCGTTCATCCCAATGACCACGTCAACATGGCGCAGTCGACGAATGATGTGTTTCCATCGTCGACCCGCATCGCATTGGCGTTGATCCTAAGAGAGCATTTGTACGGCCCTCTCGAAGCACTCGAAAAAACAATGCGGGCAAAGGCGTCCGAGTTCGACAAGGTGTTAAAATCCGGCCGCACTCATTTGCAGGACGCGGTTCCGATACGATTGGGGCAGGAATTTGCCGCGTACGCCGAAGCGCTCTCCAAGTGCCGACTTTCATTGATGAATGCGGAAAAATCGCTTCATGAGATTGGGATCGGAGGGAGTGCGGTTGGCACCGGACTTAATACGGCCAAGGGATACAGGGAAGAGGTACTCAAGGAACTCGCCAAATTAACCGGGCTTCCGATTACGGGCGCTAAAGACATGCGTGAGGCCATGCAGAGTCAGAGGCCTATCGCGGAGGTTTCCTCGGCAATGAGGAATCTAGCGCTAGAACTCACCCGTATTCTGAACGACCTGCGTTTACTCTCGTCGGGTCCCACGACGGGTTTGGCGGAGATCAATTTGCCTGCCACGGCCCCCGGTTCATCGATCATGCCGGGGAAAGTAAACCCGTCTATTCTTGAGATGGCCAATATGGTGGCGTTTCAGGTTATAGGCGCGGACGCGGTTGTGGCTTATGCGGTCCAAGCCGGCCAGCTGGAGCTCAACGTCATGTTGCCCGTGGCCGCGTTTAATATGAATTTCACCGTCACGATCCTGGGCAATACGCTAAAAATTTTAAATGAGAAATGCGTTTCCGGAATCACCGCGAATTCCGAACAGTGCCGGCATTACGCCGAGAGCACCATGGGTCTGGCCACGGCATTGAACGCGTTTATCGGCTATGCTAAAGCCGCGGATGTCTGCAAAGAAGCCGCGGCCTCAAAAAAGACCATTGTTCAGGTTATCCGCGAAAAAAATATTCTATCGGAAGATGAAATCAAGAAAGTGATGGATCCCATTAAAATGACGGAGCCGGGAATTCCGGGGAAATAATGAAAGATATCGAAAAATACGATAACGATGCTGAAATAACTTACGATAAAGCCAAGCCCAAAGTTCGTTGGTATCGGAGAACAGGCTCTGTGGTTATCGCGGTTTTGTTGGTGGGCCCACTTGCGCTGCCCATGATTTGGTTTAATCCAAGCTATAGCCGTGCAAAAAAGATCATCGCAACGGTTGCGATCGTTATTTTGACGCTGATTCTCGCCGTATACACCGAGGCAGCGGTGCAAACGCTGACCGAAAGACTCGCGGAGATTCGATCGGTTTCTTCCTCTTGATTTTGCCGCCCACGGGTGGCACAATAAGACAATTAAATTCAACTGTTTAGGACTATTGGAGTGGTTGTGACGGATCAGGAACAGAGTGTTATTGCCAGAGGCCTCGAAGATGTCATCGTTGCCGACAGCTCAGTTTGCCGCATAGACGGAAAGAATTCTAAGCTCTTTTACAGAGGTTATGACATTCATGACTTGGCCGCAAACTCTCATTTTGAAGAGACGGCTTATTTGCTGTTATTCGGAAAACTTCCCACCAGTTCCGAGCTGAGCGATTTCAATCAGAAACTACTGACCGAAAGAAAAATCCCCGACGGCTTGATTCCGTTTATCGAGAAATTTCCAAAAAATACGCACCCCATGGCAGCACTCAGGACCTGCGTGTCTTTGCTGTCTTTTTTTGACCCGGAAGCCGACGACAAGTCTGCCGAGGCAAATGTGCGTAAGGCCATTCGTCTGATAGCTCGCACACCGAGTCTCGTCGCTTATTTCGACAGAATCCGCAAAGGGGAGAAGGTGGTTCCTGCGAAGACCGACAAGGCCTATGATACGGCGGCCAATTTTCTGTACATGCTCAAAGGCCGGGACGCTTCGCCCGTGGAAGTGAAGATGTTGGACAAATATTTTGTGTTGCTCGCGGAGCATGACCTGAACGCGTCGACGTTTGCGGCGCGTGTCACGGCTTCGACGTTGTCGGATATGTATTCGGCGATGGTTTCGGCCGTCGGAACGCTGAAGGGCGACCTTCACGGTTCCGCCAACAGTCGTGCAATGGAAAGCTTGCTCGAAATCGGCGACGCAGCCAAAGTGGACGCCTATGTCGACGACGCTCTGGGAAAGAAAAAGAAACTGATGGGATTTGGCCACCGCGTTTACAAAGGCCCCGATCCACGTGCTGATGATTTAAGGCAGATGGCCAAAACACTGGCAGCTAATAATGCGGAACAGGCCAAGTGGTATGCGATCTCCGAGAAACTTGAAAAAGCCGTTTGGGATAAAAAAAGGCTTTATTGTAATGTTGATTTTTACTCGGCATCGGTTTTGTATACGGTGGGCATTCCAGTGGATATGTTTACGCCAATGTTCGCTATCAGCCGTATGGCGGGTTGGACAGCTCACGTTCTTGAACAATTACATGATAACCGGTTGATACGGCCTCTATCGCATTACACCGGCAGCAACGACCTAAAATATTCCTCTATCGATAAGCGCTGACCGTGACAGAAAACAGCAAGCCGGACACCCTTCTTAAGCGCATCCAAATCTCTCTGGCAATTCTTACTGCACTGATTGGTTTGGCAGTGGGAGTCTATAATCTTAAGAGAACCTATCTTGCTCCAAAAGGGCCGGGCGACATATTGGCAATTGTAAAAAATGATAAAGAGCAGCCGATTACGGGAGCCAAGGCAGAGCTTTTTGGGAGCGAGAATACCATGGTAGCTGCAGCCACAACGCAGTCGGATGGCGTGGTGACGCGTAAGGGGCTTGATCCGGGCGCATACACCTTAAAAATTCAAGCCAAGGGATTTCTGACGCAATCCCTGACGATTCAGGTGAATCCTCAAAAGACGTCCAGTGTGGAAATTGTCATGGAAGCAGCGCCCATTGTCTCTGCCAATAATCCAATAAAATCGGCGCTCGAAGAAGTCGGAGCATCTTGGATTAAGACTATTGGCAAGCCCAAGAACGAATCGTCTGACGCATCAAGCACAAGCAATCCAACTGAATAACAAAGTTTCTAGCGGAAGTGGCGGAATTGGCATACGCGCAGGTCTCAGAAGCCTGTCCCTCACGGGTTAAGAGTTCGACTCTCTTCTTCCGCACATTTTGTGAAAACAGCTCATCTACTTTGTTGCACGCTCGTACGCTTGTGCGACGCTATTTCCATAGCGTCTCCGCGCGTCCTCGCGGTGCGCCTCGTAGCTGAGCTGTTTTGACAAAATGTTATTAAAAGAGTCGAACAGGAGCCATCGAGCCAATATAAAAGCAACTGCGACCATAAGAAGCAGTTGCTTCCTACGAGATGGCGGCTGGCCGACCGAAGTCTGGCTATTTGTTAGCAAGACGGAGTCGCAGCTAACAAATGCCAAGCCAGACGCAGGCGCCGACTCTCTTCTTCCGCACATTTTGTGAAAACGGCTCATATACGTTTGAACGGCGTATTTGAGCCGTTTTTATTTCCGCCGTACCGGACCTGTGATTCGTAACGCTTTCTAATTTGCCGTACACCTGATAAAATTTTACCTATGACCAACCAGCATGTCGCCAAAGGAGGATTATCTCTCGCCATAGAAAAATGGAAAGAGCTTTTGGGGCGACAGAGAGTCCTCACCGATTTATCCCACATCGATCTATACGCCCGGAGCAGCTCGGCCCAGTCCACGATTCCGTCCGCTATCGTGGTGCCTGAAAGCCGGCAAGACGTGCAGGATATTCGTCGCATCGCCAATGAGCATAAGGTCGCAGTCTACCCGATTAGCCGCGGGCATAATTGGGGTTACGGAGACGCCTGTGCCGTCAGCGATGGGCAGGTTATCTTGGATCTGCAACGGATGAACCGAATTCTCGAGGTCAACGCAGAGCTGGGCTATGCGGTAATCGAGCCGGGTGTCAGCCAAAAAGAACTAAGTGAGCACCTGAAGAAGAGCAACATTCCTTTTTTGTTGGACGTCACGGGGGCAGGTCCCGATGCCAGCATTGTCGGGAATATCCTTGAGCGCGGATTTGGACACACACCCTACGGGGACCACTTTTCTCATTCTGCGGGCTATGAAGTAGTTTTGGCCGGTGGGGAATGCGTCAATACGGGTTTTGGCCGTTTTGGTAACTCACAATCGACCTACATCTATAAATACGGGCTGGGGCCGTCGCTGGACGGACTGTTTACGCAGTCCAATTTTGGCGTGGTGACAAAGATGGGGATATGGTTGATGCCGCGCACCGACAAAATCACGGCTTTCCTGTTTACCGTAAAAAACCCGGACAAGATCGGCCGCCTCTCGGATGCCTTGAAAGAGCTTCGTATGTCCGGCGTGTGTCAGAGTACGATTCATGTCGCCAATGACTTGAAGGTGGCACCCGGAAAAATTTCTTTTCCCGCAAAGGCGGTTCGCGGCCGCGCTCTCTCCGAAGAGATGCGTGAGCAAGTGCGACGCGACGCGGGTGTTTTTGCCTGGAACGGGATGGGAGCACTCTACGGACCGGAAAACGTTGTGAATGCTTCAAAGAGCGCGGTACGCCGCGCGCTAAAAGATCTGGCGACCGTGTATTTCTTTGATGAGAACTCCATTGAGGCACTCAAAAAATGGTCACGCCCGCTTTCGTTTGTACCTGGTATTCAAGGCCTTCTTAAAAAAATAGAAACGGTGGATTCAGTGTTTGCGCTGCTAAACGGCATCCCGACGGACAAACACCTGGGCAGCGTGGGTTGGCAGCCGGAACGGGGGGCGGCAGTAAGGGGCTCCGATCCGCTGAATAACGAATGGGGATTCTATTGGTTGTCGCCCGTAATTCCGCTGACGGCGCGTCACGTCACGAGGTTTCTTGCGCTGATTGAGCCGATTTTTAAGCAATACGATTTTGATCCCATGCTCAGTTTTTCTGTTCTCAACTCGCGGGCCGCGTGCTGCGTTTCTTCGCTCTGTTTTGACAAGGGTGACAAGGCCAGCGCGCAGCGCGCCAGGGAATGCTACGACGCGCTTTTGAGCGCGGTGCTTCGGGAAGGATATGCCCCATACAGAGTGGGGATACAGTCGATGCGGATGATTCATTCGGAAAACGGATACGGGAAAGTTGTGGAGAGAATCAAGCAGGCGCTGGACCCCAACAATATTATTTCGCCGGGACGCTACAGTTAGAAACGGCTTTCCAGGACGGGAGCGAACGTATCCATTCCCGCAATTCTTCGAAATTCGCGTAAAGACGAAACAGCTCCGAACGCTCCAATCGTGTCGCCAGATCCGATTTCTTACGGAAAAGAATGTCCAAGTCCGACGCGGAAAGCGCCGGTGAATCCAATCGGGTGGACGGTATTCCCTTCAAGCCCTTTCTAAAAAAGAACTGGGATAATGCGCACCTATTAATTCCTTTCATGATCCCGGGATTCGTCACTTCTCTCAAATTGAGGTGTAAACCCAACGCCGGTTGATCGTTGAAATTGGGGTACATTTTTAGCGCTCCGATGGTTTTAAAGCAGAGATAGCCGTACAATTTGGAATATTTAGGATTAACGGAAATGACGATGTCTGTGACGCCGTGTTGGGTCATGTTATCCCTGACAAGATAGCGGAAGAGCTTGAAGAGAACAGACATTTTTTTGGAATCATGCAGAGAAAAGGCACCCGCGGAAAACATGTCTTTCTTGGTGGCTAGCAGAGTGATCTCGACTAATTTGCGGTCAGGCTCTCTGAGCGGTTTGAGTTCTTCGCCGTACAGCGAATCCATCGGCAGGCCAAAGGCCGTGTCCACAACCGAAGAAGCCGTGCAGACAACCTCACCCCGGTAAACGCCAATGTAGGTTTTGGTGCTGGGAATCAAAAGGTGAGGGGTGGTCAGCATCCCGTATTCATTGGGTACGGTAAATTTTCTGGCAGCGTATTCTTGATAGATCAGGCGGTAAGCCGCTTCACGCTCTTCGACGGTTTCTGCCACTTTATAAACAACCCGTTTTTTGGCAAAGAAACCTTCATGGCTGTGAGCCTGCCGCGCCCGAACTTTCTTTAGGTTGAAATCGCTTAAGACGCGGTCATAAAAACTATCGAACGCTTCCGAGGTATTGAATGAGTAGCAGCGGACACACCGGTAAAACTTCATTCGGAGGATGCCGAGGCCTTTTTGGCGAAAATTTTCACGGTTAAAAATGTAAAATTTTTGTAGCGGTGAGACGCTTTTTTCTGCCAGTATGCACGCCCATACCACCACGTTTGCCCGGGTGACATCGTCTTTAAAGATTACCTTAACCACCGTATTTGGCGCCAGATTTTCCGAAGAGGCAAAACACAGTCCATTTCTTGAGATGTCGGCAATCAGCCCGGAAGAAAAATGACGGTTAACCGGGTTTTCGATCATGCAATCGGCGGAGTTCAGGTCCTGTCTAAGGGGAATGCGCGAGGAAAGGCGCTTGTGCGTGACCGGCTGTTTGACATCTATAAGATTCAGCATCTTGGGCGATAGGTGTCCTTGTATGATACTAAATAAAGTATACACGAGGTTTGATAGGTGAATTATAACCTATTGTTATAAATAGAGTTATAAAATATCGCTAAACGGAATTACTGCGGAATGCTTATTCTGCGGTTTCCGTGCTGAGGTAGGGAGATAAGGCAGCCCAGGTTTTGGCGCCTACTTTGCCGTCGGAACGGAGTCCGTGCTGATCCTGGAATTTAAGAATCGCCTGGGTGGTTTGAGGGCCGACCTTGCCATCGAGATTGCCTGTGTAAAGACCCGCTTTTTTTAGCGCGAGCTGAATCTGTTGGTCGCGGGTAAGAATTGGAGCGTCCTCTGTGCGCGGCTGTTCGGTTCGTGGCGCTAAATCCGGGGAGCTATCCGGGTTGTGAATTTTTTCAAGCCCGAGGACGGCAACCTCGTTTTCGGGGTTGATGTGCAGCGCGTTCAAAAAACTATCTTCCGCCTTGCCGTAAAAACCCAGCACCATATAGAGAGCGCCCATGTTCACATAGGCGGCCTCATCGTCGGGCTCATAAAGCAGGATCTCGTCATAAACCTTAAGCGCCTCACGAATCTTGCCTTGTTCGACAAGCAAATCCGCGTGGTTGTGCATGCGTTGGAGTTCTGTAAGAACCGAGTCATCCGCGGAGGCAAAACTCCGCTCTGCCGCACCGGCGTCAGCCGCAGTCAAGGAAAGAACAAAAAGACACATAAATGAGGCATATTTTTTCATAAAAAACATTATAGCATGCCGAAGCTTCAAAACAGGTTCACAAAGCCCGCTCTTGGCACCGTTTCCCCGACAGGTTTAATATGTTATATTACCCTCGTGAAAGAGAAGAAAAAAACTCAGGAAGCGCAGGTCACCACACACCGCGAGGCATTTCGGGACTATTTCATCCTGGAGAAGCATGAGGCCGGTATTGTTTTGAAGGGCTGTGAGGTTAAATCACTGCGTACGGCGACCGTCAGTCTTTCCGGAGGGTTTGCCCGCCTTGTAGGAAACGAAGTCTTTCTGTATAATTGTTATATCGCGCCATACCCCATGAGCAGCGGGCATGAAGAACTGGACCCGCACCGCGAGCGGAAGCTACTCCTTCACCGAAAAGAGATTGAGAAGTTGAGGGTCAAGACAGCGGAGAAAGGGCTGGTATTGATTCCGCTTAGAATATATTTCAACCAGCGGGGAATGGCGAAGCTGGAATTCGGCATTTGCCGAGGAAAAAAATTGTACGACAAGCGGGCGGATATCAAGAAACAGTCCGTGAGCCGCGAAATAGACCGTGCAGTGAAGAATCGTAACAGGAAATGACAGACGTATATATTCTTCAGAGCTTGAAAAATGAACGAATATATGTGGGGGTATCGGAGAACGTCGAAAAAAGGCTTAAGTATCATAATAATAGGTTAAGCTCATCAACAAAGAGTGATGCGCCTTTTAAGCTGTTATTAATTGAAAGCTTTCCCAATTTGCAGCAAGCTAGAAGACGGGAACATTTTTTAAAATCTCATCAAGGGCGAGATGTCTTGCGGCGCAAGTTTGGGCCAGTCAAAAAGAAGCCTGGCCCGGCAAAAAGCGCGACTTGATGAGTTAGATAAATGCTGGGGTCGTAGATTCGGCTTTGCCGAATCGGAGACCCGGCAAGCTTTTTGCCGGGGGCGACAGGTATCGATCTAGCTCTTTGATCTGATAGTGGCATGCGGAGGTTGTCGGGAGGCCTCCTTAAACACCTGACAAAAAATAAACGCCAATAAAAACATGATGCAGGTGCCTTTCGCGGCACCTATGGCGTTCCGCCTAGCCGCCTAATAACGGCTAGCCGTCCACCTATCCTCGTCTGCGGGGTGGGATCGGGCGTTGACAGCAGGCTGGCTTAATCTGTTTCGCCTTTGTCAGATTAAGCGAGAGCGATCAAGGGCTTACCGTTCAAAATCTGGCTGGTTCGAGTTTGAACGGGAAATCTAAATGACCAGCTAAGCATGTAGAAGCTACAGACTCATAAGTTAGAGACGCGAGTTCAATTCTCGCCGCCTCCACCAATTTAGTTTTCACCAAGCGGCCCTGACTCTATTGCAGACACTGAAATTTCATAAGAACGGGTTCACTCTTATTGAAATTCTCATCGTCATTATTATTGTGGGCGTTTTGGCCGGACTGGCTGTTCCTGTTTATCAAGCACAGGTTTTACAAACGTACAAAATAGAAGCCATCCGCCATCTCACCGCCACGCGGCACGCCCTCCTCCGGTTTTACGCTCAGAATGGAACCTACAGCACCGTCAATTTTTCGGTGGGCGGGTGTAATCTGGATTATTGCGTTCAATCTCTGACGAACGGGGGCCAGACAGGCCATTTTACTTACGTGTTGGGGATCAATATTCCGATGGAGTTGTGGGAGGTAACGGCCTACGGGAACGATTTGCCCGGCGGACCGACATCCAGCGATACCGTAAGCATTAATCAGGCGGGTTTTTTAGGGGGCACCATGATGGCCGGTTGGGATAACGGCGTCTGATGACGACAATCCAGGCTCATCGTGGTAGACTACCGTATTCGCGATAGGGATTCGTACCCAAAAAATATGGAAGGAAGAAACGAAGTTGTCTAGCAAGCAAAAGAAAACAAACCTTGTTTGGATAGACCTTGAAATGACGGGGTTGGATCCGAAGAAGTGCACCGTACTTGAAATAGGCGTCGTGGTCACGGATAGTGAGCTCAACATCATCGCCGAAGGCCCGTCGATCGCGATTCATCATAGCGCCAAAGTTCTCTCCGGGATGGAGGCGTGGAGCAAGTTTCACCACAAGAAATCCGGCCTCACCAAGGCGTGCACCGAATCCAAGATTTCCTTGAAGAAAGCGGAAAAGCTGGCGTTGGATTTCATCAAAATCCACTGCAAAGAGAAGACTGCACCCCTGTGCGGCAACACCATCTGGCAGGACCGGCGTTTTCTCGTCAAATATATGCCTAAGCTCGAGTCGTACCTGCATTACCGGGTCATTGATGTGAGTTCTGTGAAAGAGTTGGTGGTCCGCTGGTACGGAGACGGACATAAAATGCCGCGTGAGAAAAAGCAAACTCACCGTGTGACCGATGATATTCTCGAATCTATCGAAGAATTGAAATACTACCGCAAGAAAGCTTTTTTACCCGCCCTAGACTGACATGACGATTTACCCTGTGTCACAGGCGAAAATCGACGATCTCCGGTTAAAAATGGATCGCCTCAACATCAAAGAGTCGGATTTTGAAGAAACCTTCATTCGATCCGGCGGCAAAGGCGGTCAGAATGTAAACAAGGTTTCCACATGCGTGGTGTTGCGGCATCAACCGACGGGTCTTGAGGTGAAATGCCAGCAGGAGAGGTCACAGGCCTTGAACCGTTTTTTGGCGCGCCGTCTTTTGCTTGAGAAGATAGAGGCGCGCGTCTCGGGAGTTCTTAGCGCGAAGAGGCAGGAGATCGAGAAGATCCGCCGCCAAAAGCGCAAACGATCCCGCCGCGCTAAGGAAAAAATGTTGGCGTCGAAGAAGATTCATTCCCAGAAAAAAGAATTCAGAAGAAAACCCGGCGATTATTGAGACGCGCCTCCCGCGCGGCTTTGGATGTATCCCAAACCCTGCCTGGCTAAGCCGTTTGCGGGATTGAGTTCCAGCGCATCCTTAAACGCGGCCTGAGCGCTCAGGTATTCACCCAGAATAAGATAGGCGTACCCCAAATAGGTGCGAGCCTTGTCGTCGTCCGGATCCCGAAGAATCATATTTTCGTAAAAAGGCGTTATCTCGTTCATGTTCTGCGTATCAATATCCACGGCGTTGGTGAACGCAGCTTCCGCTTTATCAAACTCGGCGTTGAGTAGATGGATGTGTCCGAGGATTAGATATGCCTGATCGTCATTGGGATCGATCAGCACGATCTCTTCGTAAAGTTTTGCGGCCTTGTCGAATTCCCGGTTGGAAACATATTCCAGCGCTTTTTCGTGTAATCTCGGGGCCGTGATGGGGGCCGGCGGTTTGACGGTCTTTCTCAGGATGAAGTCGGCAAGGTATTCTTCCGCTTCGGGCCGCGTCGCTTCTGAAGCTGCGACGGGTAAAGCAAAAACAAATAACATGCATACAATAAAAAATACGCGCATAGAGTCTTATCTTACCGCATCCCGATACGCGTGAACAGGGTCCATTTTATTTGCGGGCGGTCCGCGGGTAGAGTAAAATAGGAGCCATGGCTTCGACACTCGAAATACCCAAGATTCATAACGCGCACCTGGCTCAGTGGGTCAGTGAGATGGCGTCTCTCTGCGAGCCTGAAACCGTGCATTGGTGTGACGGATCCGACACTGAGAAGGCGCACCTGGAAGGTGTAGCGGTTAAGATGGGAGAGATAACCCTTCTGGATCAGCAGAAATTGCCCGGCTGTCTTTACCACCGGAGCCACCCGGGAGACGTCGCCAGAACTGAGAACCTCACGTTCATTTGTTCGCATCACAAGGCCGACGCGGGACCGACGAATAATTGGATGGAACCGGCGGAGGCGTACGCCAAGCTATCGCATATCTACAGCGGTTGCATGCGAAAGAAGACGATGTACGTTGTTCCTTTTGTTATGGGGCCCCCCGGATCAAAATTCAGCAAAATCGGCGTGCAGATTACGGATAGTATTTATGTGGTCTTAAATATTCGCATCATGGCGCATATGGGAAAGGTGGCGCTTGATCAACTTGGAACGGGCAATGAGTTCACGCGTTGCCTGCATAGCAAAGGGGATCTGGATATCCACCGAAGGTACATCTGCCATTTTCCCGAAGACAATACGATTTGGAGCGTTGGGTCCAACTATGGCGGGAACGCGCTTTTAGGCAAGAAATGCTTGGCGCTTCGCATCGGCAGTTATCTGGGAAAAAGACAGCAGTGGATGGCCGAGCATATGCTGATTCTCGGCATCGAAGACCCGACCGGCCGGACGCGCTATGTCGCGGCGGCTTTCCCCAGTCAGTGCGGTAAGACGAATTTAGCGATGCTTGTTCCGCCGCCGTCGTTTCAAGCCAAAGGATACAAAATTTGGACGGTGGGAGACGATATCGCTTGGTTGCATATCGGTCCCGATGGCCGTCTGTGGGGAGTAAACCCGGAGGCCGGTTTTTTTGGGGTGGCACCGGGAACCAATAAAAAAACGAATCCCAACGCGTTGGCCGCGACGCACAGCAACACAATTTTTACCAACGTCGTCTTGGCGGCCGATAAAACAGTGTGGTGGGAAGGTCTTGAGAATCCGCCTTCTTCGGGCTGGGATTGGCGCGGAGATCCCTGGACCCCTACAAAAGGTACTAAAGGAGCGCATCCCAATAGCCGTTACACGGCACCCATTGCCCAATGCCCCTCGGTGTCCCCTCAGTGGCGCAATCCCGAGGGAGTTCCCATCTCCGCCATTATTTTCGGCGGAAGACAAGCCAAGCTTGCGCCGTTGGTTTATGAGTCGCTTAGCTGGCAACACGGAGTTTACGTCGGTGCCACAGTGGCCTCGGAGACCACCTCCGCCGCGACCGGTCAGGTCGGGGTTATGCGGCGAGATCCCATGGCGATGCTGCCGTTTTGCGGGTACCACATGGCTGATTACTTCGGCCATTGGCTGGATATGGGGCGAAGCATGACTCAGCCGCCAAAAATTTTTCACGTCAACTGGTTTCGAACGAACCCCAAGGGAGATTACCTGTGGCCCGGGTTCGGAGAAAACCTGCGAGTTCTGGAATGGATTCTGGACCGCACAGAGCAAAAGGGCGCCGCAAAGGAAACTCCCATCGGCTATGTTCCGGCGCCAGGCGCTCTGAATGTAGAAGGTCTCGATGTTTCTCCGCAATACCTTGATTATCTTTTAAGCGTGGATAAATCGCAATGGCGGCTGGAAGTGGAAAATCAGACGGAGTTCTTCACACAGCTGGGCGAACGTTTGCCGCGCGAGATATTGGATGAGCAGAACGCACTTAGGAAAAGACTGGCATGATCACGGCTCAAGAGATAGAGCAGATCATCATGCGTGGCCTGCCCGATGCGAAGGTCAGCATTTTTGATATGACAGGTACGGGGGACCACTTTGACATCCGCGTCGCATCCAAGATGTTTGCCGGAAAGTCTCTCATCGCGCAGCACAAAATGGTTTTTGCTTTGCTGGAAAAAGAAATGGATCAACGAATACACGCCGTTCAAATCAAAACACAGATCATCGATTAACAATAGAGAGGGAAGCATGTCCAATCCTACGACGGAGCGCATAGAAAAAGAAATTAAATCGAGCAAGATTGTTTTGTTCGTGAAAGGGACGCCGCAGGCGCCGCAGTGCGGTTTTTCGGCGGCAACGATGGAGCTCTTTAATAAAATGGGCGTGAAATATCATACCGTGGATATTCTGGCAAATCCCGACATCCGCGCCCAGTTACCCGACTATTCCCAGTGGCCGACATTTCCTCAGATTTTTATCAACGGGGAGTTGATCGGGGGTTGCGACATCGCGCACGAAATGTTTCAGAGCGGGGAACTGCAAAAGCTGGTGAAGTAACCTTAAGTCTCAGCTTCGGGCTCCATGTTGCGGAGTTGCTTCTCGGCATCTACCAGATCGCGGTTAATTTTTTCGATGGCGGATGAGGCGGTTTGACGCAGACGGGGAGTGACCTGGGGCGCTTGCTTAATCTGACGAAGCAGCTGAATCACCATTCGAAAATACCGGATGATTTCACCCTCATCCACGTCCGTATGCCTGCCTAACTGGTGAAATCCCGCGCCTCCCAGCCACGCCTCCAGTGCTTCCGTAAGATGAAAATGAGGATTTTTGATTTGCGGATAGACTTTGTGATTCAATTCCATGGCCTGAATCTTTCTCGTGTAGAAGAGCACCTTTTTTTCCACCGCGGCCATGGTTGGTGCCAGCGCGCGATAGGTCTGATTTTTTCTCGGCTCAAAAATGAGCGCGCATAAAAGAATCGAAAGCTTTACCGCATCCAGAGTATCGAGATAACCGTCTTCTAGCATTTCAGAGAGAGCTAACTCATAGCCATACATCCACGACGCAAATTCACCTTTTTGCGTGAGCGTGTCTTCGGCGAGATAACCCATGTCCCGAAGAAGTGCCAGCTTTCTTTCTATGGCGGCTACGCCTTTCAGGCGTCCTTTACGGTTTGATTGAAAGAAATGAAAAGAACGGGGATAGATATCGAGAAGTTTTGACCCAAATTGACTGTAAAGATTTAGGAGGGTTGCATAGCAGGAATTGAACTGGCTCTCGATGGCCTCGGGCTCTCCAAAGATAACCTTCATCAGCGTATGGTAGGGCATTTCGTGCGGATTGATTCTTGAAATCACGAAGCCCGTTTTATCCATTCCGCGCCGTCCCGCTCGTCCGGCCATCTGAAAGTAATCGCGTGTCCTTAAAAAATTAAAGCCCGTTCCATAAAATTTTCTCAATTCGTCAAAGACAACCGTTTTGGCGGGCATGTTGATGCCTAGCGCAAAGGTTTCGGTGGTGGAGATAAATTTGATGAGCTTGGACGTAAAAAGTTGCTCAATAACTTCTTTGAGCGTGGGCAACATGCCTGCGTGGTGAAATGCGATGCCACGCTCCACGAGCGTTTTCATTTCAATGGCACTTTGTTCTTTTAGAAGATCAAATTTTTCGCATAAACGTGCATAGAGCTGGGTCACTTCAGTTTTTTCATCCTGTGTGAGAAAATCAAATTTTTGCTGTTCCCACGCCAACTCTTCGGCGCGTTTGCGTCCAAACGCAAAGTACAAACAGGGTAGTTGTTTTTGGGCGAGTAAGTAATGGATCAAGTCGTCGGTGCGATTGGGTTTAGCTCGCAGAAACTGGCGGAAGTTACCACGCCGCTGAAAACGGTTTTTATGCGGGCGGTGCTGCGCGTCTCTTCCGGAGGGCCAGCTGTCCTGTCCCATGTAGCCGTCTTTGCGAAGGTCACGCGCGTCGTCAAAAATTCGTCCCTGACACTGGAACATGTGTTTCAAGGGGACTGGGCGATGTGTTTCGATAATGACTTCAATTGGGTGATTTAAAATACTGCGAATCCATTCGGCAAGTTCTTCGATGTTTGGGGCCGTGGCTGAAAGGGCCAGAAAACGCACATGCTCCGGAGAAAACATAATGGCTTCTTCCCAAACGGTCCCGCGTTCAATATCGTCCAGGAAATGCACTTCGTCAAAGATTACCCAGCTCGTTTTTTTAAGCCGCTCAGGATCCTCAAACAACTGATTTCGGTAAATCTCGGTGGTCATGATGATGAGGGGGGCCTGTGGATTCAGACTGACGTCACCCGTGAGAATGCCCACTTGATCGGGGTAGCGTGCGGAGAAATCACGGTATTTCTGGTTACTCAGAGCCTTAATGGGGGCGGTATAAATCACACGCTCATTGCGTGTCAGAGCTTTCACGATCGCATATTCCGCGATCGCCGTCTTACCGGCGCCCGTGGGAGCGGAGATGAGCACTGACTTACCTTCGTCTATGGCCGCGATGGATTTTTCTTGAAACGGATCGTACTTAAACATGCGGTTCATTATATCGGGCTCACCTTTATGTTTCTATTAAAATATGGTATAAAAAAGGTGCCGGAGAGTGCCAAAATGCTTCAAAAAAAAGGACTTATGATAGGCCTGCTATGCCTTGCGCAGGTCTTTATTTTCACCGGGACGGGCTTCTCCCAAAAGGAGGCCTTGTTGATCAACGGCCGTCCTTACATTCGCCTTAATGACGTGGCCTCTTTATATGCTTTTGGCATTCAATGGGATCCTTTTTTAAAGAATTACACGCTTATGTCCGGCCATAAGTCATTGATGCTTCATATCGGCAGTGAGTACGCATGGACCGATGGTCGATTGCTGCAGTTGAGCGAACCGGTATTGCTCCATGAAGGGGTGGTTGTTGCTCCGGCGTCATTGTCGCCGCACCTTGAAGAGCTTGAGCGCTCTGCGGTGTTTCGCGCGCCTACCGCCAAGAGTGTGCGCGTCATTGTTCTTGATCCGGGACACGGAGGCAGGGATTACGGAGCCATTAGCGCCAAAGGCACTCGCGAGAAGGACATTGCTCTGGACGTCGCGCTTCGCGTGAAAAAACAATTGGAAGGATCGGACCTGCGAATCATCATGACCAGAGATACGGATGTTTTTATTCCTTTGGCCGCGAGGGCGAAAGTCGCCAACAAAAAAGAAGCGGACTTATTTGTCAGTATTCATGTGAATGCGTCCACCACCAATACATTGAATGGATTCGAAGTGTATTACCTGTCCGATACGGCCGATCATCATGCACTCGCGGTGCAGAGGGCGGAAAACACGGAACCTTATTCTCGTTCGCTATATTGGACGAACCCTTCGCATGAGCTGAAGACGATGCATTGGGATTTGCAAAGCTCGGCCAACAGGCGTCTTTCTGTTAAATTGGCAGAATGGCTTCGCGAGGATGTCGGCGAAAACGTCGATACCGGGCCTCTTCGGGTAAAAGACGCGCTGTTTTATGTCTTAAAATGGACGGAGTGCCCTGCGGTGCTAGTTGAAACGGGGTATATCTCTAACGAAGGCGACGAGGGTCGACTGGTGGATCCTCAGTACCGGGAAGAGATGGCGGTTGCGATCGCGAGAGCCATTTTGCGGTATAAAAAAGAATTTGATGCAACCAACGGATTTACTTTTTGGAGTGAGAATGAGTAACACGGTCGTGCCGGGCGGCGTAAGGCCCATCGGAATTTTTGATTCGGGGATCGGCGGCTTGACGGTTTTGAAAGAGGTGCGTGTCCAAATGCCGGCGGAAGAAATCGTGTATTTCGGCGATACGGCACATTTGCCGTACGGAACCAAATCCAAAGAAACAATCACGAAGTTTTCCCTGGATAACGTTCAGTTTTTGAACAGCTTTAATACCAAAATGGTGATCGTCGCCTGCAACACCGCGTCGAGTTTGAGTTTGGACGCGCTGAAGGAGCGTTCCTCCATTCCCATTATCGGCGTCATTGAGCCGGGTGCGCGTCAGGCGCTTTCCAAAACTAAAAACGGACGCATCGGCATCATTGGAACGAAGGCCACGATCGGCAGCGGTTCCTACGAAGCCAATCTCAAACGTTTCGATTCCGGGGTAAAGGTTTATAGCGAGGCGTGCCCCTTGTTTGTCCCGTTTGTCGAAGAGGGCTGGCTGGAGGGCGAGGTGGTGGAAAAGGTCGCGAAAACATACCTGAGCCCCTTAAAGGCATTCGGCATCGACACGCTGATCTTGGGATGCACGCATTACCCGTTGTTGACGGAAGTCATTCAAAATATTATCGGAGACAAGGTGCAGCTCATCAATTCCGCAAAAGAAACGGCCAAGGAGGCGGCGGAGCTTCTCTCGAAGCTCAACGCGCAGAACCAAGCCCAGGACACGCGCTCTGAGACGCAGTTCTACGTCTCAGACGAACCGGAGCAGTTTAGGGTGTTGGGGGAACGTTTTCTTGGAAGGCCCATTCCTTTCGTGGCCAAGGTCGGGGATTATGTTCCAAGTTGAGGTCGACGGAGAATTCTCCGCGGCGCACGCACTCAAGTTGTACGACGGCACCTATGAGCCGCGGCACGGCCATGACTGGAAGGTTCGTGTGGTGATGGAATCAAGTGGCCTCGATTCGATGGGAGTGGTTGTGGATTTTGA